>JAIRXP010000099.1 GCA_031268215.1 Bifidobacteriaceae bacterium | reverse complement strand
GATGGGACGCCGCCGGTTGATCGGGGTCCGCGGGGGACGCCTGGTCGTCGTGTTGCGAAGGGCGACCAAGGAGGCGGCGGATGAGAAGGCTGGTCTTTACGATATTGACCCGGATGATGGTCTGAAGCTTTGAACGGTGTTCTGTGGCTTCGCGGGGCGGCTATCCGCCTTCCATGGCGGGAGCGGGCATCACCGGTACCGGCTGTTCGCTGCCAACATAGCTGGCGATCCGGTCCAGTTCTTGATCCGCGGATTCGATATAGCCATCCGCTCCGCCAAAGGCTCCGGCATGCGCTGAGCGAACATCCCGCAGGACCTTGCGGACCAGTTCCGCGCCCGGTAGGGGCGGCACGCCCAAGAGGTCACCGAGGACGCGGCGGTTGGTTAACGGCGGAGTGACCAAGTTGACCAGTTTCAGTCCCAGCTGTTTGACGACCCGGAGATCGCTCGCCAGTCGTGTCAGGTCGTAATGCTGTTTGGTGCTTTCTGGGTTGAGTGCAGCCAGTCTGGCCAGGTCCCGGGCCGGATTGCGGACTTCAGACCGGTAGGGGCCGCCAAAGACATGCGGCAGCCGGATGACCGTGGTTTCCCAGCGGTCCTGACACCAGCGTTCAAGCTCATAACGGTGCCGCGCGTAAGGTTCAAGCATCACCGGGCTGACCGGATCGTATTCGTTGACGGCTACCGGCTTGGGGTAGACCGCGCAGGAGGAGATCAGCGTTACCTGGGAAATGCGGCAGGTCGCCATTACCTCTTGGAGGCGCCGGATGGCGTATAGGTCCTGCGATGGCGCTTGGTTGGTTGCCCACGCCAGCGGCGCCACGGCGGTCGCCACGACCGAGTCGAGGTCGGCTCGGACCGCTTCTTCGATGCGGTCCGCAGCGTAAATGTGATCAAAATGGACGGCCTGCGCCAGAGCAGCGCCAATCGAATCGACGGAATTGATCAAGGTCCGCATGGTTACACCTCCCCCAAGCCCGCACCCTAGACGGCGCCAGGCCGGGGCGGTCCCGCCCGGCCCGGATGTCCACCATGCGGACAGATGAGACGGGCGCGGGTGGCCGGGCAGCGGCTTGGGTAGGGGGGAAGGCGCGGGCCACAAGCGCTGGATAATGGGAAAATGAATTGGTGGCTCGTAGCGCTGGGCGGTGGTCTGGGAACCGGCGCCCATTACGCCGTCAACCAAGTGATCATCTACCCGGGAGCACCCGCTTGGCCGTGGGCAACTCTGGCCGTCAACCTGGCCGGTTCATTGATGATCGGCCTGCTTTACGGCTGGACCGGACGCCGCCTGGCGGCGAGTAGTCCCGACCTGGTCGCCCCGGTCCGGGCCCTGGCCGGCGCGGGTTTGCTGGGTGGCTTCACGACCTATTCGGCCTTCTCGGCCGAGGTCGTCGCACTGGCGTGGGGTGGCGCGGTGGGGGTCGCTTGCGGTTACGCCTTGACGTCCGCGGTGGGCGGCGTCGCGCTGGCCTGGGCGGGTCTGCGCCTGGCCGGCCAACCACCGCAGCCTGCGACGGAGCCCCAATGACCTGGCTGGGTGTGACCCTGGGCGGGGCGGTTGGCGCGATTGCCCGTTACGGCCTGGGTCAGCTAATTGGGCACTGGGCCGGCGCCAAAGCGACCGGCCTCGCCACACTATTGGTCAACCTGACCGGATCATTCGCCTTGGGCTGGCTGGTAGGGACCATCGCCTCCAGCGGGGTGACCGCCGGCTCTAGCGTTCCCATTGGCACCGCGGGCTGGGGAGCCTGGCGAGTGATGGTCGCCGTGGGCTTGCTGGGGGGCTTCACCACCTTCTCCGCTGCCAGCCTGGAAGCGGCTGAAAAGGCGGACCGGGGCCGGGGCTGGGAGCGGCTGAGCGGCATCGGACAGGCCTTGGTGATGGCGCTGGCCTCAATCGGTGCGGCCGGGCTGGGACTGCTGGTGTCCTGAACCGGAAATAGGGACCCTAGCGGGCCTGGGCGGCGCGGCGCTCTTCGGCCCGCTTGAGGATGTCCGTTAGCCGGTTGGCGGCGGCCACCACGGCGGCGGCATGGAGGCGGCCCGGCTGGCGAGTGATACGTTCCACGGGTCCAGATACTGAGACGGCGGCCACTACGCGGGCGTTGGGTCCGCGCACCGGGGCGGACACCGAGGCCGCTCCCGGCTCGCGTTCAGAGACCGACTGCGACCAGCCGTGACGGCGAATAGCGGCCAGCATGGTGGCGCTGAACTTGGCGTCAACCAGTCCGCGGTGAAGGCGGTCCGGTTCTTCCCAGGCCAAGAGCACCTGGGCGGCGGATCCGGCCTTCATGGATAGCACCGCACCGACCGGAATGGAATCCCGCAAACCCATTGGGCGTTCCGCCGCCGCGACGCAAACCCGCTGGTCGCCCTGGCGACGGAAGAGCTGGGCCGATTCGCCAGAATGGTCGCGCAGGGCACCAAGTACGGGCCCAGCGGAGACCAGCAAGATGTCTTCACCGGCGGCTGCGGCCAACTCATTCAGACGCCGGCCCAACACAAACCGTCCCTGCATGTCCCGGTCCACCAGGCGGTGGTGCTCAAGCGCGACCGCCAAACGGTGGACGGTTGGACGGGCCAGGCCAGTGGTATTCACTAACTGGGCCAACGTGGAGGGCCCTGATTCCAAGGCGCTGAGCACCGATGCGGCCTTGTCCAACACTCCAACTCCGCTACTATTGCCCATGTCTTGATACTCGCATTCCAAACTGTGAGACGCAAGTCCTTTCACTCTTTTGTTCTTTCAACGGCTACCAAGGAGCCAGATGCCCATGGGTACAACATTGGCGGAGAAGGTCTGGAACGCGCACGTCGTCCGCCAGGGCGAAGACGGCGCGCCGGACCTGTTGTACATCGACCTACACATGGTCCACGAAGTGACCTCGCCGCAGGCCTTTGAGGGACTGCGCCTGGCTGGGCGGCGTCCACGCCGGCCCGAGCTGGCCATCGCGACTGAGGATCACAACACCCCGACGCTGGATATTGACCTGCCGATCGCGGATCCAACCTCCCGGCTGCAGATCGACACCCTGCGGAACAACGCCCGCGAGTTCGGTATCCGGCTGCACTCCCTGGGCGACGCCGACCAAGGGATTGTCCATGTTGTGGGACCGCAGCTAGGACTGACCATGCCGGGGTTGACGGTGGTCTGCGGCGATTCGCACACCTCGACCCATGGTGCCTTCGGGGCGCTCGCCTTTGGGATTGGCACCAGCGAAGTCGAACACGTCCTGGCCACCCAGACGTTGCCGCTGAAGCCGTTCAAGACCATGGCCGTCAATGTGGTTGGCCGCCTGCGCGAATCGGTTACGGCCAAGGATGTGATCCTGGCCGTGATAGCCCAGATTGGGACCGGTGGGGGTCAGGGCTACGTGCTGGAATACCGCGGTCAGGCGATTGAGGACCTGTCGATGGAAGGCCGCATGACGATTTGCAATATGTCAATCGAAGCGGGTGCGCGGGCCGGAATGGTGGCCCCAGATGAGACCACTTTCGCCTATTTGAAAGGCCGTCCGCACGCTCCCGAGGGCCGCGATTGGGAAGAAGCGGTCGCCTATTGGCGGACTCTCAAGACGGACGCCGATGCCGCCTTCGACGTTGAGATCACCATTGACGCCGACGCTTTGGAGCCGTTCGTAACCTGGGGAACTAACCCGGGCCAGGGCCTGCCGCTCAGTGCGGCCGTGCCAGATCCAGATGACGCCCCATCCGACGAAGACCGGGTGTCCGTGGCCAAGGCCCTGGAGTACATGGGGCTGGAGCCGGGCACGCCACTCAAAGAGGTCAAAGTCGACACGGTTTTCCTGGGTTCTTGCACCAATGGCCGGATCGAGGACCTGCGGGCGGCGGCCGCGATCATCAACGGCCAGACCAAGGCCAACGGCGTGCGAATGCTGGTTGTTCCTGGTTCGGCCAGGGTCCGGATCCAAGCAGAAGAAGAAGGCCTGGACAAGGTCTTCAAAGCCTTTGGCGCGGAGTGGCGCAATGCGGGCTGCTCAATGTGCCTGGGTATGAACCCGGATCAGCTAACGCCCGGCGAGCGGTCTGCCTCGACATCTAACCGGAACTTCGAGGGCCGCCAAGGCAAGGGTGGCCGGACTCATCTGGTCAGCCCGCTGGTGGCGGCGGCGACCGCCATCCGGGGCACCCTCAGTTCGCCACTGGACCTATAAAGGGGGGCCGCGGATCATGGAGAAATTCACCACTCATACTGGGGTTGGCGTGCCATTACGCCGGTCCAACGTTGACACTGACCAGATCATCCCCGCCGTATACCTCAAACGGGTCACCAAGACGGGCTTTGAGGACGCGCTGTTCTCGGCGTGGCGCGGTGATCCGGAATTCGTGCTCAACCGGCCCGCCTACGCGGCTGGTTCAGTGCTGGTGGCAGGGCCAGATTTTGGGACCGGCTCCAGCCGGGAGCATGCCGTGTGGGCATTGCGGGACTACGGCTTCAAAGCCGTCCTGTCTGCCCGCTTCGCGGACATCTTCCGGGGCAACGCGGGCAAACAAGGCCTGCTGGCCGGCGGGGTTGAACAGGATGTGATTGAACAGCTCTGGAAACTCCTGGAAAACGAGCCGGGCCTGGAACTGACGGTTGACCTGAGCCAGACCCAAGTGCGTTGCGGTGATCTGGTCGCTCCTTTCGAAATCGACTCTTATACGCGCTGGCGACTGATGGAGGGATTGGATGACATTGGGCTGACTCTTCAGCATGAAGAAGAGATCGCTGCCTTCGAATCTCGGCGCGAATCCTGGCGGCCGCGCACCTTGCCGGCCAAGCACTTGCCGGGGGCCGTGGTGGCACCCGCGCGGCCCGCGTAGGCTGAGTTCAATGAATGGCGTGCTGGAAATAGAGGGCGGACGCCCGCTCGCCGGCGAAATCAGGGTTCGCGGAGCTAAGAACTTCGTGTCAAAGGCGATGGTGGCGTCCCTACTAGGCGAAGGAATCTCGGTTCTGCGCAACGTGCCAACCATCCGTGATGTTGAGATTGTCTTAGGCCTGCTGCGGGCTCATGGCGTCGGCGTTGAGCATGATCCGGTGGCCGGCACGGTCACCATGAACCCGACTGGTGCGGGTGTGGCCAAGAGCGCGGACATCATCACCCATGCTGGGGCCTCCCGCATCCCGATCCTTCTGTGCGGCCCGCTGCTGCACCGGCTGGGTGAGGCCTTCATCCCCGACTTGGGTGGTTGCAATATTGGTGGCCGCCCAATTGACTTCCATATGGAGGCTTTGCGCCGGTTTGGCGCGGAGGTCAGCAAGGAGCCAGACGGCCTGCGGTTGGTGGCGCCCAAGAGGCTCCAAGGCATGCAAATGGAGCTGGAGTTCCCGTCCGTTGGCGCCACGGAACAGCTACTGCTGACGGCGGTGCTGGCGGAGGGCATCACCGAATTGCGGGGCGCCGCCGTGGAACCGGAAATCCTGGACCTGGTGGCCGTTCTTCAGCAAATGGGTGCCATCATCACCCTGGAGACGGACCGCACCTACCGCATAGAAGGCGTTGACTCGCTGCACGGCTACCACCATTACTCGCTGCCGGATCGGATCGAGGCCGCTTCCTGGGCCGGCGCGGCCCTGGCCACAGGCGGAGACATCACGGTGCTGGGCGCTCGCCAGCTTGACCTCACCACCTACCTGAACTACTTCCGCAAAGTTGGCGGACGGTTCGATGTCACTGATGACGGCATCCGCTTTTGGCACGCCGGCGGGGATTTGTCCTCAATCGCCGTTGAAACGGCCGTTCACCCAGGTTTCATGACTGACTGGCAGCAGCCATTCGTTGTCGCATTGACCCAGGCCAGCGGCATTTCTATCATCCACGAAACGGTCTATGAGAAGCGCTTCGGGTTCACCAACGCGCTGCGCCGGATGGGCGCCCACATCCAGCTCTACCGCGAGTGCTTGGGGGGCCAACGACTGTGCCGCTTCGGTCAGCGCAACTATGAGCATTCGGCGGTCATTTCTGGCCCAACTCCGCTGCATGCCGCGGACATCGAAGTGCCGGACTTGCGGGGCGGTTTCTCTCACCTGATCGCTGCCTTGGCAGCCGAAGGCCGCAGCTCGGTCAGCGGCATCAGCCTGATTGATCGTGGCTATGAGAGCTTCACCGACAAACTCGACGCCTTAGGCGCTCGCTACTGGCGCCATTGACCGCGCCCTGTTCGGTGCGGGCCTTGGGAGCGTGACGGCTGGTCCCCGCAGCGCGAAGCGCCGGGGCCACAAGCGGAGCGGGCCGGATTTGGGCGATTGGGACAAGGCCGGGCCGGGCCCGGCCTTAGCTGCGGCGGCCCGGTTAGGCTTGGGGGAATGTCCAGAGCACCGGTGCCCATCGGCTACAAGGTAACCATCCCCATGTTGGCCCCGCTGTCTTATGCCCTGACCAAGAGGACTTGGACTGGGCGCCAGAACCTGCCGCAAGAAGAAGGCTTCATTGTGGTGGCGAACCACATTTCGTCGTTAGATTTCTTGTCGTTGGTGCATTTCCTGGTTTGGTGGGCGCGGCCGCCGCAGGCGTTGGCCAAACAATCGCTGTTCGACCGGCCGCTGGTTGGCGCGGCCATGCGGGGCATGAAGATGATCCCTGTCAAACGGGGCACGGCCAGCGCCGGGCGGGCTCTTGAAGGAGCAGAGCAGGCCCTGGCGGAAGGCGGTCTGGTCTTGATCTATCCCGAAGGAACGGTTACCCGCGATCCGAGGTTGTGGCCAATGCGGGGCAGGCCGGGGGCCGTTAAACTGGCCCTGGATACCGGGGCGCCGCTGGTCCCCGTGGCTCAGTGGGGCGCGCAGCGCCTCTTGCCGCGGGGTCACAAGTTTCCCCATGTTTTTCCCCGCACCAAGGTCAAGGTCGCCGCCGGGCCGGCCATTGACTTGAGCGATCTGGCTGAATGGGAGGACCGCAATGAGGCGGTCCGCGTCGGCACCGAAAGAGTCATGCGGACCCTTACCGACATGGTCGGCGAGATGCGGGGCGAAACCCCGCCGGATGAACCATACGACCAGTTCGCCTCAAGGGACCGCAAGTGAACCGCATCGCCGTGATTGGAGCCGGGGCGTGGGGAACGGCCTTCGCCCAGATTTGTTCCGATGCCGGGTCTACGGTCCGGGTGCTAACCCGGGATCCGGGGCTGGCGGCAGACCTTGGCCGAGGTGCCAGCCCGCGCAATTATCCGGGCCTCGAATTGCCGCCTATGGCTGCCTCTACCGATCCGGCTTGGGCTCTTGATGAGGCGGAGTTCGTGGCCGTCGCGGTGGGAGCGCAACAGGCCGCGCCCACAGTGGCCGGTCTGAGTTCCCGAATCCCACCGGGCGCGGTGGTCGGATCCCTGATGAAGGGGGTCGAGTTGGGCACCGGGCGGCGCATGTCGCAGGTGTTGGCTGATTCGGCCGGTCTGCCACCGGAGCGGGTGGCGGCCATATCTGGTCCGAATCTGGCCGGGGAGTTGATTCAGCGCCAGCCTTCCGCCACGGTTGTGGCCTGCGTGGACGAATCAGTCGCGCGGCGTTTGGCTGGGGCCATGGCCACACCGTACCTTAGGCCCTACACCAACCCGGACGTGGCCGGTGTGGAGATATGCGGGGCGATGAAGAACATTGTGGCGTTCGCGGTGGGCGCCGCCAAGGGCATGGGCTTTGGCTTGAACACATGCTCCACGCTCATGACTCGTGGCCTGGCGGAAATGACCAGAGTCGGTCTGGCGTTGGGGGCGGACCTCGAGACCTTCGCTGGCATGGCCGGCTTTGGTGACCTCGCGGCGACCTGCCTGTCCTCGCTTTCGCGCAATCATCAGGTGGGACACCGCATTGGCGAAGGTATGACGGTGCCGGAGGCGATTGCCGCCACTAAGGGCACAGCGGAGGCCGTCCAGACTTGTCTGGCGGTCCAGTCGTTGGCGCGTTCGGTGAACGTTGAGGTACCGATTACCGATGGCGTAGTCGCGGTCATCCATCATGGTCAAGATGCCATCCAAATGGGTCGGGAATTGCTGTCCCGGCCGTTCCGGTCTGAAGGTTCGCGTTACCTACCTTGGCCGGTGGACGCCCCGGTGCCTCCGCTCTAGACCGCGCTCTGGCCGCACATTCCAAAGGAGTTAGATGCGGCTCAGCGCTTGGGAAAGGTCCTCCCAAAGATCGTCCACATTCTCAATTCCGACCGACAGCCGGACTAGGCTTTCTGGCACATCGGTGAACTCGCCGGGCCAGCGCCGCCGGCGCTCCAGCATCGATTCAACTCCGCCCAGGGACGTGGCCGGAGCCCAAGATCTAGTTTGCGCGGCCAAGGAATCAGCCGCTTTGGCCCCGCCCACCAGCTCAATCGAAATGACGGAGCCAAAACCAGTCATCTGGGCCTTGGCGATTGTGTTGCCTGGGTGGGAAGCCAACGAGGGATGAATGACCTTTTCTACTGCCGGATGGGCCTCCAGGCGTCGCGCCAAAGTCGCGGCTGAAGCATTGGACCGTTCGTTGCGCAGAGCCAGCGTCCGGAGCCCGCGCAGAAGCAAGAATCCGTCAAAAGCGGAGGGAGTAGAACCGTGGACCCTGCGGAAATCGCGCAGCGCCAGGTCATCATCTGGCGACATGGCCACCACCGCACCCAGAATCAGATCGCTGTGGCCCCCTAGGGCCTTTGAAGCGGAATGAACTACTACGTCCGCGCCCCAATCAAGAGGCCGCTGGCCAAACGGAGTGGCGATTGTGTTGTCCACCGCTACCACGGCGCCAACTTCATGGGCGGCGGCTACCAAAGCGGCGCCATCGGCGATCTCCAGCAGGGGATTGGTCGGTGTCTCGATCCAGAGCATCGCCGCCGGTGCGCAGCCATCGGAGCCCGCCAGGGCGGCGATCACATCCTGGGTTTGGTCTATCGGCAGCGCCGAAAGGCGGAACCGACCTTCCGCGGCGAGTTCGCGGGCCAGAGCCAGGGTGCCGTTGTAAGCGTGCGATGGCATGACCACGCGCGCGCCCGGAGGAATCAGGGACAAGGCCGCGTCTATCGCGGCCATTCCAGAGGCGAACAGGACGGCATCGCAAGGGCCGTGTTCCAGCAGGCCAATTACCTGTTCAGCGGGATGGTTGGAAGGATTGTCGTAACGCGAATAAGACGGCTCGGTCTCGCTGGGCACGCCCCGCGAAATGAAAGTCGAACTGAGCAGAACGGGGGGATTGACCGGTTCGCCCTGCTCCCATTCAGGCCGCCCGGCGGCCACCACAGCCGTATCAGGGGACAAATCCGCGTAGAAACTACGGGTGTGTGACATGCCCTCTAGTTTAGAGGTCGCGCCAGCGGCCAGGCGCGCCGCTAGCATCCTGGTCCGCCGGGCTGTTGGAACCGGCCTGGTCTACGTGAGATGAGCTGACGGCATCGGCGGTGTTCGCTGACAGCGCCACGGTACGCGCTGGGCCCCAGGTGCGAACACTAAGCCCACTGTTACCGTATTCAGCATGTGCGGAATCATTGGCTATGTTGGCCAAGCGACGTCCTCCCGGCCTCTTGAGGTGGCCCGCCAAGCGCTGGCCAGGCTGCAATACAGGGGCTATGACTCTGCGGGGATAGTGGTGGCGAATCAAGAGGGCCTGAGTTTTGTGAAGCGGGCGGGCAAATTGTCTGCTCTTGAGGAGGCCCTGGCGGAGAGCCCCTTGCCGGCGGCCAGCGCGGCGATTGGCCACACTCGCTGGGCCACTCATGGCGGTCCCACCGACCAGAACGCTCATCCACACCTGAGCCAGGATGGTTCGGTAGCGGTGGTACACAATGGGATTTTGGAGAATCACCAGGCTTTGCGCGATGAACTTGTCGAAGCTGGGGTCGAATTCCAGTCCCAGACTGACACCGAGGTAGCGGCCCATTTATTGGCACGGGCGTACCAGGAACTTGGTGACTTGCCGGACGCCATGCGGGCCACGGCTCGGCGGCTGGAGGGGGCCTTCACTCTGCTAGCGGTGGCCCAGGACAACCCCCACTTGGTGGTTGGTGCGCGCCGGACCTCGCCGCTGGTGGTTGGGCTGGGGGAGGGGGAGAACTTCCTCGGGTCCGATGTCGCCGCGTTCGTCGCCTGCACCGACCAGGCTCTGGAATTGGGGCAGGACCAAGTCGTGACCATCACCCCAGACGCCGTGGCGGTCACCGACTTCGGCGGCAACGCGATTGAGCCACGCCGGTTCACAATCGATTGGGACGCCTCGGCGGCGGTCAAAGGCGGATTTGAGACTTTCATGGATAAAGAGATCCATGACCAGCCCGATGCCGTCCGTGACACTTTGCTAGGTCGGATGACTCCCAGCGGCCAGATGCAGTTGGACGAATTGCGGGTGGACGAAGCGTTGCTGCGGTCGGTCGACAAGATCGTGGTAATCGCTTGCGGGACAGCCGCTTACGCCGGGCATGTCGCCAAGTACGCCATTGAACACTGGTGCCGCATTCCGGTGGAGGTCGAACTGGCGCATGAATTCCGTTATCGCGATCCAGTGGTGACGGCGAAGACGCTGGTTGTGGCGATTTCACAATCCGGCGAGACAATGGACACGATCATGGCTATCCGCCATGCCCGCGAGCAGGGCGCAAAGGTGGTGGCTGTGGTCAACACCATGGGTTCGACCATCGCGCGGGAGTCAGATGCCGCTTTGTACACGCACGCTGGTCCAGAGGTAGCGGTAGCTTCGACCAAGGCCTTCCTTGCTCAGATCACAGCCACCTACTTGCTGGGCCTGTACTTGGGCCAACTGCGCGGCACCATGTTCCCTGATGAGATCCGGGCCATCCTGTCGGAATTGGAGAAGATGCCGGACAGGATCCGCCAGGTGATTGAAGGCGAGGACGTGATCCGCCAGCTCGCCGTCCAGATGAAGGACGCCACTTCGGTGCTTTTCTTGGGCCGTCACGTGGGCTATCCGGTCGCTATGGAGGGGGCCCTGAAGCTCAAAGAATTGGCCTACATCCACGCTGAGGGATTCGCCGCCGGCGAACTCAAACACGGGCCCATAGCCCTGATTGATGAGGGCCAGCCGGTGTTCGTGGTGGTTCCCAGCCCCCGGGGCCGCGACATTCTGCATGACAAGGTGCTGTCCAATATTCAGGAAGTCCGGGCCCGCGGCGCCCGGACGCTGGTTGTGGCGGAGGAGGGTGACAATGCGGTCCGCGAATTCGCCGAACAGATCTTCTGGGTTCCCCAGGCGCCCACCTTGCTCGCGCCGCTGGTGGCGGTGGTGCCGTTGCAGATATTCGCTTGCGCCTTGGCCAGCGCCAAGGGACTGGATGTTGACCAGCCGCGCAATTTGGCCAAGTCGGTGACGGTCGAATAGCGGCCGGGGACCGTGCTGGCGAGCCTGTTTGCGAATAAGCTTAGAGACGATGATCGCTAGTTATACCGCCGCCCAAGTTGATTCCGCTGAGCGGGCCGTCATGGCCAAGCTTCCTGAGGGAGACCTCATGGCCAGGGCGGCTCAGGCGGCCAGCAACGTAATTGTCCGCGAATTGCGCCGGCGCCGCGGCAAGGCCGCGGGCGGTTCGGTGGTGCTGTTAGTCGGCACCGGCAACAACGGCGGAGACGCCCTGTTCGCTGGCGCTAGGCTGGCTGGTCGGGGAGTGGCCGTTACTGCGGTAGCCGTGGGCTCCCGGATTCATCCGGGTGGCCGGGCGGCTCTTGAGGCGGCCGGTGGCCGGCTGCGGACCATAGCCGAATCTGGTCCTGGCGCCTACGCGCCAATCGAAGAAGTGGCTGAATTGGCCAGCCGGAGCGACGTGATTGTTGACGCGCTGCTGGGGATTGGTTCCCGCGGCCCGTTGTCTGGTCATTCGGCCGCGTTGGTCACCACTTTGATCGTTGAGGCCGGTCTGGACGCGCCTTTGCGCTACCGCCGCCAGACGCGGCCAGTGGTGGTGGCGATTGACCTGCCCAGCGGAATTGGCGTGGACGACGGGTCAGTTGGCGGCCAAGTGCTGCCAGCGGACATCACGGTCACCTTTGGTGCTTACAAGCCGGCCGCATTGCTGCCGCCGGCCTCGGGGCTGTTTGGCCGGATCGAAATGATCGAGTTGGGTTTGACCCCGCAACTGCGGGAGACCGGCGAGCCGACCGCCCGGCGGATCGAAGCTGGCGACGCGCTTGAGCTGTGGCCGGTGCCGCGGCGGACCGATCACAAGTACACCCGAGGAGTGCTGGGGGTGGTGGCCGGTTCGGAGACCTATCCGGGCGCGGCGGTCCTGACGACCGCCGCGGCGGTGGCGACGGGTGTGGGCATGGTCCGCTACTTGGGACCTGACCGGGCGGTTGAACGGGTCTTGTCGCGGCGGCCGGAAGTAGTGCCTGGCGGCGGCCGGGTAGACGCTTGGGCACTGGGGCCTGGTGTGGCTCCAGGCGCCGATGACCAGATCTCGCGGATCGGTAGAGCACTTAAATGGGCCAAAGCGGAACGGGTCCCCTCGGTTCTGGACGCTGGCGGTTTTCAGCTCCTGCCGGAGCCCTCACAGCGGCTCGATCCGTGGATCATTTTGACTCCCCACGCTGGCGAAATGGCCACTTTGCTTACTGACCGGGGCGTGGAAACTGAACGCTCACAGGTTGAACGTCAACCGGTGCATTACGCCAAACTAGCGGCGGAGTTGGTCGGCGGAACCATACTGCTCAAGGGTCCGGCCACGGTGGTGGTGGGCCAGGACGGCTCGCTCTATGTGGAGGATGATGGCACGCCGTGGCTGGCCACCGCAGGTACCGGCGACGTATTGACCGGTGTGATCGGAGCGCTGATCGCAGGGCACGGTGACTCGGTGGCGATAGTTCCGGAGCTTCCCGCCCAGTTGGCGGCCCTCGGGGCAATGGTCCATGGGCGGGCCGCCGTCAACGCTTGTGGGGCTGACCCGGGGCGCGGTTCGATTGGCAAGCCGATCGCCGCTCTTGACGTGATTGGCGCGCTGCCGGACACCATCGCGGACTTGCTGCGCCGGTAGCTGGCCCAGCTAACGGCGGGGAGGAAGCCCATGAACCGGTCCCGGTTGACCATTGACCTTGGAGCCATCCGCTCCAATGCTGGGCGGCTGCTCCAAGCAGCCAATGGAGCCGGGCTGATGGCGGTGGTCAAAGCCAATGGCTACGGTCATGGCGCGGTGCCGGTGGCGCGGGAGGCCATAGCGGCGGGAGCTAGTTATCTGGGGATGGCTCAACTGGCGGAGGCGCTGGCTGTCACCCATGAACTGGGCCGGGACCGGGCTGGGGCGCGCGTCCTGGCCTGGATCTATCCACCGGACGCGGATTTTGGTGAAGCGATCCGTCAGGGCATCGAGCTGGGAGCGTCAGATGTGGCCGCGTTGGATTCGATAGCTCAGGCCGCGCGGGCCTTGGGCCTGACGGCCAAGGTGCACTTGAAACTGGACAGTGGCCTGGGGCGGGCGGGCGCCCCTCGTGATCGCTGGGAGAAGCTGGTCCGCCGGGCGCTGACGTTGGCTGGAGAGGGTGTAGTGGCTACTACCGGCGTCTGGAGCCACTTCGCCTACGCTGACCAGCCTGGCCATCCGACGATCGCGGCGCAGGCCAGCGCTTTCGCGGATGGCCTGGCCCTGGCCGAAGGGCTGGGGGCCCGGTTTGAGGTGCGCCACCTGGCGAATTCAGCGGCGCTTCTGACGGGGCTCCCAGTTAGCTATGATCTGGTTCGGCCAGGACTTGCCCTCTACGGCCTGAGCCCAATCCCGGAGGTGGCCGGGTCGGCTGAATTGGGTTTGCGTCCGGCGATGACGTTCGAATCGTTCTTGTCTTTGGTTAAGACCGTGCCGGCGGGCCAAGGCTTGTCCTATGGGCACGCCTACATCACCAAGGCCCAGACTGTCACGGGACTGGTGCCGTTGGGATACGCCGATGGCGTGCCCCGGTCCGCCTCCAACGCCGGGCCGGTTCGGGTTGGGGCCCGGAATCTGCGGATCGCGGGCCGGGTTTGCATGGACCAGTTTGTGTTGGACCTGGGGCCGGACGCGGCTGACCGCGTTGGCGACCGGGTGGTTGTCTTTGGGTCGGGTGATGATGGAGCGCCGACCGCCCAGGATTGGGCCCAGGCGGCGGGCACCATTTCTTATGAGATCACGACCCGTTTGCCCGCCCATCTGGAGCGCGTGTATGTCAATTGAACTGCCCAGCGCGCAGGACACCAGGGACTTCGGCACACGCTTGGCCGGGCTGTTGCGGGCCGGTGATTTGATCATTCTGGCGGGCGAGTTGGGGGCTGGTAAGACAACTCTGGTCCAGGGGATTGGCCAGGGTTTAGGCGTGCGTGGGCAGGTCGCTTCGCCAACGTTCGTCATTGCCCGGTTCCATCCGCCCCTAGGAGGGTGTTGTCCAACACCCTCCGCCTGTGTTGACGCGGTGGGAGCAGGGCTCTCGCCAGCGGAAACGCAGCAAACAAACACTGTTGGAGCGCCTGGGGGCCTGTTGTCTGACAGGCTCCCAGGAGGGTGTTGTCCGACACCCTCCGCCTGTGTTGAC
>JAIRXP010000064.1 GCA_031268215.1 Bifidobacteriaceae bacterium | reverse complement strand
CCCTCTACAGCCTGTGAACCCGAAAACCCTATGCCGCGGAACCCGCCGCCAACACGGCCCTGGCCAGCGGCGACGCGCCCTTCGCCGGCATAGGGTTTTCCGCGGCATAGTCGCAGCTCAACCCAGCTATCGGGTAGGGGATGGCGCGTTGGGCCGCGTCCAGGGCGGCGAGCATGTGGACGCGGGCGTTGTTGCGGATCGCGATGGTGAACACCCACCCGGTATGCACGTCGGTGAGGTTCACAGACCGGGCGAACTCGCCTTTCAACGTCGGCCCGCAGTGGGCGACCGTGTCGGCCTCGAAGAACCCCGGCTCTTGCTCGACCTCGTCGCCGGCTTTGCGGACCGTGATCGAGTTCCGCAGCATCGTGCCCGGCCTGGTCGTGGATTTGCCGCGCAACGGGTCGCGGGCTTTGGTCGGCGCGAGGCGCCGGTCGATGGTGGCTGGCGACATGGCCAGCAGCTCGGCGCGGACCTCGGGACTGTACCGGCCCTCTCCCAGTTTCAGGTGTCCGTGGGCTTGAAGGTTGTCCAGCAAGACGGGCATCGCCACGGCGAGGTGTTTGCCGCACTGGCCGCCGGAGACCGCCCACACTTTCTGCAGGACCTTCAGCGAGTCGTATGAGTAGCGGCTACTGCCCGGCCTGGGGCCGGGTTTGCGTTTCCGGGCGGCCGGGCCGGAGGCTTTGGCGTTCAACCGGCGCCGCGCGTTGTCCCTCGACCAGCCGGTCACGTCGGACACCTGGTCAAGGATCTGCGACTTCAGTTTCCTCGGCGCCTTGGCGTAGGCGACGGCGTATTTCTTGGTGATCTCGGCCCTTGACCGCATCGACAGGTCGCTTCCCATCCGCCCACCGTGGCGGCCCTCGCCACGGCTGTGGAGAGGGGTTCGCTACGCGGGCAAAAAACCGTGAGGCACAGGCCCCCGCCACGCGGGCCATAACCATGAGTCTCGTCGTCTCCCAGACGTGCCGGCTAGAGGATGGTACGGTGTGATCTGTACGAGACCCTCCGCCGACAGGAATCTCTTGGCTCATGAATCCGCACACGGCACGCGATGGATCGCGAAGTGATTGAAATGCGCTCTCAGCTATTTCGCGGCCGAGGGCCTGGGTCACGCGTCGCGATGGCTGGGGCTGTCGGTTTAGGGTGCATGCTTCTCCTGTCTAGCTGTACGCCCTACTCGCGCGGCTACATAGCGATTAACGGCGACGAATACCGGTTGGAGACTGTGCCCAATTGTGATGTGGTGTTCAGTCAAGTTGTGGTGAAATACCTGTCTGAACCGGATGTGGCATTCGAGGATCAGCCGACGGTTTGGTCAGTGGAATCCAAAGCTGAGTCCGGCCTTCAGTCAGTTGCCCTCTTTGGACCGGTCCCGGAAGCTGACGCAAGCTTCACAGGTGATGGGATCGACCTGTCACGGGAAGTCGTTGTCTGGTGGGTTGAAGGCGACGGTCGTGAGGGCAGCGTTGTGGGTGTTCTTGGGGACATCAAGCCCGGGTTTGTTCTGTGGGACGGAGGCTACGAAGACGCTGGAGAATTCGCGGACGCCGCGCCCGGCCGGTCGTTTGGCTGCTGAGCCGAAGCCTGATCCTAACCAACACAGCGCTCCCACGCCCAGATAGAAGTACAGGTAGCCTCGGCCCACGCCAACGCCTTGGGCTCAGTCCCCGGCGGGTCGTCCCGCGGCGTTTCCGTGGGGCGGATAGACCTTGCGGCCGTGCCGGAGAGTCGGTCGGCTCCGTCGGTCACCGCGGCGACGCTTCTCGGGACCGCCCTCATGGCGCCTGGCCGTCCACCAGCGTCATGCCCGCCCGGAGGGCCGCGGCAGCGTCGAAGGTCAGAATCTGCTTGCACCCCGCCTTGCGCCCCAGAGCACAGATCAGCGCGTCGGCGAAGTCGGCGCCCTTCCGGGCCGCTTCCAACGCCAACCCCACCGAGTTCGCGTCGCCTATCACCAACTCGTCCGAATCGGCGATCACGCCAAACAGCGAGCAGCGCTCATCATGGCTGCGGCCGTAACTCCGACCCAGGACCCACCACAACTCCACGAGGGTGACCGTGCTGACATAGGCGGGACTCGCCGGAGTCAGCTGGTTGATCACCTGTCTGGCCCACGCCGTTTGGGCCGGGTCGTCCTCCATGATGAAGCGGACCAGCACGTTGGTGTCAAGCCCGATCACCGCGACGCCTCCGTGGCGATGTCCTTGTTCATCTGCTCTATCGACACAGCCGGGCCAGGCTGCGGGCCGAAGAATCCTGCCAGCCGGTCCACAGAGCGCCCCGAGGATCTCATCAGGAAGCCGTCCCCGGCCCGCGTGAACTCCACCCTGTCGCCCTTAGCCAGGCGCAAGGCCTGGCGCACCTCAGCCGGGATGGTGATCTGCCCCTTCGACGTCAAGATTGCCTTACTCACAGTTCCGCCTTTCTGCCGCGACTTGCCTTACATGCTACGCCGGTAAGGAGTCGCCCGCAGCCTGCCCGGGTCGTCTTCCCGCTGCGGCGCGGAGCAGAGGACTGGGTTGACTGGGGCCCTGAGGCGAGCTTGAACGGCATCGGCGGCGGACACCTGGGCGCGGACAACTTCCCCCAACCACAAGCAACGTCCACGTCGTTCTGGGCGGCGCCTCGCGTAGGCTCTGGGGCGTGTCCCTCGCCTGGCCGGGAGTAGTGCCCGTCGGCGCCGATCAGGTCGCCGTTCCCCAAAGCGCAGCGGGAGACGTCGCGCCCTGGCTCGTGTGGTTCCAAGAGAAACCACCGCACCTTCCGCCAGATCAGCCGCGGGAGCTGGGCTGAGATCCCTGCGATGGGCTGGCTATTCGCGCTGTCCTGGCACCCCATCCGGGCGTGCGGGACAATGGCATCATGACAACTGTTCCGGTTGATCATGCCAGCGCCGACCTGCGCGAAATGGCGGGTGTGGCCACGGCTCCCACCGAGGCGAAAAGACTCAGCGTCAGGACAGACTCGACGCAATCAGGCGAATTGCGGGCATTCACCCTCTGGACGATGCGTGTTCCCGCGCCTGCGGTCAGGTTGCGGCCGACTTGCGGTCCCAAGATAGGAAAATCGCGGCCCGCTCCTATGACGCCCTGATCGGCGCCACCGCACTGGCGCTCGGCCTCCCGCTGTATACGGTCAACCCAGATGACTTCCGGCACATCGGCGGCCTTGACGTGCGCACCCCACAGACGTCAGAAATGACCGATCAGGGTGGGACGCCAGACAAGGGACGGTTCTGACCCGAGCAAACGAGCCGCCTAAGGGAGTCGAACCCTTGACCTATTCATTAGCGTTGCGGGCTTTTTAGCAGTTTTCGATGACCTTCGCCGGTGTGCGTTGCTACTGGCCAGAGTAAGAACAAGGTTGCCGACAGTAGCGGTTGCGTCTGAATGGCTTGCGCTGATTTAGATGAGTAAACGATGAGCCGTCGCCGGCTGGGCGGGGAGCGCGTGGCCCCACCCCGATTATCCGCTTCCCCGCTCAGTGGCTCAGCCGAGCCAGCCAGTAACCAGGCCGGCGCCTCTCATGGGCGTAGGCGAGAATAACGATCTCGTCCGCCTCGATGGCGTAGACGATGCGATACGGATAGCCGCGGACGGCCCGGCTGCGAATTTCATCTCTTCTATCGCCGTCGAACGCCGGGCCGGCCTGCGGCCAATCGGCGATGTCCTGCCTAGCTCGTTCGGCTCGAGCGACCAGAGCTAGTCCTATGCCAGGCTCCTGGGACTCGTACCAGCGCACCGCTTCGTCAAGCTCGGCTGCAGCTTCTGGGTGTTCGCGGTGCCTGTAGCCGCTCATTCGGTGTCTGCGGTGAACTCCGCGCGGAGGCGAGCGTAATGCTCATCGGCATCAAGCAGGTCCACGCTTCCGGCGCGCACCTCTCCTAGACGCCGGGCGGCCTCCGTGCGCCACGCCTCGTCCACCTCGCCCGAGTGGAGGCTTTCGAGGAGGGTGTTGGCGACGACAGCGCGCTCATCAAGGCTCAGCGCCAGCCCGTCTCGGATCAGCGTCGCGGTCTTGGGAGTCATACCCCCGAGTCTACGCCAAAGACCAACCCGGGGCCGGTCCCGTCGCTTTCCAGGCCTCGATCCGGGACTCAGTATCCGGAAGGCTCTCGGTGCCGCACTCTCCAAAGCGGTCAGTTTCCGGTCACCCCGAGCCCCAAGACGCGCCCCAACGCCCGTGACCTGCGCACTTGAGCCGCCTTGGGGATTCGAACCCCCAGACCTATTCATTGGCGGTAGGCGTCTTTCGACGGTTATCCTGTCGCTTGGCATCGGCTGCCGGCCTGACGCCGCGCGTTGGCGCTTTGCGTTATGGGCCGATTGGTCGGCATCGTCCGCGAGGGTGCCAGACAAGACGATGCGAGAGTTGGGCGGACTCCGCGTGTCAACCGATCTCCCCCCCTTCTGTCAGGTCGACACCGCCTGAACCTCCCCCCTTCTGTCAGGTGCAAGCTAGACTGAGGGAATGGCACGCGATGATGAGTTACGCCGGGTTCTGGCCAGCGCGAACCCATGGTGAGCGAGCGCCGCGACCGGGGCTGACCCGACCGCTTGGACAAGGACAAACCGCACACTGCGCGATCGCGCGAGTTACGACCTCGGCTATCGCGCGTCCGTCCTGGACGATGTCGCGTCGGGACCTCCAGACGGGCGCCTAGTGGTCTTAACCGGGCCACGGAGAGTCGGCAAGACCGTCGCGCTGCTTGACGCCGCGGCCGCGCTGTGCTCCCATCGCGAGGTAGACCCACGGCAGGTCATCCATGTCTCCTGCGAGGGAATGACAGCCAGCGAGCTACGCCGGGTGATCACTCTGGGCCGCGCGCTGACCAGATCGGTCGACGCCCTTTCACTACGGCCCCGTGTTTGGCTTCTTGATGAGATCTCATCCGTGCCGCGCTGGACCTCGGTGCTCAAAGCTGCCCGCGATGACACCGCTTTCGGCGACGATACTGTCGTGGCGACAGGCAGCCGATGGACAAGCGCCGAGGACATTCACGGGAACCTCCTGGCCGGGCGAGCCGGGGCCAGCCTTGGGCGCCGTATTCGCCAACTGATGCCAACAGGCTTCCGGGATTACCTGGCTGCCGCGCATCCGGGGCTTCCGCTGCCACCGCTGGCGGAGCCGTCTGACCTGCAGGACCCTGGCGTGGCCGAGGCACTGCGCGGGCTCGAGTTCACCATCGACGAATACGACTTGGCCTGGCAGGACTTCCTGACTTGCGGAGGGTTTCCGCGCGCCATCGCCGAATACCAGCGAACTGGCGCGGTTAGCATCGCGTATTCGCGTGATTTGGCCTCCTGGTTGCGGGCCGATGTCGACCCCGACGCGCCGGCGGAATCGGTCCCTGCATTGTTGGCTGGACTCGTGCGCCGGATGGCTAGCCCCATCAACCTGCGAAGCGCCGCTGAAGAACTCGGCTATCCAAGCAGGGACGTCTTTGATCGGCGCCTCACACGCCTGGTCAATTCCCACGCGCTGCTCCGCTGCCGGCACCGCCGCGATGACGGCCGAGCGGTCCCTGGCTCTCAGGACAAGCTGTACCTGGCCGACCCGCATCTTGCCTGGCTTCCGGCCCACCTCAGTCCGGGGCTTGAAACCCCGGATTTCACCGTGTTGACGGAAATGGCGCTTGCCGTCGCGCTCGCTAAAGCCATCGATCAACGCGACGAGGGTCGTTGGGCCAGCGAGGACACGATTGGCTACTTGCGTACCGAGGCCGGCAAAGAGGTCGATTTCGGCCCGGTCCGCGTCCCCACCTCCTCCGGTGCGGCACTCACCACACCGATCGAGTCCAAGTGGGTCTCGAACCTGTGGAGGAGCGAATCCCGCGTTATCGAGGGGCGGTTCGGGACCGGTGTCGTCGCCACGAAATCCATCCTCGACCTCGACCACCCGACATGGGCGGTGCCCGCCCCGATGCTTGCAGCGCTTCTCGGCTAGGGTCACGCCACACCGCGTGTCAATACGCCCCTTAGAGGGCCCCGTGGGCCGTTTTCGCCAGGCAAACCGAAGCCTCCGACCGGCGTTATGGCCTGGCCAGAACCTCTTGATGGGGCCGCCTTGGGGAATCGAACCCCAGACCTATTCATTAGGGGCGGTGGCTTCTCAACAGGTATCCGGTCACTTGCGTTGTTGCGCACTGACCTGCGTGAACACGCCGCCGATGCCGTTCGTCAGTTTGTGTTGTCTGCCTACGTTTGGCGCTGAAACCGGTCAGTTTCCGGTCAGCGATCCGGGGCGCTGGGCACGCGCCGCAGTGGGCGAAACTTGGCCGACAGGTCACTAACTTGCGGATACGCCGTAGTTTCGAGTCAGTCGGTCAGTCGGCGTAGTGGCCTCGGCACTGGTAGATCTCCAGCACGTCGCCGTCGATGGCGAACACGAGCCGGTTGGTGCCGTCGATCCGCAGGCTCCACCACCCGGACAGGTCGCCAGTCAACTGCTCCGGCGAACCCTCCGTGGCGTACCCGTTGCGCTCTACCCCTTTTATCAGCGAATTAATCTTCCGCAGCGTCTTCTTGTCCTGGGCCTGCCAGTAGAGGTAGTCGTCCCACGCGGACTCGTGCCAGGACTTCAGCATCAGTCCTCGATGAGGTCGTGGGCGGCCATGCGGCGGCCCGCTTCGGCGTCGGCGCGGATCTGCCGCAGGCGGCTCAGGTTGGCTTCGCCGTAGAACGGGTCCACTGACACATCGAACGGGATGCGGCGCTCGCGTGCCACCTTCCGAGCGAAGATGGTGAACGCCGTGGTCAGGTTCATGCCGAGTTCGCGGCAAGTCTGCTCCATCTCCCGTTTGAGGGCGGCCTCCATCCGGAAGTTGACCAGCGTGGTCTCAGTCACAATGCTCTCCCTTCTATCCCTAGACGTAAAGACTACGCCGGTACGGCGTCTTTAGGTAATCGCACAAGCCGAGTTCTTCCGGCCGACCCGGTGCCACGAGGTCGGTAGCTGTCGCCAACCGGGCCGGCCAGTACGCGCTACTCAGACTGGTGGTCGCCATCGTCGGCGGCACCCATGAGGTCGCCAAAGGTGAGGCCGAGAGCCCACGCGAGAGCCCACCACGAGTCGATGCGCCCATTGCTGATGCGCCCTCTGCCGTTCAACAGGTCAAGAACGGCCGTCCGGGACAATCCGCTTCCCATCACCAGATCTTGAATCGACAGTCCCAGGTCCGCCTTGGCGCGCTTCGCCCTGGCCCTGACCCTGGCAACGTCAAGCGGCGGCGGTCTGAAGCCGTGGGGTGCCCCGAACGGAGCGTCTTGGTACGCATCGAGGTGCCTCAGAGTCAAGTGCCCGCGAGAATTGATCGGTGCCTCAGAGTCAAGTGCCCGCGTAACCGGAGGGTCTGGACCGCGGCGTCACTTGCTTTTGCGTCTGCCCCGCTGGGGCTTGGCCACGGGGTGTGGACCACCACGTCGGATGCCTTTCGGGTCGGGCGGTTTGGGTTTGGTTTGTTCCTCCAGGCGGCGGGTTTTGGCGGCAGCCAGTTTGATCAGCTGGCGTTGGGTCAGGTCGATCTGGCGGGCCAGTTCCAATCACGTCCAGCGAGTCGCGTTTGGCTTCCAGTTCGGCTTCCTGGGTGGGTGAGACCGTCTCCGAGGCGATCAGGCGCTCCATCGGGGTGGCCGGCGCGTCGTAGAGCCGTTTGCGTTTCCCCTGGGCGTTAGTGGACCAGCCGATCGGTTTCTTGGTCGGCGTGAAGTAGTTCAGCCGGTTGTCGACCAGGACCCACAGCCGGTTCAACACCTCGCGTTCTTGGGCGGTGTCGTAACGCCAGTACATGCCGTAACGGCGGACCAGGTGGTTGTTCTTCGACTCCACGGTGGCCTGGTCGTTCTTCTTGTACGGCCGGGAGCGGGTGAAGTACAAGTCCCTTTGCGCGGCCCACTCGACCACCTCGTGGTTGATGAACTCAGAACCGTTGTCGCAGCCCAGGCCCGCTATCGGGTAGGGGATGGCGCGTTGGGCCGCGTCCAGGGCGGCGAGCATGTGGACGCGGGCGTTGTTGCGGATCACGATGGTGAACACCCACCCTGTGTGCACGTCGGCGAGGTTCACGCTGCGGGCGAACTCTCCTTTCAGGGTGGGGCCGCAGTGGGCGACGGTGTCGGCCTCGAAGAACCCCGGCTCTTGTTCGACCTCGTCGCCGGCTTTGCGGATGGTGATCGAGTTGCGCAGCATCGTGCCCGGCCTGGTGGTCGACTTGCCGCGCAGCGGGTGGCGGGCCTTGGCCGGCGCCAGGCGCCGGTCGATGGTGGCCGGGGATATCGCCAGCAGCTCGGCGCGGACCTGGGCCGAGTAGCGGTCCTCGCCGTCCTTGAGGTGCCCGTGGGCTTGAAGGTTGTCCAACAAGGCCGGCATCGCCGCGGCCAAGTGTTTGCCGCACTGGCCGCCGGAGACGGCCCACACCTTCTGCAGCACCTTCAGCATGTCGTACGAGTAGCGGCTGCTGCCCCGCCTGGGACCCGGTTTGCGTTTCCGGGTGGCCGGGCCGGAGGCTTTGGAGTTCAACCGACGCCGGGCGTTGTCCCTCGACCAGCCGGTCACGTCGCAGACCTGGTCAAGGATCTGCGACTTCAGATTCTTCGGCGCTTTGGCGTACTCGGCGGCGTACTTCTTGGTGATCACGACCCTGGCCCTCATCGACAACTCGTTTCGCATCCGCCCACCGTGGCGGCCCTCGCCACGGCTGTGGAGAGGTGTTCGCCACGCGGGCAAGAAACCGTGAGGCACAGGCCCCCTCCACGCGGGCCGTAACTATGAATCTCGTCGCCTGGTTGCTGTTTTGGTTGTCGTCCCGGTAGTCTTGACGTGTGAGCAAGCGCGAGGTCTACCCGAACGCACTGATCGTGCTGGTGGCAATTGAGATTCGGCATCCGACGCATGGGCCTCTTGATCGGAGCCAGGTGTTGCAGCTGTCAACGCTGATCCGGGAAGTGTTGCCGCTGCCCGACGAAGTAACTATGGTGACGGTCGAACTCCAAGCCGGCCCGGATCGGCAGCCGACTCAACGGCAGACGGTCATGTCGGTCCCGCGGTGGACTACTCGCGACAAGAGGACTGCGCTCACGATTCGCGGCGATGGTCTCGTTATTGAGACCAGTCGATACCACAGTTATGAACAGATGCGGAAGTTGCTGGACTTGGCTTTGCGAGCCCGCACCGCCGTCTCGGCTCCCGCAGGAGTCGAACGCATTGGGCTGCGCTACATTGACGAAATCCGCGTTCCGGTGGATAAAACCCAGGGCGAGCCGGCTTGGCAGGAGTGGGTTGATCCGTCTTTGCTTGGACCGGTCCACATCGGTGCCGACCTGGGGCTGACCGCTGCTGGAGGTGAAGGATTGGCGGTCTTTTCGGGAGATGGCGACAAGGCCCTCGTATTGAGGTACGGAGTTCAAGATGACTACGCGGTCCAATCGACACCCCAGCTACGTAGGCCGCTTCCGCCGCCTGGGCCTCTCTTCAAACTGGACATCGACAGTTACTGGCAGCCGGGCAACGAGGTGCCGGAATTCACCGTGGACTCTATTCTTGACTGCGCGGACGAACTCCACGAACCGGTGAATGGTGTGTTTGAGAGCTTGATTTCGGATCGACTTCGAGAGGAGGTGTTGCGCCGTGGGTGAAGTGGCGACCACGAACGCTGCCGTCATGTCCGCGTTGACCGAGCGTGGAACTGCGAGCGAGTCGATAGCCAGCCCGACGCGTTCTGAGACCAAACTCATGGCCGCGCAGCTAACTGAGGAAGTTGGTGGCGACCGTGGCGAGGTGCGCGTGCTCCACGAACGATACGACGATCTGCATCAGCGCATTCATGATGTTGAGTGGCGCATAGCAACGGCCGAGAGGGCGAAGGCAAGTGTGACCGCAATGCTCAGCGAGTTGGCCGATCTCGGCTTTTCCTGGCGAGAAATCGCCCGACTTGTGCACGTCAGCGTTCCTGCGGTCCAGAAATGGCGCAAAGGCGAGAAGGCGTCGGGCGAGAGTCGGCAGAGGCTCGCCAGCCTGCTTGCCGCATGCGATCTGATCATGGGGCACTACCTGGTCGAGGAGATCGCGTCTTGGTTCGAGATGCCGTTGTCTAGTGCTGCTCCGGTGACTCCAATTGACCTGTATTCGGCTGATCGCGCTGACCTAGTGTTCGAGTTCGGGAGTAGCCATGTGGATCCCGAAGCGCTTCTAGCTCAGTTCGACCCTGGCTGGCGTGATCGATACCGTTCTGACTTCGAGGTGTTCGAGGCAGGCGACGGTAATCGGTCCCTGCGCACGAAGGCCTGAGCCTTGGGCGGGGGCCTCGAATCGCCGTATGTGGGAGGCGTACCGCGCTGGGATGCCCTCTACCGTGCGCGCGCCGAGGAGGTTTCGGATGCTCGCCCGACGCTCACCGGGGACGTGTTCACCGGGGTGAAACTCCCCGGCAGAACTGGCACCGTCAAAGCCCGCACTGTAGCGGTCCTTCAACATCCTTGTTCGATGCGCACGGATGGAGTGGAGATTTCCTGGCAGGTGCTCGTTGCTGAGGTCAAGAGTCGCAGGGAGATCCCCGAAGCGAATTGGGGGACCGGTTTCTTCAACCTGATGCCGCTGCCCGACCTGATGCCGGGTGAGGCGACACGCACGCGCCATCAAGCGGCGGATTTCGACAACCTCTATACGGTAACGCCGAGCTTGCTGACTTCGCGGACGGCCTGCCTATCGCCGTTCGGTGTGAACATTCTGCTTCAGCGTTGGGTCCACTACAGCTCCAGAGTTGTTGTTCCCACCCACGACTTCCAGTCGGTGACCCAGGCCTTCTACGAAGAGGCAGATCTCATCGAAGAGTGGTGCGACGATGCACCCGGCGACCTTCGAACGGAAACCGAAGCATGCGTGCGGTGGTTGCGCGCTGACCGCGGAGACGGGACCTATCAAGAGCGATTGAAGGACCCGCAGGCACATAGCATGGTCCGCAGGGCAATGCGGGCAGAACTGAAGACCCGCCGTTCGTCTCCGAACTGATGTCGTGGCATCCGACGCGCCGGTAATCCAAAGCGGTCAGTTTCCGGTCAGCCCGAACCCTATAACGCGGCCCAGCGGGCCGTCACCGGGCCTGCGACCTGCGCAAACGAGCCGCCTTGGGGAATCGAACCCCAGACCTATTCATTACGAGTGAATCGCTCTACCGACTGAGCTAAGGCGGCGCTGGCGAGCGCGAACGGTGGGCGTTACCGCCGGCCACGCCGGGACAGCGCGTCCCACGATAGCGCACGAGCCCTAGGGCTGGCCAACAGAAGGCCGGCCCTGGCCGAACCAACCGGCCCGCCAGGCCAACCAGATTAGCCAGATCAGCCACACCACCCAGGTCCAGGCGGCTAGGCGGATCAGGCGAACACCGGGCGGTCGGTTATGACCGCAGTCAGATTGAGACACCACCGCCGGCCAACGGATCCGGAGTGCCCATGACTATGGCCGCCATTGAACGCACTTGCGCTGAACCGGGACGGAAATAGCCCGAATGGCCGTCCTCAGGATCACATGGCAGCGGCAGCGCCCCGAATCTATCCGAGGACGGGAGCACCCCAAATGAACCGCCAAAGACCCCCATCAACCGAGTCAGGCCAATCAAGTCTTGGCCAGTTTCACCGGCCCAGACCGGGGCCGGCGTAGCCAAGTCAGATGCCTCACCCACTCCCACTCCGGGACTTCCCAACAGGACCAAAGCATCCGGATCCGTCTCCACAAGGGCCGACGCGCAGACCAGCGAACCATAAGAGTGGCAGACCCAAGTGATGTCAGCGTCTGGACGCTCCATCTTCAAGAACTGGTCAAAGGCCACCAGATTCGCGGAGCCCTGTTTCATGGCCGACAGGCTGGCGCCGGCCACCCCGACCGGCGTTTGGTATCCCAGCCAGGCCACAACAGCCACATCTTCCAGTCCTCCCGGAACAGCTTCCGCAGCGGCCTGCCGCAGCGATCGCGCCCAGCCGGGCATGGTCCGCCACCAATCCATCGCGGTGCCTTTAGCCCCAGCGATTTCAGGCGGAAGATCAAACTGGTTGGCGGTGGTGTCAACACCGGGCACCAAGACGGCGATGTGACTGGCGCTGGCCAGATCACCGTCCACGGTGACCCGCAGGGCCGGGTCAGATCCGGGCGCCAGCAGTGACTCACCCTCGCCCGCCATGACGAACCCAGCGGTCGCCTCGGCAGGCGACCCAGACCTGACCAGACTGGTGCGTTCCACGGCCCAGGCATTCAATTGCGCGCCCACTGGCAGCAGGGTGATCCCCACAGCGACCGCGATCCGCCCGGTCCAGCGCCCAAATTTCATATATTTGAACTTAGAGAGGGCCAGCCGGGACGCGCGTCGGTGCGAGGAATGAACTTCGCCCTCACTCTTGCGGGTGACACCGGCCATAAACATCGCTCTGGCAAGGGACAACACGCACCGACAGGCCCCAGAACGCGCAAGAACGCGCGCAAGAACACAGACCGGCGCACCGCCGGGATCGCTGACAGCCCAAAAGGATTCCGCAATAATCGTGAAGCATGGATGGCAAACGGTTCGAAGGTCAGGTCGCGGTGGTTACCGGCGGCGTTTCGGGAATTGGGGCTGCGGTTACCCGCCGGCTCGTCGAAGAGGGCGCTCACGTAGTTGTGGGCGACATCAATCTGGACGCGATTGATGCGGCGGCGGCGACCTTTGGGCCCACGGTTAAAGCGCTGGTTGCAGATGTCACCGTTGAGGCGGACATCGCCAAGCTGATCGACGCGGCGGTGGCCGAGTTCGGCGGCCTGGACGTGATGGTGAACGTGGCGGGCGGAGCTCGGCCGGGTTCCCTGCTGGACATCAGCGCTGAGGACTGGGACGCGACAGTAAGGCTAAACCTTTATTCGGTCTTCTACGGCACCCGGCTGGCAGGCAGATATTTCGTGGCCAATAGCCGCCCTGGCGTAGTGGTCAATGTGGCTTCACTCAATTCGGTCGTGCCAATGCATGGCGGTGTTGGCTACGACGCTTCCAAGGCAGGCGCAGCCATGATCGCCAAACAGGGAGCGCTTGAGTTGGGCCCGTTGGGGATCAGAGTCAACACTGTCTCGCCGGGTTTGACGGACACGCCATTGACCGCCGGCCTGTTGTCGGTTCCAGGCGTCAAGGAGGCGTATCTGGGACGCATCCCGGAGGGCCGGGCTGGCTTGCCGGAGGAGATCGCGGCGGCCGTCGTCTTCCTGGCCTCAGCCGACGCGTCCTACATCAACGGGGTGAATTTGCTGGTGGATGGCGGTTGGGCAGTCACTGGGTACCCAGATCTGCGCCCCGCGTTAGCGGCTGGCCAACAATAGCCGACCCACAATGGCTGCCTGGAGGGCTAGCGGCGGCGCCCCAGGGCAGTTTGGCTGGCAACCCTGAGGCCAGTCCCCCTATTCGGAAGCGGCGGCATTCAGGCCATTCTCGAAGGCGAAGACCACGGCTTGGGTCCGGTCTCGCACGCCGAGTTTGCCCAGGATATGTGCCACATGAGTCTTGACGGTTTGTTCGGACAGTACCAGCGAGCGGGCGATTTCCGCATTGGATAGACCGCGGGCTATTTCTTCCAAGACGTCAAGCTCGCGTGGTGTCAGCGATGCCGCAGCCACCGAGGCCCGCTCTGGGCCACCCGCCCGCCGCCGGTTGAACGCCCCGACAGCGATTAGCCGGCGTGTGACGGAGGGTGCCAGCAGTGCGTCCCCCCGATCAACCACCTTGACTGCATCAATCAGCTCGCGGACAGACGCGTCCTTGAGCAGAAAACCGGAGGCGCCAGCAGCGAGCGCATCGTAGACGTAATCGTCGTGATCGAAGGTGGTCAGGATGAGGATGTGTGGTTTGTCTTCTGGGCCAGTTTTCTTGGCCGTCAGTTCAGCTGTCGCCGTCAGCCCGTCCATTCCCGGCATGCGAATATCCATGACCACAACGTCTGGCTTCAGGTCAGCACACACCGCGAGCGCCTGGGCTCCGTCCTCCGCCTCGCCCGCCACTTCGATTTCGCCGGTTGAGGCCAGCAGGATGGCCAGTCCGTCCCGCACCAGGGGCTGGTCATCCGCCAGAACCACTCTGATCATGAGCTTTCTCCTCTTGTGCCGTCGCCGCTAACGCTCCCACTCCCGGCGCTCCCACTCCCGGCGCTCCCACTCCCAGCGCCCCCACTCCCGGCGCCGTCGCTCCTACCGCCTGCGCCATCACCCTGCCCGATGCCGTCCCCCGCCTCTTCCGCGCCACCTTCAGCCAGCGACACGGACGTAAGCGGCAAAACGGCCCGCACGCTAAAGCCACCGGCTGGATCCGGCCCAGTAGTCAGTCGCCCGCCGAGGGCGGCGACCCGCTCGCCCATGCCAGCCAAGCCGAAACCGCCTCGCACCTGACCGGACCCGGGGCTGGCGGCCGGGCTGGCGGCATCGGCCATATCCCGGACACCCAAGGCCGGTCCTAGCATGCGAATGGTGAACCAAGCGTGAGCCCGGGCCCACAAACCGGCCAAGGGGAAGATGATGAAGGCGACCACGTGGGCGGGCAGAACCACCGCATTGATCAGCAAATATGTCACCGATTTCCAGGTCATAGGGGATCTCAGAAGGGAGGTAGCCAAGGCGGTGAGGGCCCGCTCGCCGAAGGTCGCGGGGATCGTGGCGGTCTCCCCCCGAGCCCGAACCCACCGCGCGCCAGCCAGCGACCAGTTGGCCAGAGCCCGCGCCAACGCCAGCACCGCCGGCGCCGTCACCAGTCCCACGATCAGCACCATCAGCAGCATCGACGCGACGAAGATCACGATGTATGCCCAGGCCAGCACCGACAGACCGAGCTGAGCCGACACGTAAACCCAACGTCGGCCCCACTTGCGCAAGGCCCCAGACAGTCTCATGGCGCTTCTCCGCCCGCATCAGCCGGGCCGTTGCGAACCTCGACTATCAGATCAGTCTGGGTCCGCGCCACCCGCACTGTGACGGGCGCGCCAGGCGCGTGCCGAGCCGCATTGGCCAGGGCCTCTTGCACAATCCGGTAGGCCGTCAATTCCGTCGCGGCTGGCAGCCCACCGGTTGGGTGGTCTAGTTCCAGTTCCACAGCTAGTCCTGACGAACGAGCTCCCTCCACCAAAGTCTCAATTTGCCCGATGCCGGGCGCCGGCTCACGTTCAGACCTCACCTCGCCGCCCCGCAACAGCCCAACAATCCCTCGTGTTTCAGCCAGGGCTTCGCGGGCGGCATCGCGAATCAGCCCCAGCGACTTGACGGTAGTTTCCGGGAGGTCTGGTTCACGCAAAGTGGCGGCCTCAGCCTGGATGGCGATCATCGACATGTGGTGCGCCACCACGTCATGGAGCTCCCGGGCGATCCGCGCTCGCTCCGCCAGGACCGCTTTCTGGGCTGATTCGGCGTCTCTTTCCGCGGAAGTCTGGGCTAATTGCTGGCGGGCCTCATCGCGGTCGCGCTGAACGTTGCCCAGTACCGCCAGACCGCCCAGCGCTGTGGCCAAGGCGGCCACCAGCCATTGCGAAATCCCCCGTCCGGACACCCACACGGCCAGGATCGACCACAGCCAGACTCCCATCAGCAGCGGCGGTTGGACCCGCTCAGCCACGATCACCAGAACCATGGCGTACAGGACCAGTCCGGTCGGGGACCACGGCCAGGAGGGATGCGGCCCGGCGATCAGCCAAATGCTGGCCAGGCCTACGGTCATGGCCCGCCAGGCGATTATTGGTGAACGCCCCAGGAACATCAGCGGGCAAACGGTCAACCCCGCGGCCAGAACACAGGCCCAAGGCTGAGCCAATCCGTGGCCGAAGGCCGCCAGTTCCGCGCTCACCGCCACCAAGAGCCCACCCATTACCACAAGCCACACAGCCGTGAGTAGCCGGCGGTGGCGCCCGCGTGGGGGAAAGACCGACCATTTGGGGCCGGGTGCGGCCTCTCCCCTGAGAGCCGCCTGGATCAGCACCCCCACGAACGGCGGCTGGCCGGATTGCGCTTCCGTCACCTGACCACCGCTCCGTCCAGCCAGGCGGCCCGCTCAAACACCAGTTTCACGGCCTCGCGTGGCGGCCCGTCGGTCTGGCCTACCCGGCGCCATACCGGCGGGCCTGGCGGGCTGGGCCGCCGGACTCGTCCCAATCATGGCGCACCTCCTGAGGCCTGGGTTTCATCAATGCTACAGGCGGCGGCCGGAGCGGAAATGCTTCCCATCTTTGGCCGTAGGCCAGGTCCTCCAAGCAGCCGATCCGGCACGAATTGGGAATGGGCCCAATGCCAGCCCTCACCAGTGGCAGGATTGGTAGGTCAAAGTCCGTAAACGACCAATGCCCTTGGAGGGTTAGCATGCCAGTCGCAACACCAGAGATCTACGCCGCCATGCTGGACCGGGCAAAGCAGAACCGCTTCGCCTATCCAGCTGTCAACGTAACCAGTTCCCAAACCGCCACCGCCGCGATCCAGGGCTTTGCCCAGGCCGAATCGGACGGGATTGTGCAGGTTTCGGTTGGCGGAGCCGAGTACCTATCCGGCTCAACCATCAAGGACCGGGTAGCCGGTTCATTGGCCCTGGCCGCCTATGTGCGCGAGGTCGCAGGCAACTATGGCGTGACCATCGCCTTGCACACCGACCACTGCTCAAAGCCCAACTTGGATAGCTGGGTCCGCCCACTCCTGGCGATCGAAGCCGAACAAGTCGCCCAGGGTGGCCTGCCCACCTTCCAGTCCCACATGTGGGACGGTTCAGCCGTCCCGCTGGCAGAGAACCTGGAAATCGCCAAGGACCTGCTGGCGCTGTCCCGCAAGGCCCACACCATCCTCGAAATCGAGATCGGCGTGGTAGGCGGAGAAGAAGACGGTGTGTCCGCAGAAATCAACGACAAGCTCTACACCACCGTTGAAGACGCCACCAAGACCGTCGAGGCCCTAGGCCTGGGCCAGAACGGCCGCTATCTGACAGCCTTGACGTTCGGCAATGTCCATGGCGTCTACAAACCCGGCGCGGTCAAGCTGCGCCCGGAGATTCTAGACGAGATTCAGGCCGCCGTGGGCGCCGCGTTTGGCCAAGACCGTCCCTTCGACCTGGTCTTTCACGGTGGCTCCGGCTCTTCAGAGCAGGAAATCGCGGATGCTGTCTCCTACGGCGTCATCAAGATGAACATCGACACCGACACCCAGTACGCCTTCACCCGCCCAATCGCGGCCCACATGTTCACCAACTATGACGGCGTGCTGAAGGTGGACGGCGAAGTCGGCAACAAGAAGGCCTATGATCCTCGTGCTTGGGGCAAAGCCGGCGAGGCCGGCATGGCTGCCCGGGTAGTCCAGGCCGCCCAGCAACTCGGCTCGGCTGGTCAAAAGGGCAGTTACTGACTCTGGCCGCCGATGCCGTCGAGTGGGATTCGCGCTCACGGCACCGGCCCGCCCGGGGCAGCCGGCGTAGGCTCGCGCCATGCTGGAACCTTCCTCCGGGCAACTCGGCGTCGATCACCCGGACCAGGCCGCCCAGGCCGAATTTGAGGCCGGCGCCGACCTCAAATCGGTAGTCAAAGCCCACGTCCAGTCCGGCTGGGCCTGGAGCGCGCTGGCCGCCGCCGCGCTGGCCGGCGGCGATCCCGTCTCCGCCTATTCTCATGCCGCGCTGGGCCGCGGGCTCAGCCTCCAAGCCCTCCACCGGGACGGTTGGACGCCCGGCCAACCGGTCAGCGACGCCTTCCTGCTGGCGGTGATGGTCTGGGGCCTGGCCTGCGAAGCTCTGGGCGAGCCCGACCTGGCGCGACGGGCTCAGGGGCTCCTGGCTCAGTCCGGCCACGACCTTCATGACGACGGGCTCTTGGAGCGCCTGGCTCGCTTGGCCCCGGCCCTGGTCCCAGGCGCTCTTGAGCCATGAAAGGCTAGACAGGTGGAAGTAGTAATTCTTCAATCCGGCGAAGAAATCGCCTCCCTGGCGGCCGATTGCGTCGACCGGCTCCTGTCCGCCAAACCGTCCGCCGTGTTCGGCCTGGCGACCGGATCGTCGCCGCTGGCACTTTATGACGAGTTGGCGCGGCGCTACCAAGCCGGCCGGCTGTCGTTTTCCCAGGCCCGGGCCTTCATGCTGGACGAATACGTCGGCCTGCCAGATGACCACCCCGAGCGCTACCGCAACGTGATCGAAAGGGAGTTCGGTTCCCGGGTCGACTTCGGCCCCGGGGCCGTACAAGGCCCGGACGGCAACGCCATTGATCTGGTCGCCGCCTGCGAAGCCTACGACAACGCCATACACACCGCTGGCGGTATTGACTTGCAGGTCTTGGGGCTCGGTTCGGATGGACACATCGCCTTCAACGAGCCCGGCTCATCGTTGGCCTCACGCACCCGGGTCAAGACCTTGACCCGGCAGACCGTGGCAGACAACGCCCGGTTCTTCGGCGGCGACCAGTCAAAGGTCCCCCACCATGTGGTGACCCAAGGTCTGGGCACCATCATGGAAGCCCGCCACCTGGTGCTGATGGCCCTAGGCAAGACCAAAGCCGAAGCCGTTCACCAGATGGTCGAAGGCGGGGTTTCCTCAATGTGGCCCGCGTCCATCATTCAGTTCCATCCCCATGCGTCGATTCTGTTGGACACCGAAGCCGCCTCACGCCTCCAGCTAGCGTCCTACTTCCGGCAGGTTTACGCCGGCAAGCCAGACTGGCAGACCCTTTGAGCCCGCCCGGAGCCGCCGACACAGACCTCAGGCCACGGCCAAAGCGTCAGACAGACGTTCGAGCGCATCGCGGATCACCACTCGGCGCCTGTCGGCAACGGATTGTCCGGCAGGCGCCGAGCCGGAGGTCGGTAGGACCGGCGGCGAGGGGACTAAGGTCACAATTTGATAACAATTGGCCACCGCGCGCCAAGAAACATTTCCATGCCCCCCCCCCCCCCCCCCTATACCTTGGAGGACCAGTGGTTCCCTCAGGAACCCAAGAGGACCCCAAGCTAACGCCG
>JAIRXP010000054.1 GCA_031268215.1 Bifidobacteriaceae bacterium | reverse complement strand
ACACCAGACGGAAACCCCGGAACACCCGGCGGATAACCACAAAGACTCCGCACCTCAATATCAGCATCACTGAACACCGGCAAAGACGTATCAATCCACCCATCAATCACCGCGATAGTCACACCCTCACCATCAAACCCAGCCTCCACCACCTCAGCAATACCCGTCTCATCGAAATACCACGACGGATCCGGAGCCCCCGGCACCCCCGGCGCAGCCTCCACCCGATCCACACCCAAAAACCCCACCAAACCAACAACCAACCCCACCACCACAACCCCCACACCCCGCGACCAACCTCGACCCCCACCCACGGCACGCCGCAGACGGGGCCCCGCCAACCAACCCAAACCAGACCAACCCATACCGCACTACACCTCTTCCACACCCTGGCCAGAGTCTGCCCGGCCAGCCGGCTGCTGGACCACGGTCGAGGCGCCGGGAACACTTCCCAGGCCGTCCAGCTTCTCCACCAGCTTGTCCGCCTCAGCGATGATCTCAGCGTTCACGTCATCCAGCAGCTTCAGATAGTTCGCGTCACCCCGCGCCACATCCTCCGCGTAGCCGATAGTCTCCGCGAACATGTGATAGTCAATCAGCCCGCAGGCGTAATCAGCCACGATCCGCATATTCGCGGTCTCCTCGGAGGACCCCAGCAGGGCCGCCCATTCGACCTTGACAGATTCCCAGTCACCGTCCCGCACCCGCCCCATATCATCCATCACATAGGTTAGCTGCCGGATCCGCTCCGGCCCTTCTTCGGGGGTTATGTGCATGTATGGGTCTACCGTCATCTTTTCACTCCTCTGGGGTAGCGGGACCAGACCAACACCAGGGCTGGCCGCCTGCGGCCGGCCCTTGGCCCAGTCCCATGGGCTATAGACCTATCATCTTAGGGGTATTTCCGCCGGTTTGAAGACATAGCCGCTGAACAACTTTCAACCACTTTGGGTACCAGAAGCGGCGCGGCCCAGCCCACGCCGCGCCACCGCCAGTCCACGATCTCTCCTCTGGACCGCCCCCGGCCACAGGTCGTGGCCGCCCCTAAGCGGTCTCTCTAGGCGAAATGTCAGTCCAGGCCTGGTTTCTGGGCCGCCCGCAGTGCCGCGGTGCGCCCCTTGCGGGCCTGCCAACCGTCCACCGACAGCTGGGCCGCCGAATCGTCATCGAACACCGGAGACAGCGAGCGCGTGCCCGGCAGCCACAACCACGACGGCCGCAGCAGGACCGGCGGACCTTCGGTTTCTTTGTTCCTGGTGATGCCCAGATCGAGCAGGACAGCATGCTGATAGTCGTAGTGCTGCTGCGTCTTCCGCAGGCGGGCCACTTCCGCATCCAGGTCTTCAACACCGTGGGTCTTGAGTTCAACCACCATCAGGTTGTCGTTGCGTCCAGACAGGCCCCGGTGATGGATCGAAATGTCGACCGGACGGGTGGCCGGATCCGGTTGGGAAGCGCGGCCGGCCTTGACGGTTGAGCCGTGGCCCACCCGGTTGTACTCGACATCGACATCCCATGACCGTTCGTATTCGGTCCGTAGCCGCCAGGCGAGCTGATTCGCGATTACCCGTTCCGAGGCCGGCAGGGGCAAATGCACGGTTTCCAGGAGCGAGTATTCGTCCAGAATCAGGGTGATGAGGGCGGTGCGCAACCGCGCCTCGGTGTTGATATACGACATGGATAAAACCTACCTCAAGGACGATGGGTTAAGCTTGGCACTTCTTTTACTCAGCCCTGGCTTTGGGTTCACCACCACGGTACTCATACCGCTCCAGGGCTGTTCGCCAGAAGGTATCCCCAATGTAGCGCCAAACCACCCAGCGAGGCTCCTCCCCCAGTGCTACTCCGCCCGTCCCGCCGCGGCGCCCCTGCCAGCGGCGTGCCGGCGGCCCCTGAACGGCCTAGCATGGAGAGCAGTGAATCTCATCCAGGCAGGAGGATACAGTGTCATCCCCATTCTCGGACGGCGACGGCCAAGACGAAAACCAAGGCGCGGACCCGGACCATGCGCCAAGCGACGGCCCCGACTCCTCCGCCACCCCAGATTCTGACTACAGCGACATAGACGCGCTGCTCAGCGGTACCCTTCCGGCCGCCCCGCCAGAGCCAGTCCGGACATCCAGCCAGGTGCCGCTGCCGCTGTCGAAGGAGCGCATTCAAGCGGCCCTGAAGGCGGAGGACTGGACCTTCGCCGTTGACACCGACGACGACATTCTTGGCCTGTGGGATTCCAACCCGTTCTACTTCTTCGTTTACGGCGAGGCCATGGAAATCCTCCAGATCCGCGGCCGCTGGCGCATTGACTTGCCCATTGAGCAGCGGGCCGAAGTCCGCGAAGCGCTTGACGAATGGCACTTCGCCAAGATCTGGCCCAAGGCGTACACCACCGTTGATGATTCAGGCCGGGTCTGGGTACACGCCGAACACTCGGTCGACTGGGAGCACGGCGTCACCGACGCCCAACTCCGGCTGACCCTACGCTGCGGCATCACCACCGCGTTATCCCTGTTCAGGAGCCTCCAAGAGCGCTTCGGCCAGTGCACACCGCCCGAGCCTGAACCGCCAGCCGACGGATCATGACCGGATCCACCCCCTTCCGGCCATCCCGGCACCGCGCCGACGGATCCCGCCCCCGCCGGCTGCTGGCGGGATTAGTGCCGTTGGCTGTGGTGACGGCCGCCATGGGTTCGGGGTTGGCCTGGGCCTCCGTTCGGGGGCCTCAGGAACACCCATCCGCCGATGCCGCCGCTACAGCCTCCGCATCTCCCACCGTTTCCGCCTCCGCCAGTTCCGCGCCGTCTTGGTCTTCGGTTTCTCCGCCGCCGTCCAGCGGTACGCCCGCGGCCAGCCCCACCGCGGGGCCATCTGGCCAGGCACGGAAGTCCAATGACCTCTCGGGGCGGGTGGTGGCGCTCGATCCTGGCCATGACCCGTCCGGCGGTTCATCCCACCAAGTGCCCAACGGACGTGGCGGCACCAAGGATTGTCAGACCTCCGGCACGGCTACCGACGCAGGATACGCCGAACACGCTTTCAACTATGACGTGGCCGTTCGGGTCCGCACCATTCTGGAGGCCCGAGGCGCCAAAGTGAACATGACCCGTGGCGACAGCTCATCAGAACAGGTTTGCGTAGACAAGCGCGGCACTTTCGCTCAAGACACCGGGTCGGAGTTGCTGGTTTCCATCCACGGTGACGGCAACACCAACCGGTCGGTTAAGGGTTTCTTCGCGATCATTTCATCGCCGCCGGTCAACGCCGCCCAGGGCCAGCCTTCAGTTGATCTGGCCGAATCGGTACTGACGCGTTTGCGGGCCGCCGGTTTCACTCAGAATTCGGCGTACACGGGCGGGATTTCACGCCGGTCAGACATCGCCGGGGTGTCGCTGTCCACCAAGCCGGTGGTGATGTTCGAACTCGGCGAGATGCGCAACCCTGACGAGGCGGCAGTGATGAGTTCACCCGAGGGCCGCCAGCGCTATGCCGAGGCGGTCGCCGCTGGGACCGCTGATTGGCTCACCGCCCAACGCTGAGCAGTGCTCCATTAGCCGCGCCCGTGGGACCGGTGACCGGCCGCGGGTCACGGACGGCGGTGGCCCCACAGACGGGCCCGGCCGTGGACGGGTTAGTCAAAGCTTGGTGACCGGCGCGAAGCGGACCAACAGCCGCTTGATTCCCTCTTCGCGGAATTCAACCCTGGCGATCTGATTGGCGCCATCGCCTTCGACGGCCGTCACTGTGCCAAGGCCATACTTGTCGTGAGTGACCATGTCACCTGGCTCAAGATGAGGAACGTCTTTGGCGGCGCGTGGCACCGCTGAACCAAAACCGGGAGCGGCTCCGGCCGGTTTACCCCCGCCACCGCGCGAAGTGGTGGACCTGGCGTAGCCGGAGGTGCTGTAACCCGACTCTTGCCGCAGCCGCGCCGCGCTTCCCTCCTCGCGGCGCCACTCCAGCACCTCCTTGGGGATATCCGAAACGAAGCGCGACTCAGGGAAGTATTCAGGCCGCCCAAAGGTAGTGCGCGCCTCGGCGCGGGAGATGTACAGGCGCCGCCGGGCGCGGGTCAAGCCAACATAGGCCAAGCGCCGTTCTTCCTCCAGTTCCTCTGGATCAGCCATTGAGCGCTGGTGCGGGAACGTGCCGTCTTCAAAGCCGGTGACGAACACCACCGGGAATTCCAGGCCCTTCGCGGTGTGCAAGGTCATCAACGTGACCTGGCCCTGCCGCAGAGCCTCCGCCGCCTCGGCGGAGTCATCACCGCCAGTGGGCAACTGGTCTGAATCGGCCACCAAAGAGACCCGTTCCAGGAAATCCGCCAGCGTGCCATCCGGAGCGGACTGCTCGAACTCGCTGGCCACGGCGTGGAGTTCAGCCAAGTTCTCGACCCGTCCAGCGTCTTGCGGATCGCGCGATTCCTGCAATTCCACCAGATAGCCGGACTGGTCCAAGGCGTGGTCGAGGATCTGGGCAGGACCGGCGCCGCCAGAGGACATTTCCGCCAGTTCGGACAGCAGATGGTCCAATCCGGCTATCGCCGTGCGTGCTCGGGGAGTCAAGGCCCCAATCTGGTCGCCCAGGCTCAGGGCGGCGCCAAAAGATATTCCCTCCTTGGAGGCGTGGGCCTGAACCAATGCTTCAGCCCGGTCCCCCAGCCCCCGCTTGGGGACGTTGAAAATGCGCCTCGCGGAAACGGTGTCATCGATATTGGCGGCGACCCGCAGGTAGGCGATGGCGTCGCGGATTTCCTTGCGCTCATAGAACCGGGTTCCGCCCACCACCCGATAGGGAATACCGGTGCGGATGAACACCTCTTCCAGAGCCCGCGATTGAGCGTTGGTGCGGTAGAACACGGCCACGTCAGATGGCTTAACGTCATGTTGGTCCGCCAGGGAATCGACTTCCTTGGCGATGAACTGGGCCTCATCGTGTTCCGAATCCGCGACGTACCCAATCACCTTGGGGCCGTCCCCCTCAGCCGTCCAGAGCCGCTTCTTACGCCGTCCTTTGCCCCTGGATATGACACCGTTCGCAGCCGTCAAAATATTCTGCGTAGAACGGTAGTTCTGCTCCAACAGGATGGTGGCGGCATCCGGATAATCCGTCTCAAATTCGGTGATGTTGCGGATAGTGGCGCCCCTGAAAGCATAAATCGATTGGTCCGAATCCCCCACCACGGTCAACTCCGCTGGCTGATAACCGCGCCCGGCCCGCGCGTCAGCGTTGACCCCGGCCAGCTCCCTGACCAGCACGTACTGGGCGTGGTTGGTGTCCTGGTATTCATCCACCAGAATGTGGCGGAAGCGGCGGTGATACTGGTCCGCCAGGTCTGGAAAGACCTGCAGCAGATTGACCGTTTGCATGATCAAGTCATCGAAATCAAGGGCATGGGCGGCCCGCAGCCGCCGTTGGTAGAGGCTATACACCTGGGAAGTGGCGTCCTCAACCGGATTGGACCCGGCCGCCAGCGAGGCATAAGACTCCGGGTCAACCAGGTCGTTCTTCAGATTCGAGATACGGTTGGCCATCCGCCGGGGCGGGAACTGCTTGCTGTCCAGCCCCAATTCCGAACACACCATGGCGACCAGCCGGGCAGAATCCTGGGAATCGTAAATCGAAAACGTGGTCTTGAGGTCCAGATGCTGAGCCTCACGCCGCAGGATCCGGACGCAGGCCGAATGGAACGTGCTGACCCACATATACCGGGCGGCCGGCCCAACCAGTTCTTCCACCCGGCCTTTCATCTCCGCGGCCGCCTTATTGGTGAAAGTAATGGCCAGAATGTCTCCCGGCCGGGCCCGGCCGGTCGCCAGTAGATACGCGATCCGCCTAGTCAACACCCTGGTCTTGCCTGACCCAGCCCCAGCCACGATCAGCAACGGCGTACCCTCGTGGGTCACCGCCGCCTTCTGTTCCGCGTTCAAGTCAGCCAGCAGGTCCGCCGCCCGGTCTTCAACGGGCTCGGCCGGGGCCTCCCCCGGATCCGCCCACGCGGTTGTTGCCAATGACGGCAATCGGCTGAGGTCAAGCAAAACAGGCTGCGTCGGTTCCATAGCGCCACCAAGCCTAAAGGTTGCACCGGTGATCCTCGCCACCGACGGGCGCTCGCGCCCATCTCTCAATCAAACTGGCATCAGGACGGATCGCGTAGCCAGGCCAGCACCGCCAGCACGCGGCGGTGGTCATCCGGCGAGGGCGCCAGGTCCAGCTTGCTGAAAATTGAAGCCACGTGCTTTTCGATGGCCCCCGCGGTCACCACCAATTCCTGCGCGATGGCCGAATTGGACCGCCCGTCCGCGATCAGTCCGAGTACCTCGCGTTCCCGGCGGGTCAGGCCCGCAAGTCCCCGGCCCGAGGCGTCTCCCCTGGTCAGGAGCTGTGCGATAACCTCTGGATCAATCACCGTCTCGCCCGCCGCCAGGCGGGACAAAGCGTTATTCAGCGCCGCGAGATCCACCACGCGGTCCTTCAGCAAATACCCCACACCCCCACCGGTGGCGAGCAACTCGCGGGCGTAACTCTCCTCGACATATTGCGACAACACCAGGACTGCCAGATCCGGCCACTCGCGCCGCAATTCGACGGCCGCCCGCAGGCCGTCATCAGTGAAAGTCGGCGGCATGCGCACGTCGACAATTACCACGTCAAGACCCGCCGAACATCCGTCCGCGGGAGCCCCCGGACCCTCGCCCCAAGCCTCAGCCCCCGCCCCGGGAGACCCAGGCTCCTGACTTTGGCCAGATTCCCGTGATTCCACGGCCGCCCGCTGCGTCCGGACCTCTCGCAGTAACGCCGGGGCCGAACCGACAGCGGCGACCACTTCATGGCCCGCTTCTTCCAGCAGTCGGATCAGTCCCTCACGCAGTAGGACCGAATCCTCCGCCAGCACTATGCGCATCCCGATCCCCTCGCCTGACGAGTAGCTTCCCTAACCTCCATCCACGGTACCCGCCACCGGTCACCGCCGGGAGTTAGCTAACGGCACCCGAACGGCCACAACCGTCCCATCTCGCGAACTCGCCACGTCGATGCCGCCATCGAGCGCTTCCATCCGGTCGTGCAACCCAGCCAACCCGTGTCCGGGCATGACAGCGGCACCGCCATGGCCGTCATCGTGCACCGTGAGTTCGGCATAATCAGCCCCCGGCGGCGCCACCAACTTGACCCCGGCCGCACCGGCGCCGGAGTGCCGCGCAACGTTCGCCAACAACTCACAAGCGCAAAAGTACAGGGCAGACTCTTGGGCTTCTGGCAGGCGAGGAGCGTCCGGCGGCGTCACCGTGACCCGCACCGGCAGGGCCAGCCCGGCGGCCACGGCGCTCAAAGCGGCCACCAGCCCACGGTCCTGGAGGATAGGCGGAGCGATCCCTCGCGTAATGGCGCGCAAGTCACCAATGGCCTGGTCAAGCCGGCCCCGCGCTTCCGCCAGCAACGAATCGGCGGCCGCCGCGTCACCGGACCCAAGCCGGCGCTGAGCGGCGGAAAGATCCATCGACAGACGAATTAGCTGCTGCTGCGGGCCATCATGGATGTCGCGCTCAATTCGGCGAAGCGACTGGGCCTCGGCGGCCGAGGCCCGCTCCCGAGCCCGCTCCAATTGCGCCACCCGTCCCGCCAACGGGGCCTGCCCTGGCGTCAGGAGCCAGCGCGCCAGCACGGCGTGGAAATCCACCAATGGCCGCAAGATGAACGGCATCGCCAGGAGAGCCAGGGCCCCTACGGCCATGTCCACCAGCCAATTGGGCACGCTGACCAGCCCCATCAAGTCGCCCAAGCCGCTATGCACCACGCCGTCACGGATGGCCGCTTGCTCGGAGATCGGTTCCCAGATGGGCGAACCGAGTCCCCCCAAGACCAATGCCCATACCGTCAACGCCACGGACCAAGTCAGTGTCCCAACCGGTATCAGCAAGGCCACATAGGCGGCCTCCCGCCAACGCCATGGGTTGCGGATTGGGCTGAGGATGGGCCGCGCCCAGGCCACCCGCGTCACCGGTGGCCGCGGCGGAATCAATGCCCGCGCGGCCCGCAAGTCCCGACCGGTGGCCGCCAGCCGCAGCAAATCAAATTCCGCGAACCAGCGTGCCATGGTCAGCGTCACGGCCAGCAAGCCCAGACCAATCCACAGCACCACCAGGCCTGCCCCAATCGCCACTCCGCAAATCACCAGAACGCCCGTGACCAGCGCAATTGGCAGGGTGGGCAGCAAGTAGCCACTGTCCCGAAACATGCCCGCCACCAGACCACCCACGTCTAGCCGGCGCGTGACCTTCCCGGCTGCCGGTTCTGGCCTCTTGTCAGCAGGCTGCGTCGGCTCGCCTTGAAGCGGCGGCTGTTGGTTCACGATGCCGTCCGCTGGGCTCTCCTGGCCGCTCGGCTTGTCTTTGTACCCCATGTATCAAGTCTCGCTGAGGCGGGGATGTCAGGCATTGGTGCGCGCTGGCCAATCGGGGGTGGGGCTCACCCCACCCTCACCGGTCAACAGCTCCCCGCGGGACGCGTTTAATTGATGGGTGCTAAACCAAACCAGCCAGCCCGTGCCGCTGCGACGCCGTTCCGGACCGGTGACCGCCACCGTTATGGCCACCGAGCTGATTACGCCCAAGCTCCAGCGGGTCAGGCTATCTTGCCCCGACCTGCCCATACCCCAAGACCTTCCGCCGGCGGCCTGGGTACGCGGATACTTCCCGGCCGTTGGCGCCACCAGCACCGCGAGTGCCGCCGGCAAGCCCACCTCGGTTGGCCCCTGGTCCGGCGGCAATATAGAACTAGCGGACACCGCCGCCCGGGCCTACACAATCACCCAATTGGACCGTGAGGCCCATTCGTTCGCGCTGGACTTTGTGCTTCACGGCCACGGGCCGGCCGCCCGGTGGGCGGCCCAGGCCGAAGCGGGCCAGACCGTTCAGCTGGCCGGGCCCATGGGCCGGGGCAAAGTCCAGCCACAGCACCAGCGCTACCTGCTGGCCGGAGACACAACCGCGCTGCCCGCCATCCGCGAATGGCTGGCCCTGATCCCGCCCACGGTCGCCGCCGCCGTACACATTTGGGCACCGGACCGAGAAGAGGAACAGCCCATTGGCGGCCCTGAGGAAACGACCGTTAGCTGGTCCTTTGGGGATTCCCCTACCATGGCCGATTTGGCCGAAACGGCCACATTGGCACCCGCCGGCTGGCGCCCCCAAGACCGCTGCACCAAGTTCTTCGTGGCTGGCGAAGCCAGCCTAATCACCCGAGTCCGCCGGGTGCTCGCGGCCGGCGGACCGATCCCGCCCGGGAACCTCCAGGCCACCCCATATTGGCGCCTCGGCCAAGCCGGCGCGCCGGAACCGACCCGGGACGGCAGCCCTTCACGCCGGCCGGCTCCGGGGCATCAGTGAGGACATCAGTGCCGAAGCGACCCACAACACCGCCCCGGCCGCGCAGGCTGTGACATAGGAGAATTCGGCCGCCAAGTAGCCAGCCACCAACGGACCAACCACCGACCCTGTGTCGCCCGCCATTGAGTAGAGCGCGATAGCGCGGGTCCCTCCCCGACCAGCCGCGTCTCCCACGGCGGCCGAAGGCGCCGTCCCAATCAGCGCAGCGCCAATCGCGTAGACAGCCAACAATCCAGCCAAGACCGCGAATGAACGCGAGAACGGTAACACCGCCATAGCCGCAGCCGCGATCAGCGCTCCAATCATCATGGGGCCACGCCGCCCCACCCGATCAACCACTACCCCCGACGGCCAGATAGCCAACATTTGCACCACCGCGCCTACCGACATGATGATTCCTGTCCCCAGGACCGCCTCGCCTGGGCTGGACGCGAGGTAGGTGGCCACGAACAACGGAATCAGCGCCGCCCGCGTCCCGGACGTATTCCAGCCCTGGGCCAAGTGCGCCAGCAAAGCCGCCTGATAACGGCGGTCCCGCAGGACCTGAGACAAGGGCCGGACGGCCTGGCCCGATCTCGCCTCCTCACCATCCGGCCAATCTTCCCCAGCGCCGTCCCCGGCTCCAGCTGCGGTCCCGGCCCGGCTCCGCGGGTGCCGGCGGCCACTGACCCTAGCTCCAGCACCAGACCCGTCACCGGTAATAGGCTCCAACCCCAAAGCCACAACCGCCGCCAAACCCAGGGTGATGGAATAGAAGAAAAACGGCGTCCGCATCGAAATGTTGCCGAGCAACCCGCCCAAGGCCGGTCCGGCCACCGCGCCCACCAGAAACGATCCTTGGTAGACAGCCGAGGCCCGGCCCCGCAGGGAAGGGCTCACCGAGCTGAGCAGAATAGTCATGGCGGACACCGAAAACATGGCTGACCCAAGGCCGCCCAATCCCCGGAAAACAATCATCTCCCCATAGGACCGGGCGAATCCGGTGGCCAATGAAGACACCGCCACAATCAGGACACCGGACAGCAGTATCAGCCGGTGGCCCCAGCGGTCAGTCAAGAAGCCCACCGCCGGTGCGAAGACCAGCCGCATCAAGGCGAAGGCACTGACCACAGCCGCCGCTGCCAGTTCATTAACCCCAAAGGACACCGCGAAGACCGGCAAGACCGGATTGACTACACCAAAGCCAATGGCCACCCCCAGGGCTATGCCAGACAAGATCCAAACGTTGCGCGGCAGGCGGACCATCCCGCCTTGGCGGTCGCCGCTCAAAGCAGATTCCGGCGGGCCGCCCAGCGGGTCAATTCGGCGCGGTTAGACAATTGGAGCTTCCTCAGTACAGCGCTGACATGGGTTTCAACAGTCTTGATTGAGATGAACAATTCAGTGGCCACTTCGCGGTAAGTGTAGCCACGAGCGATCAACCGCATGACTTCTTGTTCGCGGGCAGTCAACGAATCGAGTTCATCATCCGCCATGGCCACGTTCCCGGCCGCCGCACCAAAGGCATCCAGAACGAATCCAGCCAATCGGGGCGAAAAGACCGCGTCCCCTTCAGCTACGCGTCCAATCGCTTCAATCAACTCGGCCGCGGTGATGGTCTTGGTGACGTAACCACGGGCTCCGGCCCGGATGACGGAAACAACGTCGTTGGCGGCATCGGACACTGACAGCGCCAAGAACTTGACCGGCGAATCAGCCTCAGTGAAGACCCTGGCCACTTCCGCCCCACCGCCACCGTGCCCACCAGGCAGGTGTACGTCCAATAGCACCACATCCGGGCTGGCCGCGGCCACCACCGTGATCGCGTCTTCGACCGTGCCGGCCTCACCGACTATTTCCAGCGCGCCGCCCAGTTCGGCCTTAGTGCCAGAGCGGAACAGGGTGTGGTCGTCAACCAGGACCACCCGCAGTTTCGGCTCCATGTCGGCTCCTTTCACGTCTGAGTGACAATGACCGGCAGGGGCATGGTCAAACGTATCTCAGTGCCTTGGCCCCCTCTGGACACTACCTCGGCAGTGCCGCCCTGCCGGCGGATGCGCCCAATGATCGATTCCCGCACGCCCAGGCGGTCAGAAGGCACCTGGCCAAGGTCGAACCCTGGTCCTCGATCTTTGACAAAGACCTCGGCTCGCCCCGGTGCGATCTCAGCATAAAGGGAGACCGGCGGCGAACCGTGCCGGATCGCGTTCAGCAGGGCCTCCCGGGTGGCGGCGATCAACGCCATCGACGGTTCAGTGGGCGGGGAATCACCCACCACCACAGTGCCGATCTCCGCACCAGTCACGTCTTCCGCTTCTGCCGCCATGTCCTTCAGGGCTGTCGCCAGCGACTGGCCCGAAGGCGCGCGGTCCTGGTAGAGCCATTGGCGCAACTCGCGCTCTTGCGCCCGAGCCAGACGCCGGACGTTGGATGGATCATCTGCCTGCGTCCGGATCAGGGCCAGTGTTTGCAGCACCGAATCATGCAGATGAGCCGCTATGTCAGCGCGTTCGGATTCGCGGGCGGTGGCGGCCCGCTGGTCGCCCAAAGCGTTGATCAGTCGCAGCCACCAAGGCGCCGCTACCAGCGCCACCCCGCCCAGGACCACCAATCCCGCGGCCAGAGCCACCACCAGCGAAGATGGGCTGCTCCCCTGGCCAATCAACAGGACCGAACCGAGCAACACCAGCGCCACGGCGCCAATCAGGCGCAGCCAGGAAACCGGGCCGCGCTTGGAGCCAGCGTCAACCCGCTCCAGTTGGCTCCAGGCCAGGACCAAACCACCCAGCAGAGCGATTGTTGGCACCAACCACTGCCAGGGAACATATGCTCCGAGCGCTGTGGCCGCCACCAAACCGGCCAGTGCCAGCAGTACCAGCCCAGCGGCGATCTGCAGCAAAGGCTCGCGCTTTTCCTTGTCCTGGAGCATCGGCGCGAGCCTGGCCAGGGCAGGAGGCGGGGCTGACGTGGCGGCGTCGGCAGATGGGACGGTCAGCCAGAGCCAGACATAAAGGACCAGGCCAGGTCCCGCCAAGCCGGCCACGACCAGAGCCCAACGCGTCAGCATCAGATTCACCCCAAGGTGTTCTGACAGGCCGGCCGCTACCCCGGCGATCTTCCGTCCAGCCCGCGGGCGGCGCAGTTCAACGCCACCCGGGGGCCGTTGGGAAACTGTCATGCACCAATCGAACCATGCCACGCCCGCCCTGGCCCTCCGCGCCAGTCAGATCAGGGGCCGAATCAGTGGCCACCTGGGGGATTGGATCAGGGTTGATTCAGGGTCGAATCAGGGCGATCCCCAGTAGATAACCGCCCGACCTGGGTCCATGCTGGATTTCATGACTACCCACCCATCGGCTGGCCGCCCATCGGGCTCGGCCTTCTTCGATTGGATCCGCCGCCAAGGCATTGTCCGGACGGACGACCGCTGGCTGGGTGGTGTAGCCGCTGGACTGGCCCACAGGATCGGCTGGGACCCTCACTTGATGCGCGGACTGTTCGTCGTCGCAGCCCTGTTTTCCGGGGTTGGCTTGGTGCTCTATGGGGTCGCTTGGCTGCTGATCCCGGAGGCGCCCAGCGGGCGCGTCGACTTCGAAGAGGCCGTCCACGGCCGCTTCAGCCCGGGCTTTTGGGGGGGCGTTGTCTGCGCTTCAGCTGGCGCCGTCTACGCTCTGATCTGGACATCTGTCACGTTCCCGATTGGCCTGTTGCCCATTGTTGTGGCCCTGGGCGCGGTGGTTCTCCTGGTCGCCTATGCTTTCAATCGCCCGGCAGCGGGCTGGCCTGGGCCGGGAGCCTTCAACGCTCCTCCTGGCCCGCCCGCTGCCCCGTATCCCACCAGCACCGAGGAGACCCCCATGAGTTCTAAACCCGGACCGGTGCCCGGAGGCGAGCCGGCCAGTCCGCCGGAGCCGGAGCCGGAGACCGCCCAAGCGACGCCGGATTCCCGCCCATCAGTTCCGGAGGCGGCAGCCGCCGGTGTGGCCACCGCCGGTGATGTCATTTCCGAGGCCGCCACCTCAGCGGTTGACGCTGTCACCGACGCGGTTGAGGCGGTCACCGACGCGGTCGACCTCGCGGATGCTAAGGACGCGACAGAGGCGGTAGCCGATGCCGCCGACGTCCCGGAACCCGCCACGGAACCGCCCACCGCGGTCATGACCGAAGAACCGGAAACCACGACCTTGCCGACCGAGCCTGCTACGGCGGTCATGCCGGAGCCGGGACCGGAAACTGAACCGGCTACCACGGCACTCCCAACCGGGGCCGTGCCGCCCACCACCCCGGGACCTGGCGCGGCTCCCGGAGGCTCAGCAGGACCGGCCCAACCCGGTGGGCAGGCGGCGCCGTTCCCGCAAAAGCTTCCCGGACGGCCCAAGAGCGGATCCGTCGGGATCGCCATAGTTGGCCTGATGCTGCTGGTCATGGCCTCAGTGATGGCTCTCAGCCGGTACACCAATGCCTTAGAAGACTTCGTGGTGGTCACGCTCTGCCTGGGACTGGCGTTGATCATGATGGGCATTGGACTGATAATTCTGGGGTTCATGGGCCGGCGGGCGGGTCTGTTCGTAGCCGCCTCAATCGTGCTGGCCCTGGTGGCGCTGCCGATGGCCGCGGCAGCCGAGGCGGTATCAGTCGCCAACGGATCTTGGGCGGCGGGATCCTTCGCCTACTGGCCGGACAGCCCGGAAATGACCAGGGATGGATTCTCGGCCGCAGCCGGACGCCTGACCGTTGACTTGACCGATACGGGGATCCGGAGCAACGACGGACAACCGGTGGACGTGGCGCTCGGGATCGGCCAAGCATCCGTTGTCTTGCCAACAGACCGGCCGATCACCCTGAACGCTGAGATTGGCTTGGGTGAAATCGACGTTGAATCCCTCACGGACACTGGTTGGTCCCTCGAATGGTCAGAGCGCACTCGCCAGACTCTGCGCTGGCCCGACCGCAGCCCATATGGACTCAACATCGCGCTGTCAGCGCAGTACTCTCCGCCGCCGGTAGAGACCACCGATCCGGCCGATCCGGCCGATCCCGCCGTCTTGGCTGAGGAGTACCCCACCCTGACCGTCAACTGCCGCGGTTCGTTCGGCCAACTTCGGATCACGCAAGAACGCTAGGAGCCTGACCGTGAACACACCTCAACCGCGGGGACCGCAGTATTACCGTCCACCAGCGCCGGTGCCCGCTGGCGCGCCCGGCAGTGGTACCGCTGGTACGAGCGACGCCAGCGGCCAAGGTGGGGTCGGCCGGCCGGCCGACCCCACGACTCCCTACGCGGTACCGCCGCGCCGGGACCAGGCTCGTGGCCCGCAGCCGCCCTATGGCCAGCAGCCCTACGGGCAGCCGTATGGCCAGCCCTATGGCCCGGTTTACGGCCCCTATTACGGACCCGGCTACGCACCGGGCCAGGCGCCCAGGGGTGCGATGCCAGTCCGGCCAGCCGGCGGACCGCCGGTCAAGACCGGACCCCGCATTAGCTTGATCGTTTGGGGGGTTGTGCTCGCCATACTCGGCGTCTGGATCGTCATCGCTTCGTCCACCTTCGTGATTGACGCCCAATTAGCGCTGATCGTGATCCTCGCGGTGGGTGGGCTAACCCTGATAATCACCGCACTGATCGCCTCGATGCGGCACGGCCGCGCCCGGTGACAGTCAAATTCTCCCGTTCTGTCCCTACCCCGTCGAGGGGGCAGGGGTAGGGGCAGAACGGGTCTCTACACCGAATAGGGGCTCATTCCCATTCGATGGTGCCGGGTGGCTTCGAAGTTATGTCGAGGACCACGCGATTGACTTCCGGCACCTCCCCGGTGATCCGGCCAGCGATCCGGGCCAGGAGACCATAATCAAGGCGGGAGAAATCGGCCGTCATGGCGTCTTCGGATGTGACCGGACGCAGAACCACCGGGTGGCCATAGGTCCGCCCATCGCCCTGCACACCAACTGAGCGGACATCCGCCAGGAGCACCACGGGGCACTGCCAAATCTCCCGGTCCAGCCCGGCCTGGGTAAGTTCTTCGCGGACAACGGCGTCCGCCCGGCGCACGGTGTCCAAACGGCCCTGAGTGACCGCGCCAATGATCCTGACTCCCAGCCCTGGGCCGGGAAAGGGCTGACGCCAAACCATTGAATCCGGCAGTCCAAGTTCTGAGCCGACAGCCCGCACTTCATCCTTGAACAGCCATCGCAAGGGCTCAATCAGCTCGAACTTCATGTCCTCAGGCAGGCCGCCCACGTTGTGATGCGACTTGATGGTGGCGGCACCATCGCCACCACCGGATTCGACCACATCTGGGTACAAGGTGCCCTGAACCAAGAACTTGACCTCGCCCACGTCCTCATTGGACGCACCGGACCCCACAGACCCAGGCCCCGCTACCCCGGCCACCACTTCCCGAGCCGCCGCCTCAAAGGCACGGATAAACTCCCGCCCAATGATCTTCCGCTTGGTCTCGGGATCAGTTACCCCTGCCAGCGCCTCAAGGAAGACCGCCGAGGCATCCTGAACCACCAGATTCGCTCCGGTCACGGCCGCAAAGTCCCGTTCGACCTGCTCGCGTTCGCCTTCGCGGAGTAGCCCATGATCAATGAAGACGCACGTCAATTGGTTCCCCAGGGCCCGCTGCACCAGTGCCGCGGCGACTGATGAATCAACACCGCCGGACAGCCCGCAGATCACCCGGGCCGGGCCGGCCTGGGCGCGGATGGCGGACACTTGGTCCGCCACGATCGAACCCGGCGTCCAGTTAGGGCTGAGCCCGGCCTCGCGATAGAGGAAGTTCTCCAGCGCCGCTTGTCCCAGCGGCGTGTGCCGCACCTCAGGGTGCCACTGCATCCCATAAAGGCGGCGGTCCCGGTCTTGGAAGGCCGCCACTGGAGCGCCATCGGTGCTGGCCAGGACCTCAAATCCGGTCGGTGGGCGGGCCACGGCCACGCCGTGGCTCATCCAAACAGTCTGCCCGTCGGGGCTGCCGGCCAGCAGCCCCTGGCCGGCGGTCACTGAGGCTTCAGTGGATCCGTATTCGCCCTTAGAGCCCCGGTCCACATCCCCGCCCAAGGCATAGGCCATGGCCTGGAAGCCGTAACAGATCCCCAAGACGGGCACCCCCGCTTCCAGAATCGCGCGGTCAAGCCGGGGTGCTCCCGGCTCGAAGACTGACGCCGGACCGCCAGACAAGATGATGGCGGCGGGGTTCTTGGCCAGGACTTGGGCCGCGGACCACCGGTGGGGCACTATCTCCGAATATATGTGCGCTTCGCGAACCCGGCGGGCAATCAACTGAGCGTATTGGGCCCCAAAATCGACCACCAAGACCGGATTGGCGTTAGGTAAGGGATTGGTCACGGAAGGTAATGCTCCTTCATGGTCAAGGCGGCAAGGGCGGGAAGTCCTAGGTACACTGGAAGGCAAAGCATCCCATACACCAGCAAAGGCTCCCTTCATTGAGGAAAGGCGTTCAACGAGTGGCACGTTCAGTTTTTCTTGCTTCAACCGACCGCGACGCGGTCAAGTCTATTGTGGCCGTGGGCCTCATCGAGGAGCTGAAGCGCTCCTACGAACGGGTCGGCGTGTTCCGGCCAGTCCTGCGCTACGCCGACGGCTCAGATCACGTACTTGACTTGCTCAAGACCCGCGACACCATTGAAGCTGACCGGTCAGTCCGCATCGGCACCACCTACCAACACTTCCACGACGCTCCAGAGGCGGCCATGGAACTAGTGATGGAACGGTACGAAGCCTTCAAGGCCCTCTGCGACTTTGTCGTAATCGCCGGTTCCGACCACACCGACGTGCCCGGCGGCGAAGAACTCACCCTCAACGCCAGGATCGCGGCCAATCTAGGATCGCCCGTCCTGTTGGTCCTCCCAGGTACCCGGTGGACGCCAGGCGACATCACGGCATCGGCCAAATTGGCGACCGCCACGATCGAGGCCGGACACGCCAAAGTCATAGGGGTAGTGGCCAACCGGGTCCCAGCCGGGCTCCTTGACGCGGTGCGTGCGGACCTGGCCACGCTGGGGGTGCCCACCGGCGCTATCCCCGACTCGCGGATCGCCCTGGCGCCAACTCTAGGGGCGGTGGTCGATGCCGTCGGGGGCACCTTGGTCAGCGGGGACCCAGCCGCGCTTGGGCTAGAGGTTCTGGACATGACAATCGCGGCCCAAGAGGTGGAACACGTCCTGTCCCATCTGACGGCCCGGTCTGTGGTCATCTTCCCCGGCGACCGAGTAGGCGTTCTGTTGGGACTGGCCTCGACCCAAGGCGACGACGACTTCCCGCCCCTGGCGGGACTGATCATGGGCGGCGGCTACGTGCCAGACAAGGCGGTGATGGACCTGGCCCGCTCGCTGGCGGGCGATCTGCCCATCATCACCACGCCCAAAGAAACCTTCGCGGCAGCCGCCGCGGCCACTCTGGTACGCGGCCAACTCGACCTGTCCTCTCAAGACAAAGTTGAAGCCGCCCTGGCGACCTTCGAGGAAGGCGTTGACGGACGGAGCTTCGTTGACGCGGTAGAAGCCTTCGTACCAACGGCCGTGACGCCACTGGCCTTCCAACAATCGCTGGTCAAACGGGCCCGCCAGGACCTGAAGAACATCGTCCTGCCAGAGGGCGATGACGACCGCATCCTTCAGGCCGCCGCCCGGGTCCTGGAAATGGACGCCGCCAAGATCTCCATCCTGGGTGACCGCGACTCAATCCTGTCCCGCGCCCAGGCGCTCGGCCTGGACCTCAAGGCCGCCAACATTGTCGATCCGACCCACGGTGACCTGGTTGACCATTTCGCTGACATTTATGCTGAGCTGCGTTCCCATAAGGGCATGACCAAAGAGAAAGCCCTGGAAATCATCGCCGGCTCCAAGACCTACTTCGCCACCATGATGGTCCACACCGGCATGGCAGACGGCATGGTCTCCGGCGCCAAGCACACCACCGCGGATACCATCCGCCCGTCCTTCGAGATCATCAAGACCAAGCCCGGCACCGAAGTAGTGTCCTCCGTCTTCTTGATGGCCTTGGCGGACAAGGTTCTGGTGTTTGGCGATTGCGCTGTCAATCCGGATCCAACGCCCAGCCAGCTAGCTGGAATAGCCGTCGATTCCGCCGCCACGGCCGCCGCGTTCGGGGTGGATCCGCGAATCGCCATGATCTCCTATTCAACCGGCACCTCTGGGTCCGGCCCAGACGTTGACGCCGTCCGCGAAGCCACAAAATTGGCCCAGGCCGCCGCCCCGGACCTGGCCTTGGACGGCCCGGTGCAATATGACGCGGCGGTGGTGCCGTCAGTCGGAGCCTCGAAGATGCCGGGTTCACCGGTCACTGGCCGCGCCACCGTGCTGATCTTCCCGAACCTCAACACCGGCAACGCCGTCTACAAGGCGGTCCAGCGCTCGGCCGGAGCCGTCGCGATTGGCCCCGTCCTTCAGGGACTGCGCAAACCGGTCAACGACCTGTCGCGTGGAGCCCTGGTCGAGGACATCGTCAACACCATCATCATCACCGCCTGCCAGGCGCAGTAGGCCTGGCTCATTCGAACCCGGTCAACCCATTGACCTATTGAAGCAACCCGTAACAAGAAGGAACACCCGTGAGTGAAACAGTCTTAGTCATCAATGCCGGCTCATCCTCGATCAAGTACCAATTGGTCGATGTCGACACCCGCGAAGCGTTGGCCAGCGGAATTGTCGAGAGGATCGGCGAGGCGGTCTCCCCCTTGACCCATAAGGCCGCCGGCCAGAAACACACCATCGAAGCGCCAGTGCCAGATCACACCACCGGGCTGCGAGGCGTACTGAAGATGTTCGATTCGTACGGCCCCGACCTGGCGGAGGTAGGCCTGGTGGGAGTAGGGCACCGGGTAGTCCAGGGGGCCGATGTCTACACCGCCGCGACCATCATCACCCCCCAAGTGATCGCCGCCATTGAAGACCTGTCGCCCTTGGCGCCGCTTCACAACCCCGCTAACCTCCAGGGCATCCGCGCCGCCATGGACGCGTTCCCGGCCCTCCCGCAGGTGGCGGTGTTCGACACCGCCTTCCATGCCACCCTGCCGCCCGCCGCCTACACCTACGCGATCCCGCCTGAGGTGGCCAGCGAGTTGAAGATTCGGCGCTACGGCTTCCACGGCACATCCCATCAATACGTCTCACGGGAAACCGCCCGGGCCATGGGACAGCCGGCCGGGGAAGTCAACATCATCACCATCCACATTGGCTCAGGCTGTTCAATGGCGGCCGTCCGAGGCGGCCAATCGGTCGAGACTTCAATGGGCCTGACCCCCCTAGAAGGCCTAGTCATGGGGTCGCGCTGCGGCGACATCGACCCAGCAATCGTCTTCCATCTGGTCCGCGAAGGCGGTTACAGCGTGGACCAAGTGGACACCATGCTGAACAAGAAATCTGGCCTGCTGGGCATGTGCGGATCACTCGATGTCCGAGACATCCATAAGGCAATCTCCGAGGGCGACGGCTCCGCCGAACTCGCTCTAGAGGTCTTCACTCACCGCTTGCGTCATTACATTGGCGCCTACTGCGCTCAACTAGGCCGGGTCGACGCCATCGCCTTCACCGCCGGAATTGGCGAGAACGATCCAATCACCCGGGCCCTGGCGGTCCGTGGCCTGGAAGGCTTTGGCATTGAGGTCGACCCAGAGTTGAATCAATCAGCCCGTGGCGCCGCCCGCATCTCGCCTCCAGGGGCCCGCACCGAGGTCTGGGTCATGCCGACCGACGAGGAATATGAGATCGCGCATCAGGCGGCGGAGCTGATTGACTCGCTGGATCCAACGGTCTCCTGAGGATTGGCCGGCAATGGGGGAAACCTGATCGCCGGCTCCGGCCTGGGTACCTGGGCTTTTTTGGGCTGATAGTGGACAATTGGTCCTATGCGTTGCCCTAATTGCAGCAGCCCAGATCAAGCGGGCGCTTTCTGTTCACAGTGCGGAGCCAAACTGGAAGCCCCGCAGGCCACCGAAGTCACTTCAACCCCACCGGTTCCGGCGGAGCCGGCCCAGCCGGAGCCTGTTTCACAACCAGAAGCTGAATCCGGGCCGGACATCCCACCGCCGGCCAGTTCGGCGGGTTCCGCCGCCCTAGCTGAATCCGCACCGGCACAGCCCCCCAGCGTTGAGCCCACGCCTGAGCCGGCCACCGATCAGCCGCTGCAGGCCACTCCGCCGTTGGCCGCTACGGAGGCGCCGCTGCCCCCGCCGCCGCAGGCTCCCCTTCCGTCACCTGCGCCGGCCTGGCCTGAACCTCCCACGAGCGCGCTGCCGCCGCCTCCAACAGGGACGCAACCAGCAGCAGCACCGCCGTTGCCTCCACCGCCACAGCAGGCACCCCTTCCGCCTCCACCGGCAGCTTGGCCTCAACCACCAGCGAGTTCGCAGGCGCCGCCCCCGCCTCAAGGCGTGTTACCGCCGCCCCCACCAGGTGCGCAACCGCCACCGGCAGGCTGGCCCGCTCCCCCACCGCCTCAGCAAACGCCTCTACCGCCCCCACCGGTAGGTAGCTGGCCCCCGCCCGGAACACCGCAACCCCCACCGGCACCTCAAGGCGCGTTACCGCCACCCCCACCAGGTGCGCAACCCCCACCGGCAGGCTGGGCCGCACCTCCACCGCCTCCGGCCGCCAAGCGGCCGCCGCGCGAACCGGATGCCGCCAAAGGCAAGATCGCGTGGATAATCGGCTTGTCCTTGGGCGCTCTGGTTCTTGCTGCCGGAAGCTTCTGCTTGGTGTATTTCGTGATCTTGGGCTGACTTAGATCAGCCCACCTCGTGGGTCGGACTAGCCCGTTTCGCCGCCGTGAAACCTCGGGCTGGTTTGGCCCACTGCTCAGAGTCCAATTGGACCGTAAGCTCTTCAGCCAATACCCAAGGATGGGGCCCGCTGTTCCTCCGGCAGAGGGTACGGATTGGCCAAGCACCCATCCAGGCCCTTCGATTGCTGCATCATCAGGGGCGCCAGTTCTCCCGGCGTGGTGCATGCCGTGTGGCCATGGCCCAACCAGTGTCCGACTTCGTGGTTGATCGCCATGGTCCGGTACTTTCCAATCTCGATTCCGTCGAGTGCACCGGGAAGGGCACCACGCAGCCAGCGTTCCTGGTTAATGATCACGTCCCGGCCAACCCGGCAAGAGTATTCGGGAGCGCAGTCTGAAGAAAATCCCGTCAATTGCTCTGGCGTGGCCAGCCACAGCGTGAAGTCGGCTCCTTCTGCGACCCGGTCGAATCCGACTCCAGCGGAACGCCAACCAGACGGATCATCGAATATGCGTTGGGCGGCATCGGCGAATTCCGCCAGTGGCACCTCGGTCGCACCCCGGCTGGAGACCTCATAGGTGACAACTACCGCCGCTCCCGGATGGTTGCCCGCCTGCGGCCCGGCCGCTAAAGCTTGAGTCCCGGCCTGTTCAGGGGGTGCGACCTGCTCAATACCTCCGTCACCGCCGCCTGAATCATTTGACCATTCACCCAAGCTGACGGCCAGATTGGAAACCACCACCGCCAAGCCCACCAGAGCGACCACCAGAATCACCGCCAGAGCCGTCTTCTCCAGTAGCGTGAGCCTAGTCTTCCTGCGGGTTTGGTAAGTAGCCATGTCTTAGTCTGGGCCGGAGTCATAGGCTGCCGCATCCTGCGTCAGTAGGTTCTCATGTAGGTCCCAGGTGCCGCATGAGCGGCTGGGCTCTCATCCTGCGGGACCCCAGACGGCCCCACAGAATCTTCGGCCCGCGGCCAAAGCTTAGGGAACGCGGTGAAGCCAGGCCGGGCTGGCAAACTTGCTCCGGACTAATTCATCGGCGCGGCCCAATTCCTCCGGCGTAGGCGCGGAACGGTCCAGGCTGTACCGCGATTCGAAGTGCCTGATGAACGCCTCAACGATTGCCTCACGGGATAGGCCGGTTTGCGAACGCAAGGGGTCAACCCGCTTCGCGGCTGACTTGGTGCCCTTGTCAGACAGTTTCTCGCGGCCAATTCGCAACACTTGGAGCATCTTGTTGGCATCGATGTCGTAGGCCATGGTGACGTGGTGAAGGACCGGACCGTCCGCGAATCGCTTCTGTGCTGCGCCCGCGATCTTGCCTGCCGGACTGGCGATGTCGTTGATAGGCAAGTACGTCGCGTCAATTCCCAATGACCGCAGGGCCCCGACGCACCATGCGTCCAGGAAAGCGTAAGAATCAACAAAGCTCATGGAATCAACTAGAGATTCTGGCACCACCAGGGAATAGGTAATGGTGTTCCCGGGCTCCACGAACATGGCGCCGCCGCCGGAAACTCGGCGGACCACGGTAACGTCATTGAGGGCGGCGGCCTGGTGATCAACTTCGTTGGACCACGACTGGTACGAGCCGATGATCACGGCGTTAGAGGCCCACTGCCAGATTCTGAGAGTTGGGCCTCGGCGGCCAGCGGCCAGCTCTTCCGCATACACCTGGTCCAGCGCCATTTGGGTATAAGGATCGCGGGACTGATCCTCAATTAATGTGAACCGGTGGTCGTCCCAGGTCGAAGACTTGCCCAGGGCCCGGCGCACCGCCATCGCGACCGCCAATGGGTCAAAGCCAACCAACGTGTCACTTGGCTCCAGCGCCCGCTCAATCCGCTTGGCCAAGGTGCTGGCAGCGTCCCGTGTACCCGCGCCGAGCAGCGCTGACTCGATCCGGCCCAACGCCTCATCCGGCTCCAGAAAGAAGTCTCCGGCCACCTTGACTTTCTTCAGCTCATTGGCGGCGGTCTCCAGTTCGACCGCCACCAGCTTGCCCCCTGGGCTTTTGTATTCTCCGCGCACTCGCACAGGTTAACCGCTGGCCTAGCGAAATCCCAACTCACGGCTCGCGGTCTTACCGGTCGCGGAAAGTCAGGGGACGGCATCGGCCAGGTGACTGATACATCGCCTACCGCTGTACCTTGCCAGATATAGTACTTCGCGCTACGCTGTTCCCATGGACCACGCCAGCGTTCTAACGCCTGACCTAGTACGGGGGAACATCGACACGATGATCCTCAAGACCTTGCTCCAGGGCGACCACTACGGCTACCGGATCGCGAAGATGATCGCCGCCGGTTCGGACGGCCAATACGAGCCCAAAGAGGCCACCCTTTACTCCTCCCTACGCCGGCTCGAAGCTAACGGCTGGGTTGAACCGTACTGGGGCGATGAAACGCAAGGCGGCCGCCGTAAGTACTACAAAATCACCGCCGCTGGCAGACACGCTCACACGGCCAGCAAGGCCCAATGGGAGCGGGCCAAGAGCCTGCTCGACACACTCCTCTAAGAAGGCCTAAGGACCACCAATGACGCACCGGATTGACACCCTGCTTGACGAACTCTTCGCCCCCTACCAAGGCCTGGCGCCGGCTCAGGAACTGCGCGCCGAAATCCGCCTTGACCTGATAGAACGCTTCCAGGACTTGCTCGCCACGGGGGTTGAGGAAAGCGCTGCCCTGGACACCGTCCGCAAGTCCGTCGGAAACCTCCAGGAAATCCTCAGCGACCTGCAAGAAGAGCACATGGCGGATGCTTCGCGGCCAGCACCGGCACCCGCCCCGCCGGGCCTCACTCAATTCAACGCCAGCGTACTGAGGAACGCTGACCTGCGCGGCGTGATGGTCGAACAAGGGAACTTCAAGGCCAGCCAGCTCAGAGGGGCTGATTTCACCGACGCGGTACTTCGCGGCGCCTCCTTCAAGGCATCCGATCTGACCGACGCCATATTCGACGGAGCCGATCTGACCGGCGCTGACCTGGCCAGCGCGAACGCCAAGAACGGTAGTTTCAAGGGCACCAATCTGACCTACGCGCGCTTGTCTCATGCCGCTTTGCGGAACGCCGACCTGAGTTCCGCGGTGCTGGTTGGAACCCAGATCAAATTCGCCGATCTGCGAGGAGCCTTGTTTGACGGCAACACCCTGACCGGAGTGGCATTCGACGGAGCCAACCTGACCGGCGCGTCATTTAGGGGCACGTCCCTCACCCATGTCTCGTTCCGGCACGTCTCACGGCGGTCCGTAGGGTCCATGGCCTTTGGCGGAACCACAATGGACCGCCTGACCTACACTCTCCTGACCGCCAATGGCGGCCGTCCCTCCGGAGACATCACAATCCTCTGAAGCGCCGCCGGACCGCGGCTGGGCGGTTGCCGGCAACGTCAGGTCCGTCCTCAAGCTTTGGGACAGCGGCAACTTCGTGCTCAACAATGGTCAGCCCGCAGGTCGCCCGCCAACCCGGCCGGCACTGCGTAGCAGTACGCTCCAAGTGCGCCATGAGGGACTTGAACCCCCAACCCGCTGATTAAGAGTCAGCTGCTCTGCCAGTTGAGCTAATGGCGCGCGACTAGAGACTTTAGCACGGTTGGACCCACCATGGCGCCGCGGCCCCGCCAGGACCAAAGACGCTCCCAGGGCGCCCGGCCTGAATCGGTGGTTTCCTCCAGGGAACTCGGGCGCCGTGCGGACTGGCGGACAAGCCCGATTTCCGATTGGATTAAGGTCGCGTGGTTAACCACGCTAACCCCAGCAAGGACTTGCGCTAGGAGCATGGGCAATGACCGTTGATCAGGAAGCCGCGGACGTATCCAACCCCCAAACCCAGCCGGCCAGGCTGCAAGAAATAGCGGCCAGCCGGCCAGATCTTTGGGACAAGATAGCCTCACACCCCGCCGTCTACCCCGATCTGCTCGCTTGGATCAACCGGGAGGGTGCCGCCCAGCCAGGCACACCATTGCCCGATGCCGCCCCAACAGCCAGCGACACCACTCAAGTTTCCCCGGCGGACACTGAGGAGCTTGAGCCGTTCAAGCCGCACAATCCACCCCTCGACGAACTGACTAATGAAACGAGACTGCTGGGCCCAATCAGGCCTGACCCCGCCGACGCCCAGCACACGGACGAGACACAGGTCTTGCGCGCCATCACGGCTGGGCACAGAACCCCCAGCCGGCCAGCGGATGACACCCAGGTACTAAACCCCATCGGTCCAGAACGCAAACCCGCTAACGGCCGGACCCGTGTCCGCCAAAGGCCCACCTCCGCCACGCCACAGACCGCACCAATGGACGCGGACCCTCCCAGCTCCGGCGCCCCCAGCGGCGGGAACCCGCCCGCCCAGCCAGCGGTAAAGCCCACTCAACCCAATAAACGCCCGGCTGTCATAGCCGCTGTCATAGCCGGGGCCCTCGTTCTTGTCGTGGGGATCGTCTTCGGAGCCGGAGCACTGCTGGGGGGGAAACCGAAAGGCGGAGGATCCCCCAGCCCGTCGGCATCGTCCACGGCAACGGCTAGCGCCAAGCCGTCCGCCTCCCCGTCACCGAGCCCCTCTGCCGACCCGATTCTCAGCGTCTTCCTCGACGGGCGCGAATGGGCCTGGAGCGGATCGGCCGCCGTCGCTAGCACAGCGGCCCACCAGGAAACCGGCACGATTGGCTTCCAGGTTTGGTTGCCGGGCGAACGAACCGCCATGTCCTGCCAGGTAAGTCCTTTGGAGGAGGATCAAGAGCTGTCTGGCGGCCAGGCGAACAAGTCCGCCAAAGTGATCGGGTCATATGGCGAACAGCCCAAGGCTTTCCTCGTTTATGGCGCTATAACAAAACCTAGCGGGTTGCACGCACGCAGCTTGCACACCTATTTCCGCGAAATCAAGGCGCCCGGCTGCGAACTTGGACCCGCCGTCGACTTAGGAGAACTGCCGGGCGGCGACCCGGCCGATTCGGACTTCGAGGTCGTCGAAGCATACGCGACCGAAGACCGACTAGTCACTTTGGGGAAAGGTGGAAGTGCTTTCCACGCCGCACTGGCCGAATTGTCTGGCAAAGTTGTCTGGAATTCAAACCAATCGCAGCATAAGCCGTACATTCTGCGTGCGGTATCACCCGAGTATTTCGTTTTGGTCAGCGATATAGTGGAAGCTTTCCCGCCAGACTTTATTACCAGTGAGCTGCGGTCCATGCGCACTGGCGAAGTCGTGGACGCCGAGGATTGCACTCCGCAGGAGTCCAGCTCTCCGTGTGACCAATCCTGGCTCACCGCCATCGGCGGTTCCACGGTACTGCCGGGCGGGAAGGACTGGTTCACGGCAATTGGGGAGGAAGGATCTGGCATCGCTCACTTCGCCCGTGTCACACTCCCTGGTTTCACCAGCCCATGGGGGTTCTCCGAGGAGGATCCACAATTCCAGGGCTACAACCAACTGCTGCGCGATCCGATAATCGCTTTGGACGCTAATCTCAATCCTACCGCTGTAGGATCAATCGGCCCGAGCCGCAGCCCCGCTATAATAGGCGGATCGCAAGGCGCCTTCGAGCGCCCCCTCACACAAGCGGAGGCCCAAGCACTGGACCTGAAAATAGTCGGGGCAACCAATAACGCCATTTACGCCGACACGTCTGAGGGCAGAATCATTCTCGACTTCGACGGCATGACGACAGGTAGCTGGAGTAGCTGGTATCCGACGGGTGACATCTCCACGCCATTGGGCCGACTGACCATGTGGCGCAATGAGTCCGAAGACACGCACTGGATAGGGCCAACCGGTACCAAACCAGACGGTGCGTGAGCGGTCCGCCGCTCCCTGGCGTTCCTCCAGTCACAAATACATGCCGGTTGATTCACCGCCGCCAGGCGTCTCAGCTACTCCGTGAACATTGCGTTCACGCAAGAGCAAGTAGGTCTGGCCACCTATCTCAACCTCGGCGCGGTCCTCTGGATCAAACAACACCCGCTCCCCCAGCGCCACCTGCCGCACCGACTCACCAGCCGCTACGACATGCGCCCAGGCCAGGCGTTTGCCCACAGCGGCGGTGGCGGGAATTAGAATGCCGCCAGCGCTGCGCCGCTCCGCCGATTCAGCGTCCAGGAGCACCAACAACCGATCAGCCAAGAGCCGCACCGGCAGCGGCCCGTCCGGAAGCCGCAGTTCCTCGGGAGAATCCCCCAGGGGCGCCGCGGCGCCCTCCACCGGTGCTGCTGTTTGGCTGGCCGTCACTTCTTACGCCCCCAGACCCGCACAGCCACGGTTATGGCCGCCAAGGCTACCGTCCCCGCGACCGTGATGCAGACCCAAGGCCTTGGCATCCCGGACGGTCCAACCACAACCGACCGAGCGGCATCGGCGGCCTTTTCCATACCCAAATCCACCAATGCCTCAGACGAGAATTCGGCTTTCAGGTCCTCAACGGCCTTAGCGGTAGCGGCCTGCTGCTCTTTCAGGCCCGCGGCCTGGCTCGCGAGCGATGACTTGTCCATCCCCCAAGGTTAGCGGGCCGCGGCCACACGGGACGGCGCTTGGGCTCTCGCGCCCAATTGAGCTAAGGTCCTATGGGCGCCAGTGGCGGAATTGGCAGACGCGCAGGATTTAGGTTCCTGTGCCTTCGCGGGCGTGCGGGTTCAAGTCCCGCCTGGCGCACCCTTCGTTTTGGCTTGCCCGATGCCGTCGCCGCGCACGTGGGCCATGCCAGGCAGGTAATCGGCGACCTTCCGATCTCCGGCCGAGCCGCTGGTCATTCGCGCGCCGCCCGGCCGACCTCTTTGGCTACGACTGCCTGGAGTTCCTCGACCGATGGCAATGCGGCCTTCGCGTCATCGGGCAGGCCGGCGTAATCCGCCACCGCTACCGGCACGTTGGTCGCCGCTAGTGCGAACCGCACCGTCGCCTCGTTCTTACCCGTACACAACAAAATGCCGATAGTCGGATTATGGAACTCCGGGTCCCGCAGCTGATGATCCACCACAGCCACATAGGTGCCCAACTGACCAGCCTGTCCCGGATGGAAGCGACCGACCTTCAACTCGACCACCACATAACGCCGCTGCGGGATGTGGAACAACAGAAGATCAACAGTCAGCAGATCGACGTCGCCCTTCTCATCGGCAACTTCAAGGCCGACCTGACGGCCAACGAAAGCCATCCCCCGCCCAAACTCAAGCAGCGTATCCTGGAGGCGATTCATCAGCGCCTGCTCCACGTTGCGCTCGGTCACTCGCTCGACCAGCGCCAGATGCTCAAACACGTAGGGGTCCCGAACGATCTGCTGGGCCAACTCGGACTCCGGCGGCGCGAGGACAGCGTCGAAGTTCGTGGGCGCGGCGGCGATTTGAGCTTTGAGGTTGACCTTGATGAAGTGCTCCAGCACGGAGCGTTTCCAACCCTCTGCGGCCGCCCGCTCGGCGTACCAGTCCCGGTCCTCGCGGGTTTTCAACCGGTCTAGGAGAACGGTGATGTGCCGCCACGGCAATTGTGTACCGACGTGGTGCACAAACTCTTCTTCGGTGGGCCAAATCTCGGCTGCTTTGCGCATCCAATACAGGTTCCGCTTCGACCAGCCGCTCTGGCCAGGGAATTCGGCCCGCAGATCGCGCGACAGGGTGTCCACCACGCCCGCGCCCCAGCCGTCGCGCTCCTGCCGGTCCAGGATGTCCCGCCCAATCGACCAATACAGCCGCAACACCTCCGTGTTCGCCGCTCTGGCCGCCCGGAACGCGGTCGCCCGAACCCTCGCCTTCACATCTGCCAGCCAATCACCATAGCCCTCGGGCTCAGACCGGCCCACTGCATTGCTCGTCATGCCTCAATAGTCTCAGGCACCACTGACACCGTGAGGGCGATGAGTGGATCAGCTAGCGGCGGGCGGCCCCGTCCCCTACGGCCAAGGATCGGAAAGGAATCCGTTCCGGAGACTCCGCCAGGCCCGCTATGCACTTGGAATGACCCTGCCGAAGCCTGTAGCGCTCGAGCCTGCGGACGAATCTATCTCGGGGCTCTGTCTACGGCATCGACCAGGGTGCGCCAGGCGGCTTGTTCCCGGTCGGATAGAGCGAGGTAGCCGTGACCGTGCAACCATTGCGCGAAGGCCTTCGACAGCTTCCACTTGGACACTTTGTTGCCGTGCTCGTCCCGGAGGATCCTCACAATCGGCCGCGTCTCCTGTTGGGCGACGGTGGCAGAACTGTTCCAACCGAGCTCTTTGGCGATTTCCGCGAGCGTGTCGCGGAATAGATCCTCTATTTCGGCTCCCTTGTAGCCTCCGCCCGGCAGGAAGTCCTTGACTCGGAGGATGCGTTTGGTTTGCAGCAGAGCCACCAGATTGTCCTGCGCGGCAGCCTTGTCGCCTTCCCCGTCTGGGTCGAGCAGGGCGGCCACCCTCAACCCCTGGGTTTGATAGATGACGCTGAAATAGACGACTTTAGAGGCAGCACCCGCCGGGACGATGCCAGGACTGCCGGTGAAAGTCGGTCCCTTGTCCGCTGCCGCCGCGCTGTTGACGGCTTGGAGGTAGAACATGTCCGTGACGCCTTCACATACCAGATTGCGCTTCTGGGCAAACATCGACTGGGCAAGGTCGTAGCCGAGCGCGGCCTGCAACGGGAATACCGATTTCGGATCGTCGACCTGCAGCCGGTCGTGGACCTTGGTTCCTTCTAGCCGGTCCGTCATTTCCACGATTCGCACGAGGTCGAGTTCGTTCGCGCCGACCATAAACGGGGAGTCGGTCGTGTAGATCACCTGGTTATCCTCGCTGAGCTTAGAGACCGTCTGGCGAAACTGTTGTTCATTCCCGTACCGCCTTGCCGACTTCTTCAGACACGACCGCCCGCAGCTCGTCGGCCGACGGAAGCGCCGCCTTTGCGTCATCTGGCAACCCGGCATAGTCCGCCACCGCTACCGGCACGGCCGTGCTCGCCAAGGCGTACTTCACGATCGACTCGGCCTTGCCTGTGCATAGAAGGATTCCAACGGTCGGCCGGTGCAATCCGGGGCGTCGCAATAGGTCGTCCACCATCGCCACGTAGGCGCCGAGCTGACCCAAGTGCCCGGCCTCGAACGCGCCGACCTTAAGTTCTATAACCACGTAACGCAGTTGCACGACATGGAACAAAAGCAGGTCTACATGCAGGTCCTTCCCATCGACGGTAAACCGGACCTGCTGTTAGCCGTCGTCTATTTTGACGATGTTGGCGTCATTGGGGTTGGCGATGTGGGCGTGAAGAAGGGGCCCGTTTCTGGGCCCCTGTCTTCATGTTGCCGGGCTGGTCGTCAAGGCGA
>JAIRXP010000032.1 GCA_031268215.1 Bifidobacteriaceae bacterium | reverse complement strand
TAACGCCGATAATGTACCTTATGTCCGTTTTGCCGGATTCGCTTGTGGCCTCCTGCCCCTGCGAACCGAAGCCGTCAGCGCTGCAAGAGCCCCGCCCGGAAGTTTGTGGCTAAGCTACTCCGGGCTGGCGGCGTTGAGGGCGCGCTCCTTGTAGGAACGCGCCCCCAAGACTGATCGCTTTCCTATTCGCCCGCTGCAGTGTCAAGGGCGGTCTGGAGTTCTGCGTACGAGCCGTCTTCGTCCTCCAGCACCGCCCGATCAAAGGCGGCCTTGACCTTAGGCAATCCTTGGGAGATGTACTCCCGGACCCGTTTCGCTTCTCTGGACTGGTCCAGGCCAGTCATGATGTCGATATACGTGGTCTGGTTGAGGTCGATCCGTTGTTGTAGGATCTTCCACTCCGGTCCCTGCTCGCCGCGGCGGCGCTGGTCGGCGTCCTGCTCCCGTCTCTTGTCGAGTTCCTTGCGGAGTTCGTCCGCCTCGGCTCGGAGGGTGGAGGACACCGTCTTGAGCCAATCAATGCTCTCCCGGACTTGCGCCAAGGCATCGCTGATGTCTCTGGTCATTCAGATAACCCCCAAGCTCGGATCGAAGCCCTCTGCGTTTGCGCGGAAGCTGGCGGCTGATTCATCTTCGTGCAAATTGTTGAGGGTTCTTACGACCTCGGGTTGCCTGATGATGATCTCGATCATACTCCAGATCGTGAGCGCTTGCGATGCAACGAAATTCACGGTCTTCATCGCATCGTTGACCTTGCTGATTACGCCTATGACGCGGCTAGAATTGGCGGCGGCAGTCCCCGCGGCCAATTCTGGGCCCGCAAGCGGGACGCACAATTCGTCGATGAGTATCTGGGCAATGCTGGAAATCACCGCGATTGCCTCCGCAACCACGTCGGTGAAGACCTGCATCGTCTCGACCATCAGATCGAGGTATTCAGCCAAATCCTCGACTGCTTGCGGGTAGGACTCCATCACTTGAACGAACTCCTCTAGCCGGGCCAGGAAGGCTTCAGCGGCGTCCCCTTCCCACTCTTCGCCGACACGTGCGCCAACAGATTCAAGGTTTTGGACCAGCACTTGGACCGATCCGCTGCTGTTGCGCCAAGCTTGGGCAGCAGCGGTAAGCTCGCCCCAGTCGCCGAACAACGGCTTGACGACCCACTTGTCCATGGGGTCAAAGGAAATCAGGAGGGTGACCACCTTGTTGATAAGGGCCATCGCCGGGCTGAACGCCATGAGAAGCTGGTGGGCAACATTGGTCTTCGGCACTGTCACTGGCGTCAAGGCCGCTCGCACATCGCCAGATGCGCAACCTGCCAATGGGCCTGTCGTAATCACAATGAACCTCCTTGCCGGACGATCTCCAACGCTCGTTCTAGAATCATTTCATCCCACAGCCTGAGCTTTGTCGCGGGGCTGCCATCGCCAAGATCCGAGGGTTGGTTCAATTGCCACCCACCCTCGGTGGTACTGGCCTCGGAGTCCAGACTCGGGATCGCGACCTCGTCACGATTGTCCCAGGCCAGCTTCAGCTCTTCTGGGGAACGGCCCAACGGGTCGGATTCGGCGTACTCTTCCCAAAAGCTGTCGGGAGGATCAAGAATCAGGTCACCCGGCTCGCCATCATCATTGATCATGCGCGAGAACCCGAAGCCTGGATCGCCTTCTACTGGTTCGACCCAGTACTCGTGGTGCTCACCATCAATGGTCAGCCCAACCAGGTGACGCCCTGATTCATTCGACTCAACGGGTTCCGCGATGGGTTCGGGTGGGACGCTTGACGAGGGCGCAGTTTGTGCGGCCTCGGCCGGCGCAGGTTCGGGATCTACCCAAGTGGCGGGTGGGGGCGTAGCCACCGGTGCCGGCGCGACAGAACCACCGCCACCAACAGAACCACCGCCGGTGTAGTTGCCACCGGAGTTATCAGGGGCATCCGGGTCGCAATTGCAGCAATCATTAGTGATGCCGTCAGCTTCTTCAGCAATCGATTCCTCAACCTCGCGGAAGATTTTCAGGACAGAGCGGACTCCGCCGCCTAGGTCCCAGGCCGCATCGCTGGCAAACCCCAAACCCTCAACAATGTCAATGTAGGGCTGGCGGTACCTTGCTCTGAATTGCGTCAGAAAGAACCCGCTCGTCTCCCGCAGGTCACAATTCGATTCGACGTAGCTCTTCACGGCGCCGATCTCGTCTGCGCTAGCGTCGAGAAAGTCTCCCAACGCGGTCAACAGGTCCGGATCATAAGCAATTTTACTGGCTGCCACTTCGTACTCCTTTCAACGTGCTTTGAATGTCAGATGTGCCAGGCCTCCCCCGCCCGCTGGCGACAGCAGAGGTCCGCAAGGCATGCGGACGTCTGCTGGGTGATAAGTCATTGTCGCTGCGAACCCCAGCCCGTGCGCAGCGAAATCCGGCCCAGGGCCCGTGGCTGTTGTCTACAAGAAAGACGAGCCATGACAAGCCGTGGTCGCCCCTCTTGGCCCCACAGCGTGGGGCCAAGAGGGTGGCTGAGGTGTAGTTGCCGTGCTAACCGGGGTGCCGTCCAGCGATCCTGTTAGCACGACCCCTTAGAACTGGGATGCGGCGCGGGCGTCCATTTGGGCGTACCCGTCAGCCACGTCACTGGTCATGGTCGCAATTTTGGCGGCCAACTCTTGAAGACGATGAGCCTGCTCAGTCCACTGCTTCTGTGCGACCTGGTAAGCCTCCTTCGCTTTACCATCCCACGAACCTTGCAACACCCCCACCCGCGACTCAAGTTCCTCCAACACCGACAAGATCGCGTTAGCCCGAGCCCGTAGAGAGTCAGCCAACCCAGTCACCTGACCAGTAGAAACAGACATTGATTGATCGGAAGACATAGATCCAGATCCTTTCCAAAAAGAAGATTTGCTTTGATTTGCTTTGACTTGGTTTGATTCGAGTTCAGCAGACTGACCAGAGGTCACATCTCCTGCAACGAACCCAAAACCCCGGAGGCCGTCGAGGAAGTAGACTCCTCGTACGCTTGCTGAGCACGATCCGTTGAACGCAGACTGTCCTCCAGAGTCAACAACACATTGTTCAGCTTCCGGGAAGTCTCCCCGAACTGAGTCTGCATCGCCACATAAGACCGGGCCGCTGGACCAGTCCAGTAGCTGCCCAACTCATCAACCAAAGAAGCGATGCCCTTCAGTTCCGAATCGGTGCGTTCCTTCGCGTCGTGTACGGCCTCAGCTCCCTTACGTAGAGCATCCTCCAATACTGAAATCTTGTCGTTCGCCATCAGAATTTCTTTCCCTTTCGTGGTTGTTCGTTTGCCACACGCACACGCTGCCGGGCTGTCACCAGCCGACCGCTAGCACGCGGTGCCCTTGGTTGTGAAGCCATGCCAACAACACCAACACTGAGCACGCCCAGCCTTGGACCTGTCAACCACCTCGGAACCGGGACCAAACACCATCGTTAGGACACTACAGCTCAAGGAGCGGCTTACGGGGCCGACTACGGACCCGGGGGCTCGCAGCCACCATATCTGTGGACCAGCACCGGAGTACTGGTAACTTCAACGGCAATTACTAAGGTAGCCCATGATGAGCCTGCGCGCAACCCCTTGGAGGACGAAAATTTGGCGGAAGACGGGACATAACCAGATGGCGCGGGGGTGTCTGATGCGCGAGTCCGGACCGCTAGAATCATCGTTGCCAACCCTCGTCGGGGTAGCGCGCACTTCAAGCTTGAAGGTGGGCCGCGAATCCCATCTTGACCCGACGCAGCCCCGGATATAGCGACAGAAAGGCACGGAATAGGGTCATGAGCCCGGTACAGGCGGCCAGCGCAGTGGCCAAGATCACCATCAGACACGAATCGAAACGGCTTGACATGTCGGTTCCCTTGAACGCTACCCCGGAGGAGGCCCTGCCGGAAGTTGCCCGTTATCTAGGTACCCTGGGTCACGGGGGCTCTTATGATGGCTATTTGCTGACGCGTCTACACGGCGCGAGTCTGGAAAGAGATCGAGCTCTCGAGGATCAAGGCGTGGTAGACGGCGACGAGTTCCGACTGACGCTGGCACGGGAAGTCGAGCCTCCTAAGGTCTACGACGACATCGTGGAGGCGGTTGGTGAGGCGGTTGGCTCGGCGTCTAAACCGTGGTCACCCGAAGACACAGCGGCGACTGCCGAGGCGGCCACGGTGATCCTGGCGGCGGTAGGTGCCGGTCTGCTGGCACTGGGCGAGCCAACGACGACCGGATTGGTGCTGGCGACCTGTGGCTTGGGGCTCATCGTGGCGGGCGCGGCGGTGCTGGTTCGCTTGGGAAGGGGACGCGGAGCGATCGGGATGACCCTAACGGCGGCGCTTTATGGCGGCGTAGTCGGTCGCATGGTGGGCGAATTCTTGGCCCCCGAATGGGCATGGACCACCGCCTGCGTTGGCCTGTTCGTGGCCGGTGTGCTGAGCATGATTACGCTGCCCCGGGACCGGGAGGCCGCCCTGGCGCCGATCACCGTTGGAGTCGCCTTGGGCGCCGCCACCGCGGCTACCCACTTGTTCGATCTGGCCGCGCCGGGAGTCTTCGCCATCACCGCGGCTGTCGCCGGCACCTTGACCAACGCTATTCCCTGGCTGGCCATGAATACGACCCGCATCAAAGCGGCCACTCCAGTACCGGTGGGCGGGGTCCTCCAGGAGCAGCCGCCCATTGACGGCGAGGAACTCCAACAGCGTTTCATCCAGGGCCAGCGGATCTTGGTCTACCTGCGGGCGGCGTCCATGGTGGTGGTGCTGGTGTCTATACCGGTCATGGTCAAAGGCGGCGTGGCGGCTTTGATCGAGGCGGTAGCACTGTTCTTGGGCCTGCTCTTGTCCAGCCGCCAGGCCTACAGTCGCCTGGAAGTTGGACTGATTGGAATGATCGCCGTCCTGGGTCTGGGTTTGACCGCATGGACCGCCGGTCTGGCGCATCCGGAATGGAGTGGACCGGTGGTGGCGGTGCTGGGGCTGGCGGCGGCCGCGACCGCCGCTCTGACGCTCTTTGGGCGGGCCAAAGGGGCGGGCTTAGGCAGAATCGCCGACCTCGTTGACCTTGTCGCGTTGGTCAGCTTGCTTCCGCTGGCGGTAGTCGTGGCGGGATTGGCCTGAGTCGATGGCGACCAAGAAGGAGATCACCCAGTCCCAGTCCTTCGCTCAGCGACGGCTGCTGACCGCCTTCACTTCCGGCATTCCGGGCGGTAAGGAGTTGGAGCCAGCCAAGCCAATGCGGGCGGTCGTGGCAGGGATCGCGATAGGCATCCTCATAATCCTGGGCGGGCTAGGGTTCGGCCTGCTTTCACCATCGCTCCCAGAAGGCTGGGAGAACAACCACTTGATCGTGGTCAAGGATTCGGGCTCGCGCTATGTGTCCGCGAATGGGATCATCTATCCGGTCTTGAACACCGTCAGCGCTCGGCTGGTGACTGATCCCGGATCTTTTCAGTCAATTAGCGTGAACGCCAAACAATTGGACGGCGTTCCGCGAGGTCCAGCCATTGGGATAGTTGGCGCGCCAGATGAACTGCCGGCTCGGGACCGGCTGATTGGGGCGCCGTGGGTGGCCTGCCTGGCGCCCAATGAAGATGGGTCCAATGGGATCGCCGCTTTCCTCTCGGCTGCTGATCCGGCGGCTGACCCCACCAAGGCTAGCCTGCTAGTTCATGTTGACGGCGAAGATGGGCAGGACTGGCTGATCGCCTCAGGGCGCCGCTACCCCATCGACACGGCCGCTGTGGCCGGCGTCGCTAGGGCTCTGTCGCTGACTTCGCAGGCTCCAGTGACGGTCCCGGGGGCTTGGCTGAACCTGTTTGCACCGGGTGCCAAGCTCGAACAGTTCTCCTTCCCTGACGTGGGCGGGAAGATGTCAGTTCCGGTGCGGGCTGGTGGACGTGAACTGGTGATCGGATCGGCTTTGACTATTGCCAGCGGCGGCCAGCAGCAGGCCTATGTGGTGACCGACAAGAGCGAACTGGCGCAGCTAACCCCGGTCGCGGCGGCGATGTACGAATACGGCCTGGCGGCCAACCCGGCTTTGGCGCCGGTTGAGGTGGCGGCATCGGAGGTCGCGGCGTTACGTAACTCCACCGAGCAGGTTTACCCGGCGGACTGGCCACCAGGGGTCTCAGACCTGATGGAACCGGGGGCTATCCCCTGCGCTATTACAACTGGCCACCCCGACCCGGGCCGGGCTGCCGAGTTGGGTGTACGGCCGCCCGATGACGAGTTGGCACCAGGCGTAGCCGTGGCACGCGGCTACGGGGCACTAGCGCTGCCAACCGATTCGGCCAACGGTGCCCCTTCCTACCCCTATTTGGTTGACCAGTCCGGAATCTCTTACGGGATACCCAAGTCGGTCCGTGAAGTGCTGGCTCAGTTGGGCTATGAGCTGGAAGACGCGACTGCCGTCCCGCGCGCCTGGATCGCTTTGTTCGCGCCGGGGCCGGCTCTGGACCCTGAACAGGCGGTCTTGACGATTGATCCGGCAGCTCCCAGCCCGGGGCCCGCTTTGCCGCAGGCCCCCAGCGCCTCCGTAGGCCCGGACGCGGAGGCCATGGAACCATGCCCTGGGACAGTTGGGAACCTGATTCCACAGGTCCCGCCTGCCTACCAACTGATCCAAGGGCCGGCCGCGGCCCGGGTCGCCACCGGCAAGGGCATCAAGGTGGCGGTGGTTGATTCGGGTGTCGCTTCCGCCGGTCCCCACTTCGCCGATGCCGTCCAGGACGGTTGGGATTTCCGTTACGAAGGCGGTCCCCGGCCCAACGCCGAGGTTGACAGTCCGCCCGCCGGGCAAGTTGACAGCCCATCTGGCAAGGCTGACGTGACTGGCCACGGGACGGCTGTGGCCGGGCTGATCGCAGCGCGGCCGGTCAAAGGCTCGGGGCTGGTTGGTTTGGCGCCCGAGGCGACCATTGTGCCAGTGCGCGTTTACATAGCGGAGACGGATGAGGCGGCGGCGATTGGCCACGCGCCCACGGCGACCACCTTGGCTCAGGGCATTGAGGCGGCGGCCGAGCTGGGCGCCGACATCATCAATGTTTCAATGTCCACCCATGAGGACAACCCGGCTCTGCGGCAGGCGGTGGTGAAGGCTCAGGCGGCCGGCGCCCTGATCGTGGCATCCTCCGGCAATCTGATTGATGCCACGGAATCTCCCGAGCCACCGCCGCCGGCCCGCGATGGCTCGGTTACGCAAGTACGCTATCCGGCGGCCTACCCGGGTGTGATTGGTGTAGGTGCCGCTACGACGGAGGAGGGCAGTGTGGGTCTGTCCTCGCTGCGCGGGCCTCAGGTTGACATTGTCGCTCCAGGTACATCAATCATTTCGACTTACATCAATAACGGCGATTGCATGATCAACGGCACCGACCAGCCGTCGACGTCTTTCGCGGCGGCCTACGTCTCGGGTGCCGCCGCCGCGATAGCTTCGCGCTGGCCCAATGCCGGCCCGGAGTACTGGGCTTACCGCTTGCAGGCGACGGCGGTCAGGCCACGGGTCACCTATTCGGATCAAATTCAGGGTTGGGGAGTCTTGCAGGTCCACGACGCGCTGACCGCTACTTTGGACGTCACCGTGCCTGGCCCGCCCCTGCCGGTCGCCTCCCCTAGCCAGGTGGTGCGATCCGCTCAGGGCGGCTTCAATCCGGGCGAGGACCAGCTCGGCGTCAGCGCGACTAAGCAGATCGTTCTGCCGGTCGTGACCTTGGCTGTGGCCGTGCCCCTGCTGACTCTGGTGGCGGGCGTCGGGCGCACCACCCGCCGGGCCAAGGGGCCTGCAGGCCCCACTGGCCGCGGCCAACCCAACCTCTGATCCGTCTGGGCAGATGACTGGGCCACTCTTGGAGCTCACCCCAGGTGGGTCGAACGGCCGGGGTTAGGGGCGGCGGCGGAAGGGGCCAAAGGCCCCCCAGCGGGCGGCCAGTGATAGCAGGACGGCTGCTCCGCCCAGGCCCGCCACCGACTGGGCCAAGACTCGGCGGGAACGCGATTCGGGTAGCCGGGCAGCGGCGACGGCCCCGGCCAGCGCCGTGGCCAGGCCCAGTCCGCGCACAGTGTGGTGTCCCACTCGGACCGCCACTGGATCAGTCCGGTAATTGGTTGAAAGCTGGATCAGGAGCCGGAGATAGCGCACATGGGCCAAGACCGTGGCCACTGCCCCGGCTCGCAATAGTGCCATTGGCCAGCGCAAACGTGCCGGCAGCCATTTGGCCCCCCAGCCGGCGGCCGCCAAGGCCGCCAAGGCCGCCGCGCCAACATACCCATCAGTCGTGATGGGTCCGGAGGGCGGCGGCGCGACCGCCGCGAAGGGCTGGACTGGCACCGCCCCGGCCACCGCCGGTGAAGCGGCGAGGCAATGCACCCAGCCAGCCAGGTCATTCAGGAAGGCCAGCGACACATGTTTGTCTTCACCGCGCCTGATGCCGTGGTCAGCGTCAGCGTAGTAGCGGACCGCAACTGGCCCAGGCACATCTGCCATCACCCGCTGGGCGCCCTGGACGGTCGGCATCGATAGATCGGCGGCGCCATAAACAACCAGCACTGGGCAGTCGAGTCGCGGCAGGTAACGTGCCGAATTGAAATCAAGATATTCAAACCGTCCGCGGGGCATGGTGGCTCCGGCCAGTCGCATGCCGGCGTCAAACACTGCCGGGGGCGCACCCACTGAAGCGAGATAGGTGCCAATGGCGTACAAGCCCTGCTCCCGAGGGGTGACCACCGGCGCTGAAACCAGCACCACGAAATCCGCGCCGCCCATGGACGCGGACCATGGCACCAACCAGGCGCCCTCAGATTCGCCGTAGTAACCCACCCGATCCGGGCGCGCCCACGCTTGGGCCCGCCCCCAGCGGGCCAGGTCCGAGTACTGCCGGGCCATGTGCCCGTAGTCACGGCGGGTAGTGGTGTACGCGTTGAGGTCCTTGTCCCCCACCAGGCAGACAATGCCCTGGCGGGCCAGGACCGCGCAGTGTTCATCGAAGGCCACGTGGCTGCCGGTTCCAGCGCCATGCCCAAAGATCATCACTGGGAACTGGCCCGGCGCGTCCGGCCTGGTCACCTGCGTGACGGTGCGAACGCCATCGAGCAGGTGTACGCTCAATTCTCTGATTACGCCAAAGTTGGCCGGCGCGGGAGCGGCGCTGAAGCTCGTGTCCTGGGACGTGACTTGGACGGGCGGCGCCGGCCGGGGATGCCACCGGATCTGTCGCATCAAAAGCCGAGCCTCCTTAGTGCTTTAGGGTCGCGTTGCCATTCTTTGGCGACTTTCACCTGAATCTCTAAGAACACTTGACGTCCCAGTAAAGCCTCGATCTGCGGCCTGGCCTGCGACCCGATTTCCTTCAGCCGAACTCCCCTCCGCCCAATTATGATGCCCTTCTGTGAGTCCCGCTCCACATAAAGGGACACATGAATCTTAGGTGGTTCCAGTTCATCGACCAGCACCGCGACCGAATGGGGCAACTCATCTCGAACCCTTTCTAGCGCCGCCTCCCGAACCAGTTCCGCGATCCGCACTTCGATTGGTTCATCCGTCGCCTCGCCGTCCGGGTACCAACGCGGGCCAGGTTTCATGGCCGCCGCCAGCACGGCCCGCAGTTCGCTGACCCCAGGGGCATCGGGCCCGCCAGCGGCGCTGATTGGCACCACCGCCCGCCAGCCGTCCAGCGCGTCCACCGCCGTCAATTTGGCGGCCAGTTCCGCCCGCCCTATCCGGTCCGTCTTGGTCACTGCCGCCACTCGTTCAATAGGTTGGGGCAATGATCCCAGCAAGAACCGATCGCCCGGGCCAATGGGCTGGTCAGCGGGCAGGCAGACGACCACCAAGTCAACGTCCGCTAGGGATTCGCGGACCAGGTCGTTGAGCCGCTCGCCGAGTAAGGTCCGGGGCCGGTGCAGACCGGGCGTATCAACCAGGACCACCTGGTAGTCCGGGCGGTCAATGATGCCGCGAATTTGCCGACGCGTCGTCTCCGGTCGGTTGGAGGTAATGGCGACTTTCTGCCCCACCAGCGCGTTGGTCAGCGTCGATTTGCCAACGTTTGGCCGTCCAACCACCGCCGCGAAGCCGGAGCGCAGTTCCGGGCCGATGCCGCCGTCACCGGTTTCGCTTTCACTCCTCATCTTCCGCCTGTGGCCTTCCTGAACGTCTGACCAGCACGGTCGCCAATTGTTTCCGTCTTCCCTCAGTCCGCTCGGCGGTCAGGACCAGCCCTTGAACCTCCGCTTGGGAGCCTGCTATGGGAACCCGACCGACCGCCTTGGCGAGTAGTCCGCCCACCGTGTCTACGTCATCGTCGTCTATCTCCAAGTCAAAGACTTCACCGAGTTGGTCCAACTCGAAGCGGGCCGGGACACGGCGAACCCCATCGCTCAGCGTTTCAATCTCCAAGGGGTGGCGGTCGTGTTCGTCGGTCAGCTCGCCAACTATCTCTTCCAGGATGTCTTCGACCGTGAGTAGCCCCGCCACCCCGCCATATTCATCCACGACCAGCGCCAAATGCGTGCCGAGCCCTTGGAGTTCGCGCAACACGTCATCGGCCCGTTTCGATTCTGGGACAAACACGGCCGGCCGCATAACTGAACCGACGGGCTCCTCAGCCGCGTCAGGGCGGGCCTGGAGCACCAAGGCGGTGTCTTTCAAGTACGCTACTCCGCGCACGTCATCGAGCCCATCCGGGCCAACTATTGGCACTCGCGAGTGGCCTGAACGCAGGAACAGGGCCATGGCTTTACGCAGCGGCTTGTCCGCCTCCAGGGCCACCACCTCGGTGCGCGGCACCATAACCTCACGGGCCAAGGTCTGGCCTAACTCAACCACTGAGGTCAGCATTTCGCGGTCCTCGGCGGCGATCGCGTCGGTTGTGGAAACGTTTTCTACCAAATCAGCCAGTTCATCCGGGGACAACAGCATGCCCGGTACCGTCAGCCGCCGCAGCAGCGGGCGCAAAGGGGCTAACAGCACGTGAAAGAGGTTCATCAATGGGCCCGCCAGCGTCATAGTGCGGGCCGGTGCGGCCGAGCCCCTGGCCCGGGGGCCCATCACCGCCACCACCACCGCGATCAGCACCGCCGCGCTGAGCGCCAGCCCCAGGACCGCCCAGGACGCTCCGGCCAGAGCCCCGCTGGGGCCGCCAACGCCCGCCCAGTCAACGGCCAGTAATGCCACCGCTATACCGGCCGCGAGCTGTAAGAACACCCGCGCGAAGGCGGAGGCCGGGATGACCGTGTCCGGCGCCGCAAGCAACGCGGCGATCCGCCGGCGCCGGGCCGGCGGCAAGTCGCCCAAGTCGTCATCGCTGGTCAGGGCCAGGCGCTGGAGTGCCGCCTCGCCGGCGGCAGTCAGCATTGACAACACCATGCCACCGACCGCGGTGATGACCAATATCCACCAGGGAACCGCTTCCACCGTCTACCTCGACGCGATGAAGGACAAGACCAGCTTGCGCTGGAGGCTAAACATGGCTGCCCGCTCATCCCGGTCGGCGTGGTCAAACCCGAGCAGATGGAGAATGCCGTGAGTGGCCAAGACCAGCAGCTCGTCTTCCAGACTGTGGCCCATTTCGCGGGCCTGTTCCGCAGCGACCTCCGGGCAGATCACTACGTCTCCGAGGATTCCGGGGCTGGACGGCTGATCCTCGGTGCCGGGACGCAGTTCATCCATGGGGAAACTCATGACGTCTGTTGGCCCCAATTCCTCAAGAAAACGTTCATGCAGTTCAGCCATAGCGTCAGGGTCTATGAAACTGATGACTAGTTCAGCCTGAGGGTGAACGTTTAGCGCGTCCAACAGGAACCGCCCAAGCTCAGCGAACTCAGCCTCATTGATCTGAGCCTCAGTCTCATTGAGCACGTCTACACTCACGGCCGGCCCCGTTCCGTTCTGGGCTTGTGACTTGCTTCATCCCACGCACCCCAGGCGTCGATGATCTGGCTGACAATCCGGTGGCGAACCACGTCACGGCTGGTCAGCTCGCAAAAGGCTAGATCATCCACGCCATCGAGGATGTCGCGGACAACCCGCAGCCCGGAATAGTGTCCGGACGGCAGATCGGTCTGGGTAATATCCCCCGTCACCACCATTTTGGAACCGAACCCCAGCCGGGTGAGGAACATTTTCATCTGTTCTGGCGTGGTGTTTTGGGCTTCATCAAGGATGATGAAGGCATCATTGAGGGTCCGGCCACGCATGTATGCCAAAGGGGCCACTTCAATGGTTCCGGCGTCCATCAAGCGCGGGATCTGTTCGGGATCCATCATGTCTTGGAGGGCGTCATACAGGGGCCTCAAGTACGGGTCAATCTTCTCTCCCAGCGTCCCTGGCAGGAATCCGAGTCGCTCCCCCGCCTCCACGGCGGGCCGGGTTAGCAGGATGCGGTTAACCTGTTTCGATTGCAGCGCCTTGACGGCCTTGGCCATGGCCAGATAGGTCTTACCGGTGCCGGCTGGACCAATCGCGAACACCACAGTGGCCGTGTCGATCGTGTCAACGTAACGTTTCTGGCCCAAGGTCTTAGGCCGGACAGTCTTTCCGCGGGCTGACAGGATCGACTGGGATAAGACGGCGCTAGGGCGCCCTGATGGATCTTCCCCGGCGGACCCCTCCATCATCTCGGCTGCCCGCCGCACGTCATCTGGTCCTATCTGGCCACCCCGGGCAATGATCAATAGCAGCTCAGAGATCAGTGCAGCAGCCCCGTTCGTATTGGCGCCCCGCACCGTGATGACGTCGCCGCGGATGTGGATGTCAGTGTCTGGCAGGGCATTCTCAATCGCCCGCAAATTCGTGTCCGCCCGTCCCACCAGCGACATCATCTGGGCCGTGTCCGGCACCCGGATAGTTATCAGGGCTGCGTTCGGATCTATCATCAGGCCGGCGACCAGCCAAGTTTGGTGCCACCAAGAACGTGCCCATGGACGTGAAACACACTTTGGCCCGCCATTGGGCCGGAGTTGAAGATCAGCCGGTACTCCCCGTCCGCCTCATCAAGGGCGACTTCTTGGGCCAGGGCCACCAGATCTGCCAGCGCCTCGGGGCTGGCGGCGCCCAGGGCGGCGACGTCCACGAAGTGTTCGCGCGGGATCACCAGCACGTGTACCGGGGCTTGCGGGCTGATGTCGCGGAAGGCGATGGCGTTCGCGTTCTGCCCCACCAACTCCGTCTCAATGGTGCCATCGACAAACTGGCAGAACAGGCAATCTGATGGCAACGACATTCCTCTAGCTTACCGAGCCCAGCGTCCCAGCAGGTGACTGGCCACCGCCAGTCCGGCGGGACCCGCTAATCCGGCCCGCAATACTTCCGGCCCCAGCCGGGCCAGTTGGCAGCCCGCGGCTTTGAAAGCGGCCAGCTCGACATCTGAGATTCCGCCTTCCGGGCCAGTGATCAGGTAGACAGACCGTGCCTGCCGTTCCGTGGGCGCCGGCGCCCCAATCGGTTCCATCTCCAGTGCCGCCGCGATCCCCGAGGTCGCGTCTTCATGCAAGACAATGCCGGTGCCTCTCCCTGCGCCCAGCATCTGGCCCAGCGCGGCGGCCAGTTCCACAGACTGGGCCACCGGCCCAATCTGTGGCACCCATGCCCGGCGGGCGACTTTGGCCTCCGCCGTGGCAAGGGCCTGCCAGCGTTCCCGGCCGCGGCCGGCCCGGGCTTTGTCCCAGCGGACCACCGAATGGTCCGCCTGCCAGGGAATGATCGCATCCACGCCCAAGCCTGTCGCCGCCGCTACCGCGCCTTCGTCGCGCCGCTGCTTGGTCAAAGCTTGAACCAGGATCAGGCGTGGGTCCGGCTTTGGGACATCCTCGACCCGTGACACAAGGACCGTTAGAACGGCTGGCGGCCCAGCCACGGCGCTGGTGACGGCACCAGAGATAAGCCGGCCGGCGGCATCAGACACCCACACCGGCTGGTCAGGGCGTAAACGTTTGACGGATACGGCGTGGTGCGCCTCTTCACCTTCCAGCACCAGAGTCAGGCCGGGAGCGGCCTGGGTTAGAGCGGCGGGCGGTGCCCAGAACAGCGGCGCGGTCACTTGCCAGTCAGCTTGTCCTTGAGCCGCGAGAACACACCGCCGGTCGAAGCGAAATGCGATTCAGGGTGTTCCTCGTGGCGCTCTAGGGCCAGGCGGCGCAACAGCTCCCGTTGTGAATCATCAAGGTCCTCGGGCACTTGGACGTCCAGGTGAACCCGCAGGTCACCGCGTGTTTTCAGGTTCAACCGGCCAGCCCCCAAACCGTCCAAGGTGACCACCGAGCCGGGTTGTGAACCCGGCCGGATGTTGACTTCGCGGGGGCCGTCCAGGGTTTCGATCGTAATGGATGCACCCAAGGCGGCGGCCGTCATGGGGATGGGAAGGGTAGCCACCAGATCATCGCCGTCGCGAACCAAACCGGGGTGGCGCTTGACCCGGAACTCAATGTACAGATCAGCCGGTGGGCCGCCAGCCGGACCGGCCTCCCCCTTACCACTGAGTCGCAGACGGTTGCCAGTGGCGACACCGGCCGGCACGTCGATCTGGACCGTTGAATGACCGCGGACCCGGCCTTGCCCGGAGCATTCGGGGCAGGGAGTGGTGATTATGTTCCCGAACCCCTGGCATTGGCGGCAAGGATCCATTGTCCGGACGGTGCCCAGCAGTGAGCGCACCAGACGCTCGCGGACACCCCGGCCTTGGCAGACGGAGCAGATGGTAGGCGTGGTGCCTGACGCGCAGCAACTTCCGCTGCAAGCGGCGCAGGGCAAATAGGTCGAATAGCTGATCTCTTTGGCCGCCCCAAAGACGGCCTCCGCCAAGTCGATGGTCATGCGTTCAAGCTGATCATGTCCCCGGCCCGCCCGGGAGGCTGGCCCAGCTTGTCCCGCCTGTCCCCCGGCAGCGGCGGAGAACATGGCCTCAAAAATGTCACCAAAACCGCCAAAGGAACCGCTGAACCCGGTGAAGGGCGCTCCCGCCCCGGCAGCGCCACCGCCTGGCGCCAACGGATCCACCCCTAGGTCATAGGTTTCGCGCTTCTTGGGGTCTGACAGCACCTCATAGGCGGCGTTGATTTGCTTAAACTTCTCTTCCGCTTCTGACGAGTGTCCAACAATGTCCGGGTGGTGGGAGCGGCTGGCCTTGCGGTACGCCAGTTTGATTTCCTCGGCCGAGGCGCTCCGGGCAACCCCCAGTGTGGCGTAATAGTCGTTCATAGTCTCCTTCAGTCGGCCTCTAAGCGGCCAGGATTCTTGACAGGTACAGGGCAATAGCGCGGACCACCGCGATTGAGCCAGGGTAATCCATCCGCGTTGGGCCAAGCACGCCTAAGTGTGCCACAGCTCTGCCCGGTCCGTAACCTGCCGCGACCAGTGAGGTTTCTTCCAGCCCCGCCTGCGTGGTCTCGTGGCCAATCCGGATGGCGACATGGCCAGTGTCGGATGACATTTCTGTCAACAGTTTGAGCAGCACTACCTGTTCTTCGATTGCCTCCAGGACAGGCATGAAACTGCGGAAGTCAGCGGCGGCCCGGGCCAGGTTGGACGTCCCCGCCAGCACCAGGCGTTCCTGGTAGCCGGTCCGGTGCATCTCCTTGAGGCCGTCTACTACCGCCTGCACGGCCGGTCTGACATCTTCCGCGAAGCCGGCCCAAAGCTGGTCTAGTTCGTCAAAGGCTTCTTCCAAAGCCGGGCCGGCCGTCACCTGGTTGAGCCTGGCTCTGAGGACCGCGGTGGCCTCCGGGCCAAGGGGTGTGGGCAATTCGATGAGCCGCTGTTCTACCCGCCCAGCGTCCGTGATCATGACTAATAGGCAGCGGGCGGGGGCCAGTTCGATCAGCTCAATGTGCCGGACCCGGGTGACCCGCAGCGACGGGTACTGGATCACCGCGACTTGGTGGGTCAACTGGGCTAGGGCGCGTACCGCCCGGCTGACAATCTGGTCTAGGTCTAGCGGGCCGTCTAGCAATGTCTGTATGGCCCGGCGTTCGGCGCTGGACAGCGGTTTGACGGTGGCGAGTTGGTCAACGAACAGCCGGTATCCGGCGTCGGTCGGGATGCGCCCGGCTGAGGTATGTGGCTGGGTGATCAGCCCGGCTTCCTCCAGCACTGCCATGTCGTTGCGGATGGTGGCTGGCGAGACCCCCAGGCCATGCCGTTCGACCAGCCCTCGTGACCCGACCGGTTCACCGGTCGAGACGTAATCTTCAACGATGGCGCGCAAGACCGCCATTCTGCGCTCATCAAGCACCGTTTCAGTCCACCTCCCGCGCATGCGGTCGCCAAGTAGCACTCACCTGTTTAGAGTGCTAATTCTACGCCGTCTGTCCAGCGGTGGGGTGGGTCGCGGTTGGAGCGGGCCATGGGGCCCCGGGCAGGTTCCGTCCGTTGGTTGCCCGATGCCGCCGGGCCGGGTTGGCAATTTCAGCGCCCGTCTTGTCTTGGCACGGGTAGGTCATGTCTGCCACGTGCTCCAGGTCGTTTCCTTCTTGTGTACACAATGACTCCCGTGACTATGGCCGCCAAGCCAACGGCCAGGCTTGTCCCAAGGGAGACCCACAGGCGGCCGTTGCCGCCATCGCTTGGCACCGCCTTGGGTCTTGGTGATTCGGTGCCGCCGTTAGGGGATGGGGCCGCGTCGATGGGGATGGGTGAAGAACTGGGTGCTTTCGTGGCCAGCTCGCCCCGTTTCCCAGACAGGGGGTTCAC
>JAIRXP010000115.1 GCA_031268215.1 Bifidobacteriaceae bacterium | reverse complement strand
GCCAAGATTCCGCCTATGCCAGCGGATGAGGGCAGGATCGGATCCGCGGAGAAGGACGGTATCCGGGTTGACGCCTATGTGCCCAAGGACGGGGAGGCGCCGGCAGACGCCGTGTGGGTGGATGACCAAACCCAGAAGCCGCTGCTCAAGAAGGGCGCCAAGGTCGCGTACGTAGTGTTCGCTGCCACCAATGTGGGCGAGGCGCCCGTCTATGTCGAATGGGCCGGCTGGAGCCCGTCCGTGTCCGCTGAAGGCTGGGACTATTTCACATCTTTGGGGAGTCTGGTCCTGCCAGAAGAGGACGGCAACTATTCCGCGACCGCCATCCAGGACGCATTGATTCCAGAGGATCCGAATGCCCGCGTCAAACTGGAACCAGGTGAATCGTGTGCAGTCACCCTGCTGGTTCCGCACGGATACGCGAACTACACATTCGCCGGACCGCTCAATATCTATGGCGCGGAGGCAGCGGCTGAACCGGAGCGGACGGTTGTCTTTGAGGGCATTGAGCTGGGCCTTTAGCCGGATGAGAAACATCATGGGAAGCACCGCGGGAGGGAATTCTTGAAACGGTACCGCGCTCTTGTCTGTTTGATGGCACTGGCGGCCACCTGCTTGATTGGGGCAGCTTGCACCACCACGGTCCAGGCCAGGCCCGCACCCGACAGCCTCGCGCCGGTCATGCCCCCAGCACCGGCGCGGCCAGAAACGGTTGATCTACTGTCGAAATTCGAGTACGAGCCAAAAGAGACCGCCGACTATTGGAAGAACCGGGACCTAGGCGAGGGCAGCACGCGGGACACGGGTATTCCAGATGGCGAAGCCCCAAATGACGAGTCGACTGGTCTGCTCGCGCTACCGACAGATGGTTCAATTATTGGTGCAGATAAGGGCGTTGGGTTGGGAGACTCCGATGAAGGAGCGCCGATGCCGTCCGGTGGGCTTAAGACCGGAACGACCGGAAGGCTCTACATGTCGGAATCAGCTTCCTCCAGTAGTTATGCTGTTTGCTCCGCGACAGTTGTGAATTCCGCGTCTCATGATATTCTGGCGACGGCGGCGCACTGTGTTTGGCTGACAGATACTCAAGCGCCCTTACGCAACGTCATGTTTGTTCCTGGCGAGCGTGATGACGGGCGCGAAGCACCATATGGCAGGTGGTACGCGGCCGAATCCTTCATTCGTCCAGAATTTGAGAAGAACGCCTTTTCGGACGAGGACGACGGTACCGTGTCCGGCGCAGGATGGGCTTACGACTACGCCTTCATTCGTCTGGCGCCTAACGACGGCAAGAAAATTCAGGATGTAGTCGGAGCGCAAGGAATCGCTTTCGGCATTCCGGCTGAATCGCTGGTGGTGATCGGATACCCGACGGCGCCGCCCTTTGACGGCCGGAGCGAACGCTATTGTTCCTCCACCAGATGGTCACGCTATTCCATGGGCGGCTACAGCATTGACTGCGTGATGACTGCAGGCTCCTCTGGCGGCGGGTGGTTTACGCGCTGGGATCCAGAGCGCGCTGCGGGCTATCTGGTGGCGACCACTTCGACTGGCGATGACGTTTCCATGAACGCCGTCGTCTTGGGCAGATCGGCTTATCAACTGTTCGAGGCCGCTGGCGCTGTTAGCGACGGTCTGTTCGAGGCAGGGGGCGGATTATGACGAGTTCCATAGCTCGGGCGGACCGCAAGGTGACGGCCCTTTGCGTGACCGTCCTGGCGGCATCGTCGGTGTTGTCCTTGGGCGGCTGTGGGGTGCCGGAGCACCAGCTAGAAGGATATCCCGACCAGGTTTCGCAGGCCGCGGAGGCCATCGCCAGGACGTATGAACGGCTCGAAGCGATGGACGAATTCGTCTATTCACATAATCCAACGTTTGGCGACGGTGAATGGAACGTGGTGGGGTCGTATTACACTTTGATCCAGGTGGACAACGAGCCGGCCCGCTCAAACCTCGGCACTATAGCCATGATGGGGAATCCGGCCACGGTGGCGTTCCAGCAAGCTGGAAAGTACACCCGATCCGATATTTTCCATCCGGCCGGGTCGGACTGGGACTATTCCCTTCTGGGACCAGAATACAGAGAGCTGGCTCCTACGCCCTGGGTGGGACAAGCGACAGCCCTTGGAAAGCCACGGGACCCCGCCGGTGAGCGCCGGGCCCCCTATGACCTGGCCTTTTGCTGGGGTTCATCACTTGCCCTGTTATGCGGCGTGCGGGTGAGTATTTTCAACGCCCTCATAGATCCCAAAGTGGCGCCATCCGCCCACGCCCGTGTAGTCGATATGGGGGATGGCGTCACCGAACTCCGCATGTTGATTCCGTTTACTTCTCTGGGAAATGTGGATGACTTTCCCAATTTCCCGGCGCTTTTCCCCAGCGAGACGGTGGAAGAGCTGATGGAAGGCGATCTGGGCGACCTCCCGTTCTTGGTGCGGCTGTGGCAGAACGAGGACGGCGAGCCGATCAAAGCGGAAGTCAACGGCGAGGTCACTGATGGAGAGAGTACGGTTACTCTACAGGCCGGGTGGGAGAAGACCGGTGAGTCTACCGCTGCTGACTTTCCCAGAGCGCCGTCCGCCCTGGATATTACCTATCTGACCCAGGAGCAAGGCGATGAACTCCTGAAGGGAATGGATCGAATTGGCCAGAGACTGCGAGAGGAACGGGAATGACGTATCCCCCGGGAAGCCTGCCGCCGCCTGCTGAAGGGCAGCCAAATCAGAGCCTTTACCCGAATCTGCCACCACCTCCACGGGCGGGAGGCGCTGGCTACGGCCAGCCCAGCGGGAGCGCCCTGCCGGGCATGCCCCCGGTGGGAGGCCCGGTGCTTCCTCCGCTTTCGGCGCGGGACTATGGAGCGCCGGTTTCGATGTCTTCGCGTCAACTGGCACAAGGGGGAGCTGGCGGTGGCGCACCGCGAGAACGGAAGCGGCGTGGGCATGGGCTGGCCATCTTGATTACCGCAGTGGTGACGGCGATCATCGTGATTGGGGCCGGTGCGGCCGGGCTGGTGGCGCGGGAGACCCGCAAGACGGTGATTGACAGCGCTAAAGTCGAGAAGGATGTTGACCTGATCCTGCGGGATGATTTCGCTATCAACCTTGACCATGACTCGGTCTCATGCCCGGCGGAGATCATAGCCGAGCCGGGCCGCAAGTATGTCTGCACCTACCAGGTGGACGGCGCCGAGGGGGAGACGCAGTTGTCCATCATCAACGAGAACCAATACCTGGTTGGTTCGACCGATCAAAGGGACGCGCCAGAGTTGGCCGACCCGCTCGGCAAGGAGCTTTATCACGAGGACGGCACTTACCTGGGCTACGGCTGGAATGAGATGATCTGGCAAATGGGCGAGCGCTACCCGGAGGAGAACCAAGACGAGGACGGCGACGGCGGGCAGGACACTGACCAGGACGAAGACTAAGGACGCCCGCATAATTTAGTGGGTCGATTCGGCGGTGGGATGATGGTTGTGTGGCTGTGTCGCGTGAGACCGAGGAACTGTTGAGGGGCAAGTTCGCTGACGCGTTCCCGCGCCTGGACCGTCGTTCGGCGCGGTTGGTGGCGGCGGCGGACGCCTGGTCGTTGGGCTATGGGGGGATAGCCGCGGTGGCACGGGCGTCGGGACTGTCGCGCGCCGAGCTGGTCAAGGGGCTTGTTGAGTTGGGGGTCCGGCCGGGCGGGGAGCCGGATTGAGGGTGTAGTTCCAGTCTGCGTGCCAAGTGTGGCGCTCAAGGATCCCGTCCGCGGCCATGGCGTCCATCTGCGAGTCGGGGATTTTCACGCCGAGGGGGTATTCGGCTGGGTCGACGTGGGCGGCGACCCTCAGGCCGGTTAGGGTGGTGGTCGCCGTGATGGTGTTGACGACCACGTCTAAGGATGTCAGGGGCCGCCCACGCCAGTTCATCGAGATGTGCGCGAACAGCCGGTGCTCGATCTTGTTCCATTTCGATGTTCCGGGCGGCAGGTGGGCGACGGTGATGGCGAGCCCGGTCTCAGCGGCCAGGGCGGCCAGGCCGGCCTTCCACGCCCTGGGGCGGTGGCCGTTCGACCCGCCGCCGTCGGCGGTTATGAGCAGCCTGGCGGCGTCGGGATAAGCGTCGCGTCCGGCGTTCTGCCACCAAGTCCGGATCGTGTTGACGGCGAACGCGGACGTGTCGTAGTCGGTGCCGACAGCGACCCAGCCGGTGTTCGCCGCGATGTCGTACACGCCGTATGGGTTGGCTTTGCCCAGTTCCGGGTCGATGAAGTCGTGGACCTTGACCGGCTCGGGCGTTTTCGCGGGGCGCCATTCGCGGCCCGGGTTCTTGTACGCCCCGACCAGTTCCTTCTTCTTCGCGTCGACCGAGATCACGGGCTGGCCGGCGGCGGCGAATTGTTCGGCTTGGGCGTTGATGTGGGCGAACTGGGCGTCCCGGTCGGGGTGCCCAGAGCCTTCCAGGGTTTTGCGGTTGGCCTGGAGGCGGAACCCGTTGGCCTTGAGGAGTTTGGCCACCGTCCTGGGCGAGGCCGGATGGCCCTGGGCGGCCAGTTCCCGCGCCAGGCGCGCGGTGGACAGGGTCGTCCACGACAGCGCCGAGGTCGGGTCGCCTCTCCTGGCGGGCTCGACCAGCGCCAGCAGCGCCTCGACTAGGCCGGGGTCTTTGACTTGGGCCGGTTTGCGGCCCGCGCCCTCGCGGCGTATCCGCCCCGGCGGGGGCGGGTCGTCCAATTCCGCCAACCCTGATCGGACCCGCTTCCTGGAGCACCCGGCGGCCCTGGCCACGGCCGCGACCCCGCCGCGGCCCAACAGGCGCGCCTCAACCGCCAACACCGTCCGGCGCGCCCGCTCGTCCAGGGGCGGCAGCAGCAGGCCGAACTTCGCCGCCAGACCCGCCTCGACATCAGCGCTGATCGCCATGCCCCGAGCTTGCCACACAAACCCCCAAACGCCCCGCTAATTCACGCGCGCGTCCTAAGCAGTCGGCCGGCCCGGGAGGGGCCAGGCTGGCCCGGTTCACGTCCCCACAGCTCTGGCCGCCCCCGCTGCTCGACTGGAAGCCAGGTAATCCGCTAGCATCGGGATGCCGACTAACCTCCAGACCAGGCCCGAAACGGAGAGCACTAATGCGGACGTCCCGCGAGCAGCTTGTGCGGGATATTGGGCGTGCTCTTGGCTCGCGGGAGGTGTACTGGTTCGGGACCCGGGGCGAGGATTCCCGGTCGCTCCTTGACCTGGGGGGCCGTTTCACTGGTTCCTTCACGATTTTGAACCGACCGGCGTGGTTCGGGCCAGAGAACTCCCTGGCTTATGAGGACATCACCGGCAAGCGGGTCGACTTGGATGTCTGGGAGATTGATGACCATCCCCAGGATGACGCGACCCGCGAGTTCAGGTGCGCGATGCTCATCGCAATGGCCAAGAGCGACCACGCGATCGTGCCTTACAGGCCATGTGGTTTCCTGTCGGCGCTTGAGTTCGCTAGGCAGGACCGAGGCTTGAGCTTGGGGATGTTCGCGGGTAAGCAGCATGTTTTTGAGCACAAGCCATGGGTCGAGGGGGCGGTGCGGTGCTTGGGCATTGATGTGGTGCCTTGGCGCTATATCGCGGACGAAGAACAACTCGACGCCGGCTACCTTCTTGCTGATGGCCCTGTGGTTGTACGGCCAAGCAGAGGTTCGGGAGGGGCCGGCATGGCCAAAGTGGAAGATGCCGCTGATCTGGCTGCACTTTGGCCAAAGGCCGACGACTTCTTTGCGAGCGTCTCACCTTACCTGCCGGACTGCCTGCCGTTGAATATTGGAGGTGTGGTCTGGGACGATGGCGTCACAGTTCACTATCCGTCTGTTCAACTGATCGGGATCCCGTACTGTGTCGGCCGCTCCTTCGGATACTGCGGCAACGATTTTGCGGCCTGCCGTGATTTGGACATCAAGCTGATCGATCAGATCGAGAGTACCGCACGCCAGATTGGAGCGTGGCTGAGCCGAGAAGGCTACCGTGGGGCGTTCGGAGCCGATTTCATGGTGGACGGAGACACCGTGTTGTTCACGGAGATTAACCCGCGGTTCCAGGGGTCAACGCGAATGTCGGCCGACCTGTCGCGGGAGGTCGGTGAGCCTTGTCTTCTCCTGGACCATATGGCGGCGATGCTCCACCTTCCATGCCCCGAAGGGCGACCCGCGCTGCGTGATGCCGTGTTCGAGGCTCCGCCCAGATCGCAGGTCGTTTGCCACAACACGACGGACGTGCCGTTTGTGGCAGATGTCTGGTCTTTGACGGTGGCCGTCCGGAGCCTCGCAGGCTTCCGTGCGGTAGAGGTCGAAGTCGACCCAGAGGTAATCTGCGAACCGGGGGCCGTAATCGCGAGCGTCGCGTTTGATGACGCCGTGACTGCTTCCGGATACGAGCTCCGTCCCGAAATTGGGGCCACTCTTGGAACCCTTAACGTTGCCCGTCCAACGCCGCCAGAGAAAGGTGATTGATGTGCCGTATTTTCCGTTGGTGAATGGCGCCAATCTTGCCGACAGCAGGTTCAGCAGTCTTGAGGACTACTTGAAATACAAGAACGGAGCGATGGTCTCGCGCCACAGAATCTGCAACGCCCTCGGAAGGGTGGGACCTGCAGATTCCTTTCCCTGGATGACCCTGGTGGTCGGGTCGGAAGTGCTGGCCCCGGCCCTCCGCTATTCTGCGGCCGCCGTGTCAGAACACATGGTTGGGCTCGCTTCAGGATTGACCGGTCCCGAGGGCAAGCCGGACGTGTCAGCGTACGGCCTGCGCTGTCTGCGGGGTTTCATTGAGTCACTATTGCGCAGCCGGACCGGTCAAGACCTGAAGAGCGTAGCTGAGCAATCGGAGCAGGTGCATGAGGACGTCAGGTACCACGATTGGCAGCTCCGCCTGCTGATCGCTGCGGCGATGCTCAACGCGACTTACTTCTTCTCGAAGGGATTCCAGGCCGCTCCCATCAATCGTTGGGAAGAAGAGCCTGTCTTCCTCATCACCTCCGGGAAGCGCGGAGCCAGGGGCTACCTGGAGAAACGTTGGGATGTAACGCGCCGGGCCCTGGAGCGGGCCAGGGACGCACTTGAAGACGAACTAGAGACAGTCCCGAGTAGTCGAATTCAGCTGAGGACGCTCTGTGAACTGGTTCGTCGCGCGATTGCCGACATGACGACTGCTCGAAAACGGCGCATCGGAGCGGGTCAGTTGCTGGCGCTGACCGAGGCCGCCTGGTACTTCTTGCTTGAACCCCTCCTGCGCGACGCAGCAGGAGGAGATGGCGACCGGTCAGGAGAGAACGGGTACCTGGCATGGCCGGATCTGTTGATTCCGCTAGGTTTTCAGGGTGAGCCAGATTCGGTGCGGAGCAGGCCGTCGCTGACTAATCCCAAGAAGGCAAACGACCTGCTAAGAGAAGAGCTGTCGGCCGCCACGAAGCGGCGGGCCAGAAGCTACGGCCAGGTCGGCTCAGGGGCTCCTTCGGGCCTGGCGTCGAGCGGTTTCTCATCGTACAAGGTGTACGCGGACGTTCTTGCCGCAGAGGCCCGAATCCACAGCGCCGATTCCACGCGGGAGCTTCCTGGACGAAAGGCCAATGCAGGTTCTACCCGTGGAGGGCGACGGGCGTTGGGAGATATCCAGCCCCTCCTTGATCGGGACAAACAGGCCGACCCGATCTCTACCACTTCGTTGGCTACTCCCTACGCGGTTGCGTTCGCGACTACGTTGGACGTTGAACTCGAACTGGCTTGCCGACATTATCATCCTGACGTACCGCTGATTGTGGTCTTGCCCATGACAATCATCAATGATTCGGGTGAGAGAAGCAGGGCGTCATCCATGTGGATGGGCTATCTGATTGAGGGACCTGGGTACGGTTCCCATGAGGACACGCTCGCAGAAATCGTCGCGCCTCGCCCGAAGCAGTGGTTCCTGTTTGAAGAAGACCGGACTGGGACCGCCTATGCGACGACTAATCCGCGGGTAGACGCGGTCAAAGAGAAGGCGGCTGTCATCATCAGGCTTACGGGATCTCCCCTGGTTAGCTTCCCGAAGATCACGGATCAGATGGCCCCGGAAGATTGCGACGCAATGGCCTCGCTAGTGGATGCTATCAATGTTCTTCGTCGCAAGAACTCCCGACACAACGAGGGCTCAGACCTCGATCTGACCGGTCAACCTGAGGGTGCCGGCGCAGACGCGCAACCCGCGGCGGGCGACATCGCCGAGGGCGACCTGGATAAGGTGGCCCCGGCGACTGTTCTGGAGGAGCATCACGCGCTGCAGCTTTCCTTCGCTGATATTCGTGGTCCCAGCGGCGGACTGCCCGCGGCCTTCACGAGCTTGACCCCGCAAGGATTCTGGAGATACTGGGCACTGCTGGGCGTGCAGGCGTCCAATGAAGCTATCCGTTACCGGCTGATAGCGCAGCTAATTGGGCCAAGACTATCTCAGTCAAGCGAGGACCAGCCTTCCCGGTCTGGCGTGGCCATCAATAGCGCCCAGCTCTCCGCGAAGGCGACTGAACTCCTCCAGTGGTCGGAGTTCGACGTAATCAAAGATGGCGCCAGCGTTGAGGCCTTCTCGTCTGACTTGCAGCACTACTTGGACCATATCAGAAGCCAGGACCCGACCATCCCGCTCGACCGCAGTCCATGGCAAGTAGACAAAGAGTGCGAGTTGAAGGGGACGAAGCGATGAACCAGACAGGTCACAGCCGAGCTCTGGCGTCGTGGGCCCAGGAAGTAACAGATCAAGAACGGGAGTGCCCGTGGCCGGGCCCCCGGCCGTTCGACGAAGCCGACATCGATCCCTGGGACGCGGCTAAGGGCCGCAAGCTGCATGGGCGGGACGCCGACCTGCGTCGCTTGTGCCAACGGCTCGAGTCTGACTATCTGCTGGTCTTGCACGGTGATTCTGGAGTGGGCAAGTCGTCATTCTTGCGCGTCGGCCTGAGCCGGGGCCTCCCGGACGCCAACTTCGACCCGTACGTCTTGTCCGAGTGGACGCAAATGAAGGGCGACTTCGGGGACTACCTAACCGACCGGTTCCGCGCTTGCTATGACAAGGACATGAGTGACGTTCGGCGCGGCGAGCTAGAGAATCTGGGAGTTGACGGCCTGCTGTCGCGCCTTGGGGGCAGACCGGTCCTGGTGCTAGATCAGTTTGAAGAGTTCCTGCGGCACTCGAGTTGGGAAGCGATTCAGCAGTTTGAGCAATGGCTGATCAAGACGAATCTGAACGTGAAACTGCGAATCGTGATCTCGCTGCGATCAGAGTTGTTGTACAAGCTTGATCCGGTACTGAACGAGGTCAGGAAATTCAGTCTGAGTCGCATGTCCCTTGACCCGATTACCAAGGCCGAACACATCGCCGCCATGATCACCGACCCGGCAACATGGTGCCAGGTGAGAATCGATTCTGAGGTCAGGGACCTGTTGGTCTCGTGCTTTTGTCAGTCAGCTCAAATCCGGGACTCATTTTGGCTCCTGAATATGCAAGCAGTACTCTATTCGTTGTACTGGTTTGGTCGCCGGCGGCCGGAGCAGGTCGTGATCACTCGACAGGATTTCACGGCGTGGGTGGATTCCTGGACTAGGGACGGTAGATCAGCTAGGCGGTTGCCGAACGGCCTGAGGGACTTCGTTGAGGGGAAGGCCGACTGGGCGTCGCCCCGTACCTGGCATCCGACAGAGGTGGCTGAGGCATTGGCACAGGCCGCTTTCCTGCGAGCCGTCGACACCAAACTACGCCACTGTCAGGAGCTGTCTGAACGCATCGGAGGTATTCCGTCACAGGTGATGAACCCACTGGTACGGGATCAACTGCGCCGTTCCCTGCCGCACCTTTCGACTGGGAGTTACAAGGATCCCCAAGGCTTGCTGGACTTGTTCCGCAAGACCTACGGCGACGAGTTGGCCCGCCTACAGGCGCCGGCGCGGGCCAATCGTGTGGTAGCAGCCGCTAGTGGGCGGCGGCCGAGTTCTTCAAGCACGTCCGCTGCAGGACTGACTCATGCGCAAGTCGAAGAGATATTTGACTACCTTTGGTCCCTCGGGTCCGGTGACGTGGGCGGGTCCGGAGATCTCCTCACGGTCACGCGGGAACAGGTGCTGGCCAGGACCCGAGTAGGGACCAAGCAGGCAAAGTCGACGTGGTGGCGAGAGACACTGGAGGCGCGGGCCATTCTCCAAATCGACCATGTTCCGTGGCTAGAAGATGAGAATCAGGTCGGTGCCGGGCCCATGATGGGATGCCGGCCCGTCGAGGTGATCATTGAAATGATCAGGTGCTTCCTATTCGCAGCGCTTTGGCTCGAGCGCTCGCTGATTTGTGGGATTTCCGACGGGCAGATTCGCTTGATCCACGATGGCTTCGGCGACGCGCTCAAAGCTTGGGCTGGAGTTGGCGGAGAACCGGCAGAGGCGGAGATTGCGGCATTCGTTTCGATGGTTGGCGATATGCCCATTTGGGGACATCGGGTGACGGCCTTCGACCGTGAAGCATCAGCAAGTCCGCGCCTCGTGGCCAACTTGAGTTGGCAGAGTTGTCAGATAGCTGGTGTCAAGTTCGCCCGCACCGTGTTCGCAAACTGTGACTTCCGGAATACGCGATTCGAACGCTGCACGTTTAACGGTGCGACCTTTGTGAACTGCCTGCTCGATGGTACGTTGCTGAGCCATTGCCGGATCGTGGGTACCGCCAGCCTGGAAGAGGTGTCCGCTGCAATAGACGATCCTTCGGCCCGGGGAGACATTGAACAGGGCGGTATCCCGTCGTTCGTAGTGAAGGATGCACCGAAGGACGTGCTGGATTCGCTGGCGCACTTTAGGGGCGTCTTTCCGCTGGACGATAGCTGGACCGAAGAGTCGCCGGACAGGTTGCTTTATTCCCCAACTTCTGGTGCCGGCGCGATGGTTGTGGACCGGCTTCCAGGAGGAGCGGGACTGGTGCCCGAAGTCCCGAGCGGTCTGGTCATCCTGGGGAGCCGGGTCTCCGGCCTTATGGTACGAGGTGCCCGGTTCGAGGGCAGGAAGACTCCTGGACGGGCAGGTCTTGTGCTTGGCTACGTGGCGGGATCCTCGGTGGATCTTGTCGAGTTGGAGAAGCTTTCGCTGGGAATTGTTGGGTGCGCTCTGCGCGGCCTGTCGGTGTCCCGGCCAATCACGGACCAGGGGTCAAGGCCGGCGCGGCCAGGCGCATTTCGCGCTGAAGTCCGGGATTCGCTTCTGGTCAATACATGGTTTGGCGATGGTCTGCGGGGCTCCGTCAAGATCTCCGAATCGACCGTCTTCGGGCTGGCGAGTCTTCCCCACGCCGATGAGTTGAAAGTGCTGCTTGATGAGACCTGCAAGGCTGCCATGACAGACAACGTGGCAACTACATTATGCAGCAGTCTGACGCTGGGCGGAGCTGGGGGGTGGAAGCTGGCTGATGGTTCCAAGACCCTCATGGGCCGCGATGACAGCTTACGGCAAGTCAGCCGGAAGACCGATTACAGAAGCCAGGGAGCCCAATATGAGCTGGAGGGCCGGGCGGCGAGGCTAGCTGCTCGTATCGGCGCGGCTCAAGTTGCGGGGGAGAGTGAAGGCGAAGTGAGTCATGTCTAGCGGCCGGTTCGGGTCCGTTCCTCCTGACCTCTTTTGTTTTGTCTCCTATCACACTCAGGACAGCAACACCTTGGGCCGGATTGTGCCAAGGTGGGCGGCTCAGCTTCAGGATGCGGCGCAAAGATTCTGTCCCCGAGCGGAATTCTTCACCTTCCAAGACCCCAAGACGAAGAGATCGGAGCCGGATTGGGAAGCCGCACTCCAGGAGAAAATCGGGCGTTGCGACCTCTTTATCGCTGTGATCACGAGCCGTTACCTGCACCGCTCGGAGACAGAGACGATTAAGCAAGAACTCGAGGCCGCCCGCCGCAGATCCAAGCCAGTGCCGGAACTGTTTTGGGCGATCCATGTCGACAAAGAAATGCCAAATGACCCGGATGCGGACCCCAGCCTGGCTTGGGTGAGAAGATGGCAGAACAGCTTGGTCGAGATTCCACTGGCCAGCAGGTATGACGAAGGCGCAGCGCCGAGTGTACCGGACAATGTCGTGGACGACATCGTGAGCCTGGTCAAGAAGAAGTGGGCGGCCAAACAGGCAGATCGCGTGGCCCCAGAAGGCAAGCGGGTCAGCAGGACAACGCCACCAAGCAAGACTCCCACGCTGCCATCCGCGTTGAAGCAAGTCTTCGCTGACGTTGGCGGGAAAGTGCCTCGTCAGTTGCCTGCGGCCGTTGCGGCTTACAAACGGAGTCTGGATCCGGACGATGCGGAACTGGGCGACACTTTGGCTGAGCTCGCCGCACTTATCGACGAGGGTGCCGATCAGGCGGTTATCAGGGCCTGGATAAGTGGTTTCTTACGTCACTGAAACGAGGCCCCATGCGGGGTCACGTCATCCCGAATCTTGGAAGGCATGTAATGGGCTCACTGACTGTTCCGCAGCAACTGAAGCTGCGGATGCTCGCTCAGGGCATGACAATCACCGACCGCGCGAGAAGCTGGCTTACCGAGGCCACCAACGGCCGACGGCTGTCTTCCGCCGATTACGCCTCCACATCCGGACTGATTCTGAAGCTTGATGACGATGTGTGGGTCAACGCTCCGGTCGCTGATCACAATTCTAACTTTGTCGCGGACGATGGTGCTGTTCTTGACCTGCGGGACGGCGCGCCATCCGTGCGGTTTGGCAGCCTAGAATCGCCGGCCGCCTATGCCCTCCAGCCGGCCTTTCATTCGAAGGGCGCCACGTCACCGGCACTTGACGTGGTGGTTACCCACGGTGACCGTGCCCGGCTGTCTCCACTGCAGTCATGCTCAATGACCTGCACCTTCTGTAACATACCCTATGACATGCCCATTTCAGCTTACCGGCTAGAGCCGATAGAGCATTGCCTGGAGGCGTTGCGCGTAGCTCTGGAGGATCCGATCCAGCCTGCGTGGCATATCCTGATATCGGGCGGAACGCCCAAGCCGAAGGACATAGGGAACCATCAAGAGTTGTACCTGCGTGTGCTCAAGACATTCCCGGAAGTGCCCGTTGATATCATGATGGTGCCGATTCCCGGCATCCTGGACTTGCCCGCGCTTGGGGCGGCCGGTTTGAACGAATTGTCAATCAACCTCGAGGTATACGACCGGCGCTGTCAACAGGCCGTCGCCCGCCAGAAATACAACCGAGGGCGGGACAGCTATCTGGATTTTATCGAGAGCGCGGCAGAGCAGCTCGGTCCAGGCCGGGTCCGCTCTATGCTCCTGGTTGGTCTAGAACCGACCGAGTCAACGCTCGAAGGAGTAGAAGCGATAGCGCGGCGAGGAGGCGTGCCGGTTCTGAGTCCTTTCAGACCCGATCCAGTGACACCGCTCGCCCGGATGCGACCTCCCAGTTATGAGGAACTGCTGGATGTGCTGACGCGGAGCGAAGAGATTGTGGCTAAGCACGGGACTCTCCTTGGCCCGACCTGCCCTCCGTGCTCCCACAACACGCTGAGCTTTGCTGGCGGCAAGGACGGACATGTCAGATACATACATGAGCATCCCGCAATGCTCGAGACCGGCGTTAGCCACCACGCGTCCGGCCTCACGGCGGCCTCAACCGCGGACGAACCGGCCCGCAGCTAAGGGGCCCGGACCGGCTCTATCCCCTGCGGGGCAGACGAGTCAGAGCTAAGCCATCAGGACGGCAAACGACCCCGCCAACATGGGTATCCATTGCAATCGGATAGAGGTGCGCCTCCGCGTAGGCATCCCCGAACCCCAGAGGACCTCGCACAGCAACTGCCCAAGCCAGAGCAAGGAAATCAGGACTAAAGCTACCGGGCCGAACTCGAACTTGAGGACTAGAAGAGACAGGACCGACATTGACCCGACAATGAGCGCAAACGCAACACGAGTAGTGGCGGAGACGCCAAACAGGATAGGGAAGGTGCGAGTGCGCCCCTGAAGGTCGCCGTCTACGTCGAGGGCGTCCATCCTGAGTTCTCTCCCCGTGATATATAGGAACGCCAGTCCCGACACGACGGCCGGCAACGGGCCCGGCTCCAACGTCAGCAGACAGAAGGCGAGCGGCGAGACCGACAGCAGCGCGGCGATTGGTGTCTTCGCCAAGGCAGCGTAACGGACGACGCCATTGTAGAGAATCACGCCGACGAAGGCGACAAAATAGAAGGACCTGTGCCAACCGGTCAGCGGGACCCAAGTCGCCCAGCCGAAAGCCAAGACTCCCACGACAAGGGCGGCGGTCCTAGCCGCTCCAAGGGAAACCTGGCCGCTTGGAATGGGACGGCGGGGCTTGCTCACCGCGTCCTTGTGACAGTCGCTGATATCGTTCAGGGCGAATCCGAGCATGGCGGCGAGGGCAAATGGCATGCCGAGTATTAGGCCAGTGGTCCACCCCGAACCCGTGACCCCGTAGGAAATCGCCACAATCATCAGGACAAAGAGCCCCGTGGGAAGCCGAAGTAGACGGAGCAATCCCATGAATTGCGTGCTGTCCTCACCACCGTCCGTTGTGGGAGGCTCCGGAGAGGGGTTGCTCAATGCGATCTTGAAGTCAGTGTCAATTCGGAAGTCGAGCGTCCCCTGAGAGTAGTTGAAGAGGAGGCAGACGCAGCAGATTAGGAGGTAGAGCATCTCCGCCGCCCGCACAAGGGGGTTGGCGCCCGGAAGGCATTCGTACTCGGGGGGCACTGTGCAACCTGCTCCAAAGTCGATGAGGAACAACACTAGGAAAGGGGCGAAGCTCAGTATGCCCAAGATGCGGCCGGCATTTCGAGGGTCGTCCGACATTCTACGCAGTATGCGTCGACGGGCAGCCCGCGGTGTATCCGGTCGCTGGCCGCTATTGAGCGAGGCCATCTTATATCGGTCGTAGTCGCGCATAAGAGAGCCGGCAAGGTAGAAGAGCGCGAGGGCATAGATCGAGAGCGTTGGATAAGAAAGGAGCGAGGACAGCCAAGGCTGCGTGAGCCATCCGCCGATTGAGATCGGCCATTGCGTCCAGCTATCAGAGAAGATGACGGCGAGAATGCCAAAGCCCAGCGAGAGCTTGATCAGAGCCCAGCACTTCGCGCCGCGGAACCGGTTGTTAATGCCCATCATAAGCCAAAAGAAATAGAAGCTCAATACTAGGGCTCCAACGAGAATGTAAAACAGAAAGTGATACTGATCGAGGGTGAGTATCATTATGGGAAGTATCAGTATGCACGCTGCTATGGCTAGTGTCGTGGACTTGTAATATGAGAAGGTGCAGATGGAACCCTTGGACGAGTTCCTGTTCTCGAACTCGAAAGCCGTTATTCTGCATGCTTCCACAACGGCAATGAACGCGGAGAGGGGGACCGCGCCGACAACAAGGCGAATGGCGAGCGTGAGGTTGACCTGAGAGAGAGTGGGCTGGAAGAGTGTGGCGAAAAAGAGAGCCGAGCCGGTGGCCAGCACTAGGCAATTGAAAACGGAGAAAGGAGACTTGAGGAGCAGCGTCCGAAGAGACGACTCAGTGGGGGTTTTGCGCGTGCCTACCACGGCGGCAAGGAGGAAGTAGGCGAGATAGGCTGCAATAGCGGCGGGGCCCCACAAAGAATTGATAAGTGCTTCGCTTCGCAGAACATAGCCGGAGCAGACACCGAGCCCGATGCTGAACAACGCGGGAATTGTTAGCCAGTCGAGGATGCGACCGCGCCGCGCGTCGCGGGCATCCTTGCGCAACTGACCGGCCCAGACGAGGACGGTGACTAGATAAGTAAGGGCGATGGTTAGTTGGGCTAGAAAAGGCCTTCCGTCGGGCGACCAGAGCTTGATCGGGTCATACGACTGGGCGAGGAGTGGCAGCGTAAGGAGGCTGCCGAGTACGATGAGGGCTCCCGCAATGATGTCGCGGATGGCGCGGTGGGACAACTTATCGGTATTAGAGGAGAAGTAGGGGAACCTGTCGCGATTGTGATAGGGGAAGCGGTATGTGTACTGGATGAAGAAGGCCGAGACGAGAAGAAACAGACCGACAAAGAAGGGCCAGACGAAAAAGGAGTGGGGCGCGCGATCCGACGGAGGCGCAGCCATTAGCCACCCAGCGGCCATGGCGAAAGGCGAGGTGAACGCGTAGCCGAAGGTGCGAAGGGCAAAGCCCCAGACTGCAGACGGACTAACATCTCCACCGGCCTGAGGGTCAGCCGCCTGGCGCTGGCTGACCTGCCTAAGTAAGTATTGCAATGGGTGTCGCTATCGTCGGGAGTACGGGTACGAGAGGGCTAGAGGAGTAAATGGCTACCTCGGCCCCACGTCTGCTGTAATGCTAGCGAAGGGTATGCACGCGGGGCAAGGCGGACGAACGAACGGGACCCGCGGGTCACCGCTGGACAGCGGCCGTGCAGCCCCGTTTGAATTGTCATCGAGGCGGCCAATGAAGTCCTCCAGTCTCTGAACGTCCTCGCGCAGGTCTTCAGACGCGGCCAGAACTAGGCGAACGGTTTTCATGCTGGGACTCCTTGGACGGCATCGGGCGCCAAAATGCGTAGCGTTTCTTGGGGATGGCCCCGCTCATAATGGTGCCAGGCGGGGCTGTTGAGGCCCGGCGCCGTTGTCGCCAGCCGAGCTGTGGCGTCGAGGAAGTAGTGGCGCTGGGCTGAGAGGCAGGCGGTGTACGCCGGGATCTGGGTCAGGTCAATGACCGGTTGGCCGTTGACCGTGGCCCGGTCAAATTCGGCAATGACGGGCAAAGCCAGCTCATTGGCCTGAAGCTGGAACAGCACTCCCAGCTTGAGTTCCTCGGCGGAAGCGAAGGTGAGGCAGAGATGATTGTCGGGCGCGTTATCCGGGTGGGCCATACCACCGGTGATCTGGTCCCTGACCTGCTGCAACGCCGGTTCGAGCGTCTGGCCGGGAGCGAGCTGCTTGAACCAAGCAGTGACCCGTGGCCGGCCGGTTTCCGCGACCGCTTCGGCGACGGCATCGAATTCGGCGGCGGTGCCTTTGCCCAGGACCGTGGCGAATAGGAACAGTGCTATATCGCTGGCGCGCGCCTTGTCGTTATACACATCTTGCTTGGGCCGTTCCAAGATCGCGTCAGATTCCCACTCCCATTTAGTGACGCGCACCTTATGGGGGTGTTGGGCTCTATAGATGTCATTGAGCTGGTTGACAAATGCGCCTAGGGCCTCGCGCTCTTTCTTGAGTTCGTCAGATGAGGCGAGGAACAGCGTAATCTGACGGTTCATGCGAGGGCCTTTGATTCGGCGCTGTGGCTTGTTGGGCTGGAGCCGATCTGGGCGGCCTCTTGGGCGGCGGCTTGGGCTTCCCGGTGCTTGCCCTGATCCTCGTAGACCCTCTGGAGCTTGTTCAATGTGGAGGCGAAGCCGCGTTGGTGGGCCCGCGGGTCGGCCTCCGCGAGTTCCCGGCGGATGTTGACGGCCTCCGTGAGGGCCGCCCCAGCTTCTTTCAAGTTTCCTTGGGTGTGCAGGAAATAGCCGACATTGTGGAGGGCTCTGGCCAAGTTAGGTCGGTATGTCTGCGGGTGGGCAATGGCCAGAGGGCGGTAAATGCCGAGGGCCTCCGCGTAAGCGGCGGCCGCCTTGTCTGGTTCTCCTTGGTTGCGGCGGAGAATGCCCAAATTGTTGAGAACCTGGGCGAGGCAGGGCTGGTAGGCCTGCGGATCGGCTTCCGCCAGGGGCCGGTATATGGCCAAGGCTTCGGTATATGCCGCATCCGCTTGAGGAAAACGCTGCGATTTGCGGCATAGGCCGCCGAAGTTATTGAGGGCTCTAGCCAGGTTAGGTTGGTATTCCCGTGGATTAGTGGCCACCAGGATTCGGTACAACTCCAAGGCCTCAGTGTAGGCTGCCACGGCTTGGTCTGGTTGTCCTTGGTGCCGGCGCAGAATCCCTAGGTTGTTAAGGGTCTTGGCGAGGCCGAATTGGTGTTCATGAGGGTTGGCCTCAGCTAGGGAACGGTAGATGGTGAGCGCCTCGGCGTAGGCCGCCTCAGCTTGATCGAAAAGCCGCTGGTGACGGCGCAGGGGGCCTATACTATTGAGGATTCTGGCCAGGCCAGGTTGGTACTTCTGAGGGTTAACGGCTGCCAAGCGCCGGTAAATGACCAGCGCTTCGTCATAGGCGGCAGCCGCTTGATCCAAATCCCCGCGTTTACGGCAAAGAATACCCAGTTCATTCAGCCCGCCGGCTCGTTTTCCGTCATCCCCAGCCACGGATGGGGAGGCCAGATAGTCCTGGTAGACCGCTTCGGCTTCATCCCACCGGCGCTGCTGCCGCAAGAACCCGGCGAGTTGGAATGTCGCTTCCGGCTCCAGCCCCGCGCGTTCTTCAATCGCGACCGCCTCGCGCAAAGCGGTCTCCATTCCCGCCAACGAATCGCGGCTGAGCGGCTTGGTCTTCCACATGTCATAGCGTTGCAGCCAGGTGTCAGCCGTGGTTCGCAACCGCTGGCGTTCCGCCCCCGCTTGGTCAGCGATCAAGCTGATCATCTGTTTGGTGGCATCTAGTCTGGCCTGCGCTGATGTCGCTTCTGCCCGCAGCACATCCTCGTCCAATAAGGCGAGGGCTTGATCAACGTTACCCAGTTCAAATAAGCGGTAAGCGCGGGCCCGGCGCGGTGACAAAATGGAGCCCGGCCGGGTGGCCTCAAACATGGAGGCAGTCACCGCCAAGAACTCAAACCTCGCCTTGTCCAAGGCCTCCTCCAGTTCCCGCCGGCGCTGGTCCGCCCGGCTGAACTCTTCCGCCAACGTGCGGTCGGCCGGACTGGCCCATGATTGGTGGTTCAACTCGCTCCAGCGCTCCTGGACCTGATCCAATTCTGCCCGCAAGCGGTCCAAGCCCTGGAACTGTGCATAGGACGGCACTTGGGTTAGATCTACCAGCGGCCGGCCATCAACTAACGCCCGGTCATCCTTAACTGTGACAGGGGTATCTGCCCCGGACCGCTTTAGCTGCATCAGCACACCCAACTTGAGTGCCTCAACGCTGGCCCAAGTGTTCCAATAGTGGCCCATCTCGCTTTCCAGGCGGTCCCTCAGCCGGACTAACTCTCCGTCCATCCGCCGGCCTTCATCAAGTTGCTTGAACCAGGTCGCCACCTGCGGCCGGCCTTTGGCAGAGGCTCGGGATGAGTCCACGGCTGTGGCGAACTCATAAGCCGTACGGGCCGCCAGTGAAGTGAAGAACAGGAAGAAGCACAGATCACTTGACCGGATCAGCGCGGTATGTCCCGCCCGTTTCGCGTCCCAAACCGCTGGGTCGTCACCGGGCCACCGCCATTGCTCCAGTCGCAGCCGCACCCGCCGGGCCTGATAAACGCTGTTCAACTCACCAGAGAAATCAGCCAGCGACACAACCTCAGGCGCGAGTTCGGTCGAGGAACCGAGAAACACCGTGACTGTTTTCACCGACGGGGCCTTCCAATAGACGGGCAACCAGACCCCAAATCTATCCCAATCCGCGTGTGGCGGGGTTCGCTGGGGGGTGGCCGCCACGCGCCTCCTGACCGAGCGCCCAAGGCCACCTGTGTGACACAGTGGACTGCATGAGCACACTCGGAATCACCGGCCACCGGGCTATACCGGCAGAAGCTATGGCTTACGTCGTGGACGGCATCGGCGGTGTTATCAAAGACCAAACCGGGCCCCTGACGGGCGTGTCTTGCTTGGCTGAAGGGGCGGATCAGCTATTCGCCCAGCAGATCGTTGACGCGGGCGGGGCGTTGATTGGTGTTGTTCCTTGCGCTGGGTACGAGGCGACCATGGATACCCCCGAAGGCCTGGCCGCCTACCAGGGCTACCTGTCCGATGCCGCCGGGCTGGTTCGCCTTGACTTCGCGCAGCCTACAGAGGAGGCCTTCTGGGAGGCGGGCAAATCCGTGGTGGACCGCTCCGACGTTCTGGTCGCGGTATGGGACGGTGCCGGCGCGCGGGGGCTAGGAGGGACGGCGGACGTTGTTGAATATGCTCGTGAACAGGGCAAAGAGGTGGTAGTCATCTGGCCGGAAGGAGTTACCCGGGCGTAGCAGATGAGATGACATGGCCGGCATGTGAAGCCCGGCTTACGATGGCCGGCGGAACGTCTGGACCTGTGCCAATAGCTACCGTGGCTCAAGTAGTTCCGGGTGCTGCAGGGCCAGGTCGGAAAACCCGGGAATGCCAGCGTTGCCCAATGTCCCGCACTTGCAGCCCGCTGACCAAGCGGCCACGTCAAAGGCGTTGGCGATAGGCAATCCGGCCGCCACGGCCCACGCGTAGGCGCCGTGAAACGTGTCCCCGGCCCCGCAAGTGTCAATCGCTTGCACCGGATAAGGGGCATAATCGTGGAGGCCATCCTCATCCACCCAGAGGCCTCCCAATTTGCCGCGGGTTACGCCCAAGACGCGGGGCCCAAGATCCGCGAATGTCTGGATAGCGGCGTCTCGTGACGACGCGGCGCTAGGGAGCCGTCGCGAGAGGAATTTCTCCGGAACGACTATATGCTCCACGCCAGGCAGCACTTCCTCGACCCACGGTTTATATGACCCCGTATCCACTACGCCGGTGGCGCCATTGGCGCGCGACGAGGCAACAATACTCTTGGTGGCGGCTTGATCGGTGCAGTCGAATAAGACTGTATCCGTTTGGCGAAGCAGGCCGTCCACCCGGCGCACGAACTCCTTATTGACGCGCGGTTGGGGGAGCCAAATGGTTGTGCGCAGCCCGGTCTCCTGCGACACCAACACACACGAATGCTGCGATGGGCCTTCCTCCTGAACCCATTGGATCTTCAACGGCTCAGGGGCGAGCTGGTCTTGGAGCAACGCTGCGAACGTCCCGGTACCGATCATCGCCAGCAGCTCCACATTCCCGCCAAGGCGGCCAGCCGCGATCGCGGAACGACCGGCCGGTCCTCCCACCACCAAGGCATGCTCCAGTACGGGGTTCTCAGAGTCCTCAAGCGGATGGGCTTCTGTAACGTAAACGAGGTCGAGCGTTACCATCCCGGCGATGGCCAAACGTACATTAGACACTAAAATATGTCCTTCCTCAGTTCTATCTCGGCTAAGCACGCTCGCGGATCAGCGTAGAATTCTGCGCTGTCGGTTAGCAGCGCCTCGTCGATGATCCGTTCGGTAGTACAGATAATAGCTGTCGAGTGCCTTCGAAGGAGCGTGGCAGGCACCCCGGCGGTGGTCTCGAATGACACAAGCTGATTCAGAATGCGGGCCTTGTCCGGTGTGAAGACCGGCAACACCAATAACCGCGCACCAAGGCAGGATCCGAGTCCTATGGTAACTATGGACCGCGACGGCTGGTCGCCGTCTATGTACAGCTTTCCTGATTGCGAAATCTCAATAATCCTGCACCCGTCATGCACAATTGTTTCGTCGTTCGAATAGGTGCCCACGTCATATCCCAGCACTTCGCCCGCCGGCGAGATCGACACGACGTGAACGCCAGGTGGGAAATCGCGTAGAACCCGACTGGTTTCGGTGATTGGATCAGTCTTGCCGATCAGACCGCTCAGGAGGTGAACCTGGCTGGGCTCGGGGGCGAGCCCAGCCTTGGCGAGCCGGTCCAGTAGGGCCTGCCTCACATGCCGCGTACGGCTTGTCGGGTGCTTCTTGTAGACGCCGAAGGTCTCAGTATCGTTCAGGATCACCGAACCCGCGAACGGGTCCGGACCGTAGTCACCGGCCGCTCGCACCATTGCTCGAAACAGCAACGTGGCAGTACGCCCAGTTGGAAGCACCACAGAGTGGTCGGGGAATCTCCTGGCGCCCTCGAATACGAGCCGCGCGGCGCATTCCGCCGCCGGGCCTTCTGACTTGAACGCGGCCAAGAGCCGGGGCCAGGCAGGCCCCGGGGCCTGCCGTGCGGCGGGTGTGATGTCCGTTCCGTGGTCCAGCCAGGCCAGTGGCGAGGCTGACTCGAGAACCTTTATGAGTCTGTCAAGCGTGCTGTCACGCTCGTCAAGCCAGTCAATCCACTGCGCCGCCGTTAGGAAGTATCCAAGCTTTCTGGGCTCGATCCGTTCCAGGCGCACCGGGTAAACCGGGATCTTGGCGTGATCAGCGAGGTGAATCTCTCGCTTCACATGGCGGCTCTGATCCGCTTCGGAACAGAACAAAAGAACGAATGCCTGGGCCGTACTAATAGCATCCGCGACGGCTTCATCCCAGTCCATCCCTGGACGGATGTCCCGCGGGGCGACCCAAGCCGGAACACCGTGAGCCTCCAAATACCGCGCCACATGTTCCGCGGTCGCCCGGCGCGAATGGTGGTAGCTGATGAATACGGGCACGTCTTATGGTAGCGCCCCACATTGTGCGTCCGCGAGAGGGTCAGAACCAATGGGGCCTGGCAATCTGCCATTGCTCAACTGTCTGCGAAAGAGCCGGTCCCCGGAGGCAGTAAGCTTCCAAGATGAGCCCCAAGAAGTCGATCTTCATAAGTCACTCCGAGCCGGGACCCGCCGAGTTGTTGGAAAGCCTGCTCCGGGACCTGTACGGGCAGGCTATTGACGTATTCAACAGCACGCGGGCGTCGAGCGGGCTGGCGGCGGGTGAGCCCATAGACCAGGGCATTCTTGCGCGAATCGAGAGTGCCGCCGCGATGATTTGGTTGGCGACTCCGCATTCGGTGGGCAACTCGTTTTGGATGTCCTGGGAGCTTGGCGTTGCCTCCGCTAAGAAGATCAGGACGATTCCCTGCACCTGCTTGGGATTGCCGCAAACCTCGCTGCCGTTGCTCCAGGACGGTAGGAACGCGCCTGACTTGGGCGACGCCCAGCAACTGGCGGCCATGCTGAGCGCCCTGGGCGCGAACCTTGGTCTGGACGACGCGGACGTTATGGAGAGTGTGGACCGGCTCTTGCCGACCAAAGCGCGCAGCCAGTTCTGGGGGCGGGAGTCGCCCCAGGCGATTGCCCTGCGGGCGCTTGGCGACCGACTGCTGGTGACGAATACCTCCGAGGACACCGTGAGAATTGCCGCCGCCGAAGAGCGTTCGGTGGGCGGAGAGAAGAGCGTTGAGATACTGCGAGGCATGACTCTAGAGCCCGCCGGGCGCCGTGTCGTAGCGAATGCCGAATCCCTCGGGAGGAATTCGACGGTCTATCTGGAGTGGAAGGACCAGGGCGGTGCCAGGTTCTTTTCGTCGGCCGGGGTTAGGGGAGACTGATGCCACACCGCGTCTTGATTGATTTCAACTGTCCGGAACATTCTGTAGTTGGAGACGCAGACAAAACCGGTAGTCTTCCGGCCCGTCTACGGAAGGTATTGGTGGAAAAAGGCGAATGGAGTTCCGCGCAATCGACCGAGGAGCACGGCATTATTGACCGTATGGCGGCCCAACTGCCGGACCATGACATCGCTTCTTTTGTGAAGAATGTCAAGTGGGGGATGCAGCGTACGCGGCCGCGCGCGGATCTTACGATTGGCTGGTACGTCGATTCTAGCATAGGCAAGATTCGCGTACGCATTGCCAGCCAGCACGAAGGGGTTCTTGCAGAACTGGCGCGGGAGCTGGCGACTCTACTGCTGCGTGAGTTTGGCGAGCTTGACTTGACACTAATGGCCATGTTTCAGGCGCGAGGTGATGATGCTCTAATGAGCGGTAAACAGCAGGAATTGCCGCGCTACCGCTTTTGGAGCCGGGACAACATTCCGGTTTCTGTTCCATTCACTGTCTCGTTGTTCATTCTCGCGATCGGCGGACTTGTGGCATGGTTGACCTTGAACCACCCCACTGATTTCAGGATATTAGAAGAGACTCCGGTGGTGTGGTACGGTCGCCTGTTTGGGCCCATGGCAATGGCTATCATAACTCTTGGCAGCACCATACTCAGGGATAGGCGGCAGCAGAACAATAGCGGCTTGCGTTTTGCCGAATGGGAATTGAATGGCCCTTGAGGCGTGTAAGGAGCGGTGAGCGGTACGATTCCGTCAGTGCGAGGGCTCCGCTAGGGGCCTTCCCGCAGAGACTCAGCCGAGCTCTGTCATTTCGCTCTGCTGCTTCCTCTTCTTGTCGCCGCCAAGCCTATTAGAAAAGCGATCACGGCCGGCACCAAGGCGAACACCACGGCGTTGAGCGGCTTGGGGGCCAGGATGCTCAGAAACCAATAAGTGGCCAAGATCCCGACGAAGGGGATCAGCATCAACGGCCTGGGCAGTTTCCCGATCCGCGATACGACCGAATCACTTTGGCCGGCACTGTGACCGGCCTGCCACAAACCGTAGGCCACCGAGCAGCAGCACATCACAACAGCCCCCGTGATCTGGAACGCCATCGGTGCTGCCTCCTTTCGCCGGTCTGAGTCATCTTCGGTTGGTTCGCAGCAGTCTGGGCTAGGAGCCAGACGGACTCGTGGGACTTAAGTCCCTCGGCGGCCGGATTTGCGCTCGTTGAGCGCCGACCAATCGAGGAAGAACGGGGCCGTGGGCGGTCTCCTGAGCCGAATCTGGTACCGCAAGAGACATTTATTGGTAAGCCGCACTGATCGGTGACGGCACCAGAGTAGAAGAAGGGATGTCAACGCGATGAGACGAACACGACTGGGGCAAAGCACTCGGGGGCGATTCCCGGGGCGAGCCAGGGGATCACCCGCCCGGCGAACCGCCCGCAAGAGCAGCGGGCATCCCAAGAGCCGTGGCTACGGGCCATCGGTTGGGCGGAAGCACGCCGGGCGCGCCATGTCCCGGGTGCCACGCGCCGTAAAGGAGTCAATTGTTGTGGTTGGCGCCACCGCCGGGGTGCTGGTCCTGCTGGCTGTGGGCCTGCCTAACTTGAAGCCCAAGCCCGTTCCGGATCCGCCGCCGAGCGCGTTGATAGTTTATGTCGCTCCGGGCGCTACGGACAGCGCCTATGTGATTCCCGGTGAGCTGCGTGACCGGCTTTACGCCGCAGCAGCCGAAGGACGGGAGCTGGAGGTTATCCGGGTTGAGGCGGACGCCCGTTCGACGGTGGCCACCGTGGACCTGACTGCGTACGTTGAGGGCGGCAAAGAAGGCGAGGTCGAACTCAGGGCGGACAAAGTCCAGGAGCGGGCTGAAGCCAAGCTGGTCCAAGTGGAAGCGGACATGAACAGAGCCACGCCTGGCACCGCTGGGAGGGCAACCTATCTGGGCCTGGTTGAGGCACACCCGTCCAGCCTTGTCGAAGACACCCCTGTCTGGGTTTTCTCGAGCTTCCTTGACACTGAAGACCCCACAGATGCCCGGGCCATGGCTTGGAAAGACGGGTTGATTCAACAGGTTGTGGATACGGCCAGTGAGACTGAGTTCGTGCCGACCTGGATGAAGGGCCACCCGGCCACTTACGTCAGGACCGCTCCCGCGGGCCAACAGAATCTGTATCCCGCTGAAGAGGCCTATTTGAAGAGCCTCCACGGAGCGCTGGCCAAGAATGCCGGAGTCGAGTCTTTGGCCTGGATTGACATGGCTGCATTGGACCCGACTTCGGATGAACCAATCCCAGTGGTGCCGGTTGGCGGTGTCCCACCTACTCCCGTCGGTGTGGAGGTCAACCCGGAAAACGGGAATACCACTTGCACAGTGTCGGTGACGGCCCGGTTTTCGCTGGTCAACCATCCCTCGGAAGTGACGCTCTTGGACCGCCCGCAGTTGGCGGCTGACCTGGCGGAATGTGCGGGACACATCGGTCCTGGAGCCGAGGTCAACGTTGACGGATACAGCGCCTGGCCGGGCGCCGTGGACTCCGCCGGCAGGCCGGTTGACAACCCCGCCAATTCGGTTGCCATCTCTGACGCGAGAGCCCGGCTGGTGGCCCAGGTCCTCGAAGAAGACCTGGGCGTGCCGGACGGGCAGACAGAAGCGACCGGACACGGCAACGCCGGAGCGCCCTACCCGGAAGACCCGGCCGCTGCTGAGAACGCGGTGGTCATCATCACCATCATTCAGACATAACCCCGCCATAAGGAGGGAAAACGATCATGACTGCGACATTCGGAAACTCGGCTCAGACAGGGGCCGCCAGCGGCCGCCGGCTCTACATTGAAGGACCAAAGGTGCGGTATTCATGGGACCGTGCCATGCGCATGGGAATTCCCCGCGACGTATATGACCGCGGCACCGCTGTAGCGCATGACCTGATCGCCGACCAGCCGGTGGTCATCGAATCGCGCCATATCCAGGCCACCACCAGAAAGGAGGCCGAGGAAGCGAAGAAGTCCTTGGGAGACTTCGTCAAAGATCAAATCAAGCCGAATCTGAAGTGGCTGAGCGATCCAGACTCTGGGCCATTAGCGGAAGCCGCCGCGCACATTGAGGCGGCTGGCAGATGGCAGGACCAGAGAGTGCCAGACCCTGGATTCGAAACGGACCGGGATGTCGTTGAAGGAGTCGAGGAACACGGTTACAGGACTGAAGTGATAACCCGTCGCGTGGCCATGGGCGATTTCAGGGATGAGCGGACGGGCAGGGGATGGCGGCTGGCAGTAGTCTCCGCGACGCTGGTGGACGCCATCAGTGTCTGGGCGATGCTCTGCTACCTGATGGGAGTCGATTTCTTCAATCCCTTGGCTGACGCCGGCAGGTGGGGCTTTGCCCTAATCGGCGCACTATTCGTGGCACTGCTGACCTACTTCTTCGCGATGAATGCAGGCAAGATACACAATCAGATGGCCGAGCTGGATGAGGGCGACCGCCCTCAAGACCATGCCCGGAAGCGCCGTGAGGGCATGGTTTTGCTAACCTTCGCTGCCGTGTGCGGTCTGGTCAACACTGGTATAGCGCTGGTCCGGACCCTGGGCCCCGGCACGGCGGGGCGACCCATGGAAGAACTCGTCCTGGCCTTGATTTCGGTAGTAGTTGGGGCAGCATTGCCAATTGTCACCTATCTTGACTACGCCAAAGACGGCACCAGACTTTCACGCTCGTTGGAGCCGTTGGCCCGGGCCCTGGATGAGGGGGCCGAAGTCCACGTGTATCACCGGACGGAGGCCCAACGCAAGATCACTTATGTCAATAACGCTCTGAAGGACGCCTTTGGAGAGGTAGGAACGGTATTGACCCGGACTCAAGAAATGGTCGATGCGAGTCTTGAAGTGCTGAACTTCGCAGCATTGCAAGCGGGCATCAATGGCTTCGATAAGCCAAAGGCACCGCCTTTGTTGTGGCGAGAGCCAGATACCACTGATGGCCAAATGCGGATGGCGGAAGGTATTTCGTGCGGGATAGATCACGCCGCCCGGGTTGATACGCAGGCGCTGGTTGATGTGTTGCAAAGGATCGGGGCGATTAAGGCTGCGGCTGATCGTGTCCAAGCGGACTTGGATGCGGCGCCGTATCACCCATGGACGCGGCGGGTGGCCGGTCTGGGAGCCGGATGAGCCGGAGCGTGGCTGTACAAACCACTGTCCTAGCTACAGCGGATGGCGGCTCTACTTACGGTGCCCTTGGGACGGCATCGGGAACCTTCCAGCCGGATGGTGGCGGGGTACGGGCCCAGTGCCGCCGGGAGGATTGGTGCGCCGTGCCAGGCTGCCAATCGGCTCCGTCTTGATCCGGTACAATCGACGCAAGCATTCCTCCCCGGGGTCGCCCCCCAACCTTAGGAGAATCAATGACCGCCGCACAGGATCTCCCGCCATCTGTCGGTTTCCCGCTGAGCCCGCCCGAACCCTGGGTCAGGCTGCTTGAGGAGGAGGCCGAACTCAGCTCCCTGGTCTTCGCGGAGCAATGTCGCCGCCTACGCCAACGCTACTGGGGCCAGGGCCGGGGCGATGCCCCCGATTTGATGAGCCGTAACTCGAAGACGGGCGAGGCCCGCTCTGAGGCGACGGCGCTGCTGGGCGCGTGCCGGATCTACACAGAGAAGTACCTAAGCGCCGGAAAGCGCGCCATCAAAGAAGCCCGGCGGCATGTGCTGGCTCACGCTGAACGAAGCCTGATTGATGAATTGGGCGATGGGCGCGAACTCTCGGCCGAGAGTGCCAAGATCATGCGGTGGATTGACAACGCTGATTCCGGTGACCTGGGAGGACTAGCGGGTCTTCGCGGAAGCAGCTTTGGCCACGATTTCCGGGCCGCGGTGGTTGATGGCCTGCTGGACCAGATGGACTGGCTTGTGGGCAGCACCAAGGAGAAGATGGCGAAGCGGCATGGTCAGGAACTTGCCAATGGTGTTGACCGTTCCCTCGTAGGCGGCGCCGTCATCTTGGCCGCGGATTCCCTGCACAAGCTCTGGGTGCTCTCATTCGAGAACGTGATGACGGTTGTTCTGGGGATCGCCGGACTGAACTACCTGGGCTGGTACGTGAAGCAGCTCAAGAAGCAGCCGAAGGAGCGGCTAGTCTCGCCAGATGCCTTTGGCGTGGGCTCCGCCGGCGGTTCTGACGCTGGCACCAGCGATGACCAGCGTGTCAACGCGGATTCCTGGGCGCTGCGGGATTCCGGCGCCTTCACCTCGCCCAGCGAAACCATGGCTGAGCACTTGGCGATGACCGAGGTGGCGGACGGCGGACTGGCGGTACTGTTCCGCCAATGGGCGAAGAGCCCGGAAGCGGTGTTTCGGCACCTGCAGTTAACTGAGTCGGCCAGGGTGTTGGCCGTGGCTGTCCTGGAGGCAATGGCGGACGGCAGCGATCTGCCGGCTCTTCCCCGCCATAGGCCGGCTAAACGCGATCCGTATGAAGCGCAGATGTGGCGGCTAGCTCGCACGGTGATTGACGCGTATGAAGGTCCTGGCCAGTCCCGGGAAGCGCTGAACAGGTTGTGGCGTGAACAAGCCCAGCCGTCCGTGCAGCTGTTCAGTTACGTCGTAATTGGTTTGGGGCCCGATGACGTCCGCGACGACGCCGCCGCTTTGCAACGGGCGATCCGCGCCGTGGATGGAGCCTGGGGCGGTCTAAGCGGCCGGGCCGGAACTCATGGCGCTACCCGTCGGTGGCAAGTCCTCCGACTGGCTGCCCAAGCGGCGAAGGTCACCACGCGAGGAGCCCGGGTTTCAAAGGAAGACTTCAAGGTTCTCGCGGAACAAGAACTGAACAAGCCTTCCAATCCGAACCATCCCGGGCCGGGAGACGCACTCCGGCGCTTGGGCTACGCGGATGACCCGGTCGCAGGCCTGCATGAAATCGAATCCGAAGCGGCGAAGGCCATGGGGCAACCGCGGCCACAATGTGTGCTGTGGAGCGATCCGTGCCCCGCCCACAATCCCGCCAAGAGGAACGGTGAATAGTCAAATGACGGAAATTGAGAAGTCCTTGGATCTGCCTAAGAAGTTCCTGCGGCCTCCGGTCGGTGTGCCGGCGCTGCCTTACGAGACCCTGGTCCGGGGCGCCGCCCTCGGTTTCAGCCTGGACACTATCCGGGCGATCCTGATGGATGGGCCGTCCTTTATGGAAGTCCAGCGGCTTTGGCACGCCTACGCCGTGGGCAACCGGGGTGGCAAGCGGTCGGACTGGCGGTTGGACGAACCCTTGCCGGCCAGCATTGAAGAGCTGATTGATAGCGGGACGCCATTAGGTGACGCTCACCTTCAGCTGGCCAAGCGGATGAACCTGCGACAGTGGTCTTCAGATGAACACGACCTGAGTGTGGCCCGTTTCGTGGAGAGCGAGGACCGTCCTTCAGGGCCGATCCGGGCGGTGCTGGATTACCGCTCTCGCGGCGGAGAATTCGGTCCGGAGGAAGATGACGAGGAGCCCTTTGAAAAAGTTGCCTTCGCGCCGGATGTGATTATTGAGGCCCGCCGCAACAAAGATGGCGTCAAGGTCACACTGCGTCTCACATCCCGGTACGTGAGTGGCCCTCACAAGATCACCGTGCACTGGCCGGATTGCTATGTCTCTGAGCATGAGATAACGCTCAGGCAAGAAAAGCAAACTACGGAGTCCATTGATGGACACGAGGGTTTGTTACCCTCGGTCTTCGGCTACCAGCCTATTTGACCATGCCTGAGCCGGCCAAGAGGGCCTCCACATTCTGGCGCACGCGAATAGGCGGGTGGCTGGCTGCCTCGGCCATCAAGGCGCTTGCCGACTCGCCTGGTGGTGAAGACGGCAAGGAACAGCGGACAGCGGGCTTCGAATGGCTTGGGGCGGCATCGGCGGAAGCTCTATCCGCAACCCCCGCTGTGATAGCCCGGGCCGGACAGCACGCCCTGGCCTGGGGAGAGGATTGCCTGGCGAAGCGGGCCGGGGGATCAGGCCCCTGGTCCCCAGACGCGGAGTCCGCTTGGAAGCAAATTCAGCGTTGCCAGAATAAGGTGCGGCCAGACCCGGACGGCGAACTGCCTGTTATCGGGGAGGTCTTTCGGCGCAAGGTGGCCGCGGCGTTGCGGGCCTACCGCCACCAGATCGCTGAGGACCTCGGCGAGCGGTGGCTGGAACATCTCAAGAAAGCTGACCGTGAACGTCCGGCCGCGCCGCCGGACATTCTGGACCTGGAAACGATCGCGGACAGTGCGATCTCGAAGGCGGCGCTGAGCGTTTGGGAGGTGTGCTTCGACCCTGACGAAGTTGGAGAGCCACCCGATATGGGGGCCGCGCGTCAGCGGGACCGGGATCAGTTGCCCTGGCTCGCGGAGGACTCGGTGGGCCTGGCGGCCACCCTTGGCGGACGGGCTGTGCGCGAGGCCACGGACCCCACTGAAGTCTCCGCGCTGCTGGCCTTGGTCGCTTGGTTGGACGATCCAACCCTGCCTGCGGATACGGGGCGCCTTTTTCTATCACAGGAGGATGTCAGTAGGGTCGTTTGGGTAGTGAACCAAATGTTTCCCTCATTCGGCCTGGGCCGGGATGACCGAACCGGCGACAAAGCGGTGCGCGCGGCGCGTCGCGATCTAAGCGCTGCGCGGCCAGTTAGTTCCGCCGAGGACCTGCTGAGAACCCTAGCGGAGGATTGGGACGAGTCTGTGAGATGGCGCCTACATTGGTGGAGCAATAAGGTCATGCCTTTAGGGAGGTTGCTGCTTTACGCACTGGGAGGATTAGGACCGTCTGGCTGCTGGACTGATAAGAGGGTGCGGCATGAGGCTGCCTCAGCTTTATGCCGGCAGTTCGATAACTGCAATGCTGGCCAAGAGTGGAAGATCCTCGAATTCGCTTCCCGTTACATCGAGTGTAGGGGCCCGCTCACCGCTGGTGTGGTCCGCTCCAAATACGAAGCCGCGATTGCTGTCGAATTGGCGGTCGAGCCGATGGATAAACGCAGCGACGCTGCGCTTGCGCTCAGGGTGCTGGGTTTTCATAACGATCCTTTGGGTGGCCTGCACAGCATTGAATCGCGCGCCGCCCAGGTCATGGGCCAGGAATACCCGCATTGCATCAGCCGCCCGGACTGCGGCAGTCACACTCGCCCCCCCGGGGGAGGGCTAGTGACGATGCGCAGGCTGGCCGGCGGGGTGTGGTCAACGGAAGACAACTAACGGGGGGCGAGCCACCACAGTGCGATCGCGATGATCAATAGGACGCAGGCCGCTGCGACGAGCCGCTTGGCACTCCTCAATCGCGCGATGGCGGCATTGGCCGCCGCTATCTTGTAAGCCCGGATCGTGACGTATTTCGCGACCACCGCGTCGTAAGTGACAGCGGAATGGCTGGGTGCGGCGGCTTCTAACGCTTTCCACAGACCGACGATGCCGAGCAGAACGGCTCCCAGCAGTAGGCCAAGAATGATGTATCGCCAGGGTGGCCGCAAGTCCGGTGCTCTTCCGCCTTCGAGGAGAAGGACAGTTGTGATGACCCCAATGAATCCCGCCAGGCCGGTCTGCCACCGTTGGGCGGAACTGGTTACCCGCTCCAAGGATGTGTCAACGAGGTCCGTCCATTCCTCAATGTTCAATAGCACCTGCGGGCCGGGTGGGGCGGCCGGCTTGCGGTACCGCGCGGTGGGTATGGTCGGCGCGGGCGGTACGGCAGGCGAACCGTCTTTTTCCTGGTCACGGGACTGGCGGCCCGGCTCCTCGATTGGCTCGACGGAACTCTTGGGGGTAGTCATAGTGCGGCCGCTTCTCTGAGCACATCGACCCTGAAGGCTATCCCGCATCCGCGCTGGGCGGCCTGTTCTGGCCGGCCCGGATGACTCCCGGCACAGCGGCAAGTGACCTCAATGGCTTCGTACTCATCGGCGACTTCAGCGCTGGCGCCTAGGCTGCGGCTGGTGGCAGGAAGGGGCGCGTGGGTCTCCATAACAAAAGCCACGTCATCGTCGCAGCGGGGGCACTGGCCTTGGGCCGCGATGATGCGCACACCGTTGGCCATAACGCTGCCGACTACGAGTTTTCCGTCGAGCAGCAGATCGTAAGCCTTTTCTGTCCACTCGTACGCTGTTGGCCGCGCGGTCTCGAACGGGAGGGAATCCATGGTGTGATTATCCCAGTTCGTTAGCGTCGCCAAGTCACATCCCCATGGCCGCGAGCGGAGCCCAGCGTGACAACGGGCCGTCGCGGTGACCTTGAACCCTAAGCCACCGCACGGTGGCATGGTGAAGCGCCTCTGGAAAAGGCAGGCGTAGGGCAGCGGCCAAGAACATGGCAGTGAATTGGCTACTGGCTGTGTCATCAAGCAATTCCGATGCCGTCGCGGCCACAGATACCGATCCGCGCACCAACGCTAGGGTCGCGATGGTTAACGGATCGCCGAACCCTGCCAGCGGCGCGTTCGCGCCCCAACAAGCGATGAGCGCTAGCATCCGCGGCGTTCGCCCCGCCAAGATGTCACTGGGCGTGACAAAGGTGTCTTGATCCAATTCGAGGTAGTGGACTAGTTCTTGCAGCGGCCGGCCGTGGCTGATCACCGCCACCATGTCCATGAGATGGTTAATCAAACACAGTCTGGCCTCCGGGGCATCGGACAGCTTCGCGACGCGGCTGGGCGGCTCGCCATCGAAGGCCCGCAGATCATGATGTGAAACATTGGCCGCTCGCCAAGCCGCAACAGTAGCTGGCGGCGTGTAAGTCCCCGCGGTGGTCACCAGATGGCGCAGCACGGTTAGTGACGGGCACAACGCCAGCGGGCAGCGTTCGCCCAGGAATCCGCCGTCTGGGGTTGGAATGGCGGGCCACGGCAAACCCCATGCCAGACCGGCCGGAACGATTGTGATGCGTCGCTCGCGGGGAAGCAGATCAGTCAATTCTCGCGGCAATAGATCTTCCAGAAGCGCGATGTCCGCGCGACGGTCACTGTGCCGCAGGCCTTCACCGCGAAGCCTCTTTACCTCAGCGGCGGTTTCTGGCCGTAGCTCATGAATCCCCGCGTGAACTGGTGTTTCACGATCTATCCAGAGCCAAGCGAGGTCGTTACTGGTGGGCAGAATCGCGATGGCCAGAGTTGTCTGCGGCTCAAGGCTGAGGTCTTCGAGTAGTTCTGGTGCGCGCTCTTGATCGAATGGCTGGTAGATCGCGGCCATCACATCGTCAAACGCCTCTGTCGCCGCTTGGGTCACCACGTTACGCAAAGCCAACTTGCCCAGGCTCTGAACCCGCCGCCGGTGATCATCCGTTCCTTCGCCAGTTACGGCGACCCGCCAGCCTTTGATGGACAGGTCCACCATGGCCGTGTTGAGTGCCTTGGCGTCACTGGCCTGGAGATCACCGGTCCCAGCCAGATTCGCTAGCCTCCGCCCCGCGACCGCCTCGAACACCGTCACAAGAGCGACCAAATCATCTGCCCTAATCGCGGTGCGCATCGCGCTGACGTAGTAGGAATCGAACCGGCGAAAGTACTCGTCCTGGTGCCTGTGAGCGCCTTGTCCTGACCGCATCTTTTCAATGCCGGCAACCGCCTCCAGGCGGAATCGCACCGCGCTTTCCCTGTTATTGGCCAATTCGGCGCAGCGTGCCAAGCCTGTCCTAGAGGCGGCCGCGCTGGTCAGGTCCCCAATATCGAGATATCCAGCCAGCGCTTTGGCGAACAGCTCGGCCGCTGATTCCAATTCACTGGCGAGCCCGTTTGGTGCGGCCGCCTGGCCGCGTTCGACAACGGCAAGGTCACACCGCGCCAGACCGTTAAGGGCGTGCGCCTGACCACGCGGATAGGCCGTCCCGGACAAGTCGTAAGACTGCCTGTGATGTGCCCTGGCAGCGTCAACGTCACCGGCAGCGAGCTCAACTTCCGCCAGCCCATCAAGCGCGTTCGCGAGCGCGATTATCATGCCAGCGTGTTTGGCGGCATCGACGGCTTTGCCGTACCAGACGGCCGCTTCCTTGACGTTACGTCCGCGGCGATAGACCTCACCCAACTGGGTGGCGGCGTTAGCCATACCTTCGGACGATTTGAGATCCTCGAACAGGCCGAAGGCCTCCTTGACCGTACTGATCGCCTTGTCCCAATCCTGCAAGCGTTGGAGTGCCTCACCAAGACCAGTCAGGGCGTTCGCCATGTCCAGCCGCCAACCGCGTTCACGGGCCATGCGGTACGCCGCGCCGAACTCCAAGCTCGCGTCTTCAGAACTGCCCAGTCGCATGTGCAGATAAGCCAACGGAATTGATGCTCTGACCCGGGCATGTACATAATCACAACGACTGGCCAAGCCGACCGCCTCGGCGTAATAGGCGATGGCCTCATCTATGCGATCCGCCTGCCTTGCCGAATCGCCCAAACCGATGTTCGCTTCAACCAGCGCCGCCGGATAGTCACCGTCGCGGTGAGAGGCTTTTAGCTGCGCAAACGCGTGGGCCGCGCCATCTGGGTTGTTCGCTTTCAGGGCGGCATCGCCCTCATCAAACCAGGCGACCTGCTGGTCCCACAGCTCATCCGGAATCGCGAACGCTTCCGCGCCGAATCCGTTGGGGGGACCCGCCAGCACCAGCTCAAATCGCTGCCTCAATGAAAGGCGACCGGGTACCTGGCATTCTCGCGCAAGCCGCTCGGCGGAGCCGGGTTCGTTGATCCTTGTCCAGGCGCGGTGAATTAACTTAGAAATCTGGCCGTCGCGATCGCCATTCATGTCTCCAAGCCTAGGGTCACCACCGATGCCGGCCGGTCACGGGGTGAGTATGTTCGGTCTGGTCAGTTCGCCTTGGCGCGCTCGATGATGCCAGCGGCTATCCTGAGCCAGTTTTCCCGGACTTGTTCGTAAGGGATGATCCACTGGGTTTCGACTGGCGGAAGCGGATATCCCAGTTCCTCCAACCAGACCTCATTGGCGATCCACGTTGCGACTCGGCGCTTGCCGCTCGGGGAGACAGAATCATGGGCGGCTTTGGCGTCGTCCTTGTCACCGGTGAGCAGCGCCCGCAGGGCGAGCAAATGGGGAAGGGCATAGTGTCGCCGACCTGTGCGCCGGAGCGCTACCAGGACTCTTTCTAGTTGGGGCGGGTTGGCGAGGTTCGTGTAACCGAGCATTATCCAGCACTGCCGTTCGCGGACGTTTGCCCGCAGGGCCACCGCGCGGTCAAGGTGTTTCATGACCTCTTCCGAGGCGACACCGACGGAGCGGGCCTTCGCGAGCAGGTCTGTGCATTCCAGTTGGAACTGAAATCGCTTTGATACCTGGTCTCTGCGGCGCTGCCGCGCGATCTCCGGATCGCCGTCCAGGATGCCGTGGTACCGGTCGACGGCCTGAATGAAGCTTGGCAATTGGTCCGGCCGGTGAGCGGCCTCGTGGGCGATGGCGTCCTCAAAGCGGCGGGACAACCGGAGGGTAATCGCGTACTGATGCTGGAGAAGCCTGGCGTGGTCGGGGAAGTCGAATAGAAGGTCTTCCAAGAAGGCTAGGGCCTCATCATGGCGGCCCATGCCTCGGAGCCTATAGAAATGCCACCGCCCAGCGTACGCTGCGGCCTCGGTGGTGCCGCGCCGTATTCGGTCGAAGACCTCCAGCGGCTCTTCACGCAACAGGGGCATGGCACGTATCCAGCGAATCAGTTCGGCGATCTCAGAGTTGGGCGCTGTGTCGGGAACATTCGGAATGAAACGGGCCAAGCCGTCAATGGTGGGTGCTTCGGTGACCATCTTGGCTAGGCCGGGGTAATAGGTATCCCATTCGTAGCCTATTCGGACCGCCAGGGTGATGGCCTCGAGTTCGGCAGCGTCAGAATCACTTTGGTGGGCCTCCTGGATGCGCCGCACCGCTTCAGCCATGGCTCGCTCCGCCGCCGCTTTCCAATCGGCGGCCGCCCAGTAGCCCTCGCTCTTGCGGTCAATCCGCACCAGCCGGCGGATTTCGTCATGTACCCGCCACGGATAAATGCTGCCGGGGTTATGCTCCACCAGGGCATACCTGATAGCCCTCTCGATGTCACCATGCCGGACATCAGCGACGGCTTGCGCTAGAGCGACATCGAAGAACGGCAGCACACAAGCTGCCCGGAAAGCATTGGCCTCATCAGGACGCAACGTGTCGAGAATCCGGGTGACGACCACCGGCAGCTCCCCGTCCAGATCCGCCAAGGAAAGGGGCCGGCCGGGATCGGACTCGTCGAGGTTCCGGGCCAGTCCACGTACGGCTTCAATATGCAACGGCAGCCCCTCCGAACGCTTAACCAAACCTTCAATGACCTGATCCGACATGTTCCATCCGGCAGCGGTGCGAGCTTTCCGGTAGATCAGGCGGGTGTCATCATCGCTCAAGCGTCCCAGTACATGCTGGCGGGGATCCTCGCTGGCCCCTTGGCGCAGCCCGGGCCAAGCATGCGGCCCAGCCAGTCCCAGATCGGTGCGCTCCGGCCTTGCCCAGTCAAGGCGGTCCCGTCCCGTGACTACGAACAGGCAATACGGCAAATTGGCGATGAACTGGGCGATGGTCGCTTCCGGTGAAGACGAACCGCGGCGCTGCAGCCGCTCGAAGGCATCCAGGAAGAACACCAGGGCCGGCCGGCCCTGGGCGGGCATGAGATGGATCGCCTGCGTCAGGCAGTAGAGCACATCCGTGGCCACCTCAGGGGCTTGGGAGCCCTTGGGTATTCCATCGCAATCATCCAAGACTCGCCTGAGATGCTCGAGCTGTCCCCGGCTGAAACCCAGGCGCTGGGTCAGGACTTCCGTACGTTCGGCGTCCAACACGGCATCGGACAACCAAGAAATGGTCTTGGCTTCAAGGTCAGTCGGAATCGCGATGAGCAAGGCGCCGGCAATCTCCTTAAGAGATTTCAGAACACCGCTTGCCACCTTGCCTACCAGGCCGGTCTGCTTCTCTTCATCCACCCTAACCGCCGCCAAATAAGCGGCGACTGCCAAGTCGAAAGCCAACCAGCGCGGTTTCAGCGGAATGAGCTGTTGCCGCAGTCCCGTCAGCAGGTTAGCAAGGTTGAGGTTGCCCTCACAGTCATGAAAATCCCATCTGATGGCCAGGGCATTGCTGTGGGGCCATTTACTCCAGTCACCGTCTTCCGCCAGTTCGCCGGTAACCCAGCGCTGCAATTGCTCTGAAAGTCCGGTCTTGCCAACTCCGCCGCCGCCGTGAAAGACCAGAACATTGGGGAACACGCCGTCCTGCAGCGGATCGCTGCCGAGTAGCCGCGCCTGAAGGCGTTCAACTGAGGCGGTAAGCGCCTCACTTTCCGGCACCCGGTCGGCGAATTCCTCGGAAACTGACAACGGTTTGGGTGCTCGCACACGCGAAGGCATCCCGCGGTCCTGTGCCTCCGCCACCGCTACCGCTTCCCCGTTGGGAGGGTTATCCGTTTTCTCCAATTCCTTCTGCTCCAGCCGTGTCACGCTATGTGACTCGAATGCTTGGCAGATGTCCGCCAAGCCAAGGTCGCGGCCCTGCGTGTGTACTTCAGTGTGCTGCTCATTGCCGGTGGCCAGGGCGACGCCATCAGGTACATCGGTTTGCTCGAGTTCGACGGTAAGAATCGGCCGGTCTGACGTGTAGGCGTGGGTGATTTCGCTGCGGACTCCCCGGCGACTCAGCGCGCCGGGAGACATGAACACCACGAACAGGGCGCAGTCCTTTGCCCGCTTGGCAACATAGTCCAGCCATTCGGCACTGGCGTCTACGCCGCCGCGGCCTTCGTCGTACCAGATCAGGAAGCCGCGGCGGTGCAAGCGTTCTATCAGGTCATATACCTGGTAGGCGTCGCAGTGGCCGTACGAAACGAACGCGTACGGCCGTGTGCCCTTGTAGGCCGGAAACGGTGGCGGGGGTTTCACAGGAAACATCCTATTGGCGGTGGG
>JAIRXP010000030.1 GCA_031268215.1 Bifidobacteriaceae bacterium | reverse complement strand
ACGGGCGGACGGGGCCTGAGGATGGCGAGTTGTATGACCCGGCTGATGTCCCGGTTGATCAGCAGTCGTTGGTTGGTTCTGACTATGAGATCGCTATTGCTGTGGCGGACTTCGGTTGTCGGGCTGCCACGGACTATGTTGGCCGGTATACACAGATTCAGTTCGATTTGGAGACTGCTTACATCGCGGCTCACCAGACCGAACTAGACAAGATGGTCGCGGTGGCGCAGGGCTGACTTGGAGGCGGCCGTTTCGACGACTGGCGACGGCCAGGCTCAAGGTGAATAACGCGGGGAGCCCTTCACGCTACGGTGTACCAGCCAGCACTTGCCTGGTTCTAGCCCTGGCCAAGAAGCGAATAGGAATCATCTATGATGACGAAACTACGGAGAGCGGCGGCGCTGTTAGCCACCGGGGTTGTGTTGTTGGCGGGCTGCTCTGAGCAGCCCGCCAACAGCCCCCGTACGGATGAATCGGGTGGGGCGGGGGCTCCGGCGGTGGTGGTTGGCCCGGAGGGCGCTCCGTTGGCCGAGGAGTGGACGGTGTTGTCGGATGACACGCCTTTGGGTGAGTACCGGAAGTACATGTATGGGCCTTCCTATGATTTCGAGGAGTCTCTTGGCGCGGCTATCAAGGCTAATGATGAGCGGCAGGAAGTGGTGACTTCATGTATGAAGAGGGCGGGGTTCGACTACTATCCAACGCCGTACGGCGGTTCGAGGGAACTCGAGTCGGAGTCCGGGTGGAATGTTCGTGCGAAGCGGTTGATGGTGCCGGTGTTGGACTCTGACCGGGCGAGGGTGGCTCAGTGGGGTTATGGGGTTGATCCAGAGTCCTGGGATGAGGTTATGTTCGCTGGGCAGGATCCGGAGTTCGAGAAGGTGGTGGCCCGGAATGACGCCTATTTCGAGTCGCTCAGTGCTTCAGGGCAGGAACTCTACTTGACGGCGCTGTCTGGTCCGGCTGATCCGGCTACCGGTTACCGTGATTCGGGGCAAGGGTGCGCGTCTGACGCGTTTGAGGAGGTGCCGGAGGTGCCGGCGGCTTCGCGTGCGAACGATGCGTTTGATGTTGCGCATGATGGGATCCTTTATGAGTTGGTGCAGGTGACGAAGTGGTATGTGGGTCTTGATCCCCGGGCGGTGGCGTTGGACGAGGAGTGGGCTGCTTGTGCTGCCGGGAAGGGCCTTGACTTCGCGGGTACGGCCTGGGCGGATCCGGACTCAGAGCCGACCGTGGATGTTTCTATGTTGAACCGGATATCACCGGTTTCGGCTTTGAACCATGCGCGGAATATGGGAGAGGACGGCGAGTGGAGTATTGATGCTGGCTATTTGCGGGCGTACCCGGCGCAGGTTGAGGTTGCGTTGGTTGATTATGACTGCCGTCAGCAGCTTGACTATATGGACCGGATTATGGAGATTGTGCTGGATGTTGAGCAGGATTTCTTGGACAAGAACCGGGTGGCTTTGGAAGCAATGAAGGCAGACGCACTGCGCGAGCCCTAAAGCACCCCAGGCTGCAACACAGTAGAGCGAACGGCGCGGACCCTGGCCAAAGGGAGGCGCGGCGGTGAAACGGGAAGGCGACCCAGCGGCATCGGGCAGCGGAGGACCGGGAGCCCACCGCGCCGGATGACGGACCAGGTGGGCGGCGACCGACAGCCGAAGCCGGTCGGTTCCATGCCGGCCAGCCCTAGGCCAAGACCCGCCCCAGCCGCAAGACTTGCCGGCGATGAGGGAAACTGGCCTCCTTTCGCTTATGCTGGCCAAGTGCCTAATGACATGATCCCCTTGCCGGAGGGGTTGGCCTTTACGAAGGGCCATGGCACCGGCAACGATTTTGTGTTATATGCCGACCCGGCTGGCGAACAGCCACTGACCAAGGATCTGGCAGTGGCTCTAGCGGACCGGCACTTCGGCATTGGCGGAGACGGCGTGATCCGTGCCGTCAAATCGGCCGCCCTGGACGCGGATGAGGCAGCGGGCGCCAAGGGCGCGGAGTGGTTCATGGACTACCGCAACGCTGACGGCTCCCTGGCGGAAATGTGCGGCAACGGCATACGCGTGTTTGTCGCTTTCCTGTTGGATCAGGGCTTGGCGGCACTGTCCGCTGGGCAGGATATCCGGATTGGTACCCGCGCGGGAGTAGTGATGGTCCGCCTAGAGGACCGGGATTACAGCGTTGACTTGGGCACTTGGAAGTTCTGCGGTGGCCAGGGCGCCGTCCGCCGGGGCTGTGACGCACAGATCTTCGCCGCTGGCCTGGACCGGCCGTTGGGAGGCCTGTCCGTTGATGTGGGCAACCCGCACGTGGTGGCATCTGTGACGGAGGCAGAACTGGCGGCGCTGGACTTGAGTGCTCCGCCCAGGGTGGTCCCGGCGCCGCCGGCAGGCGCTAACGTCGAATTCGCGCTGGTGGATAAGGCCGCCGGGGTCATCCGCATGCGGGTTCATGAGCGCGGATCCGGTGAGACCTTGTCTTGCGGCACCGGCGCGGCGGCGGCCGCGTTGGCCGCTTGGGCCTGGTCCGGCGCCGCGGGGCCTACCACTTGGACGGTCCACGTGCCGGGCGGAACCCTGCGGGTGCGTATGGCCGATGACGTAGTAGAACTTGCCGGTCCAGCGCGGTTAGTTGCCACGGGGCTGACTATCTAGCTCCACTAGGTGAACAGAACCTTGACGAATGGGCCGAGTTTTTCATACTGGGGTCCCCGCAAGAGATTCGGCCGCGGGCCGAAGATCTTGTGGGGCTGCTAGGAGCGTGGTGGATAGCCACGCTCCGACCGTGTTGACGTGGGCAGCGCAACGCGCTGACCTAAGGAAACGCGGCAAGAAAGCACTGCCGCGTCGGGTTCCCTAGGACAAAGTCGGCTCTGTCAGACAGGCTCCTAGGAGCTGGCGACCGGGGCGCTGACGCGGATGACGCGGTAGCCCTTGGCGCTGGCCAGTTTCTGGGCCGTCCAGGCCTGGCCGGTGTCAAGCCAGCGTTCAAGCGAATCAGCGCCGAGGTTCTTTTGCACTACCAGGTCAGCGTGGGCTCCTGGGGCCAGCCGGGCCAGCCATTGGCGCAGCATCTGGTGGAGCGGTTCCTTGCCGACACGGATCGGCGGGTTGGACCAGAGTAAGCCGAATTCGGTGTCCGGCGGGACGGCTCTGGGCAAAGCGGTCCGGATGTTGTCCAAGCCCAGCCGGTGGGCGTTCAAATCTGTCAGGGCTAGCGCTCGCGGGTTGGTGTCAACCGCCCAGACCGTCGCTTGGGGGGCGGAGCGGGCCAGGTTCAGGGCCAGCGGCCCCCAACCGCAGCCCAAGTCGAGGAAGTGTCCGGTCGGTGGCGGAGGGGCGACGCGGCGTTCGGTGCGCAGCAGCACGGCGGTGCCGGTGTCCAGACGCCCAGCGGAGAATACGCCCGGCGCGCTGACCAAGTTGACTGTCCCGGCGGCCGCCCCCCAAAGCGGGGCCGCGAATTCGCGCAGTTCGCTGGGGCTGGCTGGGAGTTCCGGTTCGAAGTAATGCGGCACACGCTAAGGGTAATGTGAGTCGGGATGACTGAATCATGGCTGAACTCGCGTGAAGGTACCACGTTGGACGAATCCGCCGCCGCGGGCCCTTGGGAGCAACTGGAACGCGAGGAGCGCGCTGCCCGGCAGAGGGTAGCTGGCTTGGCCACGGAACTCGAAGACATAAGCGAGGTTGAATACCGCCAGCTGCGCCTGGAGCGGGTGGTTCTGGTGGGCTTGCGTGGCCCTGATACGACCCAGGCGGAGGCGGAGGCTTCCTTGCGCGAGCTGGCGGCTCTGGCTCAGACGGCCGGATCAGAGGTGCTTGATGGTCTGTTGCAATCCCGCACTCAGCCTGACCCGGCCACCTATTTGGGCTCTGGGAAGGCGGCCGAACTGGCGGAGTTGGTGAAAGCCCTCGGGGCTGACACCGTGGTGGTGGATTCAGAGCTGGCGCCATCGCAGCGCCGAGCCCTGGAAGACGTGGTCAAGGTCAAGGTGGTGGACCGGACAGCCGTCATTCTGGACATTTTCGCTTCGCACGCCAAGTCCGCGGAGGGCCGGGCCCAAGTGGAATTGGCTCAGCTTGAATATCTGTTGCCCCGGTTGCGTGGCTGGGGTGAATCGATGTCGCGGCAAGCTGGTGGTCAGGTCGCGGGCGGGGCTGGGATCGGGTCGCGCGGCCCGGGCGAAACCAAGATAGAGCTGGACCGGCGGCGGATCCGTACCCGGATGGCCAAGTTGCGGCGCCAGATTGGCGCTATGGCGCCGGGGCGGGCGGCCCGGCGGCTGGGGCGGGAGCGGTCTGGTCTGCCGTCCGTCAGCATTATTGGGTACACCAACGCAGGCAAATCATCGCTGCTCAATGCTCTGACCGGGGCGGATGTGCTGGTGGACAATCAGCTTTTCGCTACTCTTGACCCGACTGTGCGGGCTTTGAAGACGGCCGATGGCCGTGACTATACCTTGACCGATACGGTCGGGTTTGTCCGCCGCCTGCCACATCAGCTAGTAGAGGCCTTCGCCTCCACTATCGAAGAAACAGCCCAAGCGGACGTCCTGTTGCACGTCGTGGACGCTTCCCAGGATGGGGCGGAAGGGCAGATCGCGGCGGTCCGCCAAACGCTGGCTGAGTTGGCTGGCGACGGGCCTGGGTTGGAACGTGAACTGATCGTCTTTACCAAGGCCGATGCCGCCAGCCCGGCTGAGGTGGGAACGCTTCTGTCCGCTTATCCCGGCTCGGTAGCCGTTTCCGCAGTTACTGGGGAGGGGCTCGACGCGCTGCGGTTGGCCATTGAACAGGCCCTGCCTACCCCGCCAGTTGAGGTAGATGTGGTGGTTCCATTCACCCGTGGGGATCTTGTTTCGCGGGTCCACCGGCAAGGCGAGATCCTGGACCAAAGCTATGAGGCGAACGGCACGCGATTGCGGGCGCGGGTTTCGCGGGCCCTGGCTAGCGAACTGGCCGCGGCCGGCCAGGCCTCTCCTACAAAGAACGAATGACGCTGGTGACCCGGCCCAAGATCCGTGCCTTGTGCCCCTCAACCGATTCGTAGGCTGGATTGCCTGGTTTCAGCCAGACGCGCTTGCTGGATGTGTCGAGGATCCTGATGGCGGCTTGGTCGCCAATCAGAACTGCGACGATCTGACCGTCCAGGGCGGTTGGCTGGCGGCGCACTACTACCCAGTCGCCGTCCGCGATGGCGGCTCCGGTCATTGAGCCGTCCTGGACCGCGAGCATGAAGACTTCGCCGTCACCAACCACTTCGCGCGGCAGCGGATAGAGTCCTTCGACTGATTCTTCCGCCAGGAGGGTGCTGCTGGCGGTGATTCGCTTGACCAGTGGGACGTAACGCGGCTTTGGGGTGGCGTCTGCGCTGGGCCGCAGGCGCTGTGGCATGTCAGAGTTTTCATCAATCACTTCGATGCCCCGCGATGTGCGGCCGTCGCGCCGCAAGTAGCCCTTCGTTTCCAGCACTTCGAGTTGGTGTTTGACGCTGGATGGGCTGGTTAGCCCCACGGCTGTCCCGATCTCACGCATGGACGGCGCGTAGCCGCGCCGTTCCAGTGATTCCTTGATCACTTCGAGGATTTGCCGCTGGCGCGGCGACATGCCGCGTTCAGTGGTCTTCCGGTAGCGCCTTTTCGGTTTTTCCATGACTTCTCCTGCGTTTCGCCTGGTGGGAACAGTGTCAGAGGTGGGGTGTTAGCTATCAGCATAGTCCAGTCCAGGCTGGAATGGAACAGATGTACTACGGAAGGATTTGGTCATGACAAGCGTGGCAATGGACCCGGGTTCGCGGATCGGTTTGGGGCGGCCGTCGGTAGCCCAACCGGGACCGGCTTCACCGTTGACCCGGCGTGGCTGGGTGGTGGCGGCACTGATAGCGCTGGCCTTAGCGGTGTTTGTCTTCAAGGCGGGAGCAGCCACCGCCGGGGAGGTCTACGTTCCTACCCGGCCGTTGGTGGTGACCAGCGGGGACACCCTGTGGTCAATCGCGGAAGAGTTGAGCATCCCTGGGCGGGATGTCCAGGATGTGGTCATCGAACTGCAGCGGATCAACGGGCTGACCGGTTCGCGGATCCAGGCCGGTGACGTGCTGGAAGTCCCCCGGAAGTGACGGGGCCGCGGGTCGGAGAATCCCAACATGTAGTGGGTCGGCGGTTGAAGTGGCCCAATATCTTGTTAGAGTGTTCTCCGTGCATTGCCCGTTCTGTCGTCATGAGGACTCGCGCGTGATCGACTCGCGAACCGCTGAAGACGGCACCTCGACGCGCCGCCGGCGCCAATGCCAGGCCTGTTCGCGGCGCTTCACCACTGTGGAAACAGTGGCCTTGAGCGTGATCAAGCGGTGCGGCACAGCGGAGCCGTTCAACCGGGACAAGGTTGTCAGCGGCGTCAGGCGGGCCTGTCAGGGCCGGCCAGTTAGTGAAGACCAGCTAACCATGCTGGCGCATCAAGTGGAGGACCAGATCCGGTCCAACGGAGTGGCGGAGGTTGACTCGCATCAAGTCGGCCTGGCCGTCCTGGGGCCACTGCGCCGGCTCGATGAGGTCGCCTACCTGCGGTTCGCCTCCGTTTACCGGTCATTCGAGTCGATCGAAGACTTCTTGAAAGAAATAGCCGTTCTGCGAAAGACCGGCAATGACAACGATTTGGGAGAGGACAACCAACCATGACGCAACCAGCGCCAACCAAGCCAAGCCGACAGGCGGGTCGCGGACTGAAGATTCCCCGCCTGTTCTCCAGCCCTTCGACCAGCCCATACGCTGATGTGACCTGGGAGCTGCGGGATGTAGTCCAGACCAACTGGAAGACCGGTGAGACCGTCTTTTCCCAGCACGGCGTCGAATTCCCGGACTTCTGGTCCGTCAACGCCTCGACTATCGTGGCCACCAAGTACTTCCGGGGGGCTCTTGACACGCCCGAGCGCGAATACTCGCTGCGCCAGGTGATTGACCGGGTGGTTGGCAAGTACCGTGAGGCCGGCCTGGGCGCGGGCTACTTCGCCAGCCCTGAAGATGCCGACGTATTCGCGGACGAGCTGACCTGGCTGCTGCTGCACCAGCGCTTCTCATTCAACTCGCCGGTCTGGTTCAACGTTGGCACCGGTTCTCCGCAGCAAGTCTCGGCCTGCTTCATCCTGTCCGTCAATGACTCGATGGACTCGATCTTGAACTGGTACCGGGAAGAAGGCATGATCTTCAAGGGTGGCTCGGGATCTGGCGTGAACCTGTCACGTATACGGTCGTCAAAGGAACTGTTGCGCTCGTCTGGCGGGACGGCATCGGGCCCGGTGTCCTTCATGCGTGGGGCGGACGCGTCGGCTGGAACCATCAAGTCCGGTGGTGCCACCCGGCGGGCGGCCAAGATGGTAGTTCTGGACATAGACCACCCTGACATCGAAGAGTTCATTGAGACCAAGGCCCGCGAAGAAAAGAAGATCCGGGCCCTGCGGGACGCCGGGTTCGACATGGACCTGGACGGACGGGACATCTCCTCCGTCCAGTACCAGAACGCCAACAACTCGGTGCGCGTCAGTGACGAGTTCATGCGCGCGGTCGAGGCGGGTGACGGTTTTGGCCTCCGCTCCCGGCTGACCGGCGAGCCAATCGAAGAAGTGGACGCCCGTACGCTTTTCCACAAGGTGGCCCGCGCGGCCTGGGAATGTGCTGATCCTGGCATCCAATATGACGACACGATCAACTCCTGGCATACCTCGCCGGAGACCGGTCGCATCACGGCATCCAACCCTTGTTCGGAATACATGCACCTGGACAACTCGTCCTGCAACCTGGCTTCGCTCAACCTGCTGGCCTTCACCAAACCCGACGGCACTTTCGATGTGCCGCGTTTTGAGCGGGCGGTGGAACTGATCATCACAGCCATGGACATTTCCATCACCTTCGCGGATTTCCCCACGGAACCGATTGGACAGACCACACGGCGTTTCCGGCAACTCGGTATTGGCTACGCCAACCTTGGCGCCCTGCTGATGGCGTCCGGGCTGGCCTATGATTCGGACGCCGGGCGGTCCCTGGCCGCCGCGGTCACGTCCTTGATGACCGCTACCGCGTACCGGCGTTCGGCGGAATTGGCGGCCGTGGTTGGGCCCTACGACGGTTACGCCCAGAACGCCTCCGCCCACCAGCGGGTGATGCGGAAGCACCACGCTGCCAACGACGCTCTTACCACCGCTTCGGCGTTGGACGGGGATATCCATCAGGCGGCGTCGAAGGCCTGGGAGGAAGTGCTCCGGCTGGGCCAGGAGCATGGCTGGCGCAACGCACAGGCTTCGGTGCTGGCCCCAACCGGGACGATCGGCTTCATGATGGACTGTGACACTACCGGTATTGAACCGGACTTTTCCCTGGTCAAGTACAAGAAACTGGTTGGCGGCGGGTCCATGCAGATCGTTAACCAGACCGTGCCGGCGGCCTTATCACGGCTGGGCTATGAGCCTGAGACGATTGAGGCGATTGTTGAACACATCACCGAGCACGGCCACGTGGTAGACGCGCCGGGGCTCAAACCTGAGCACTACGAGGTCTTCGATTGCGCCGTTGGCCAGCGTTCAATCCAACCCATGGGCCACGTCCGGATGATGGCCGCAGCCCAGCCGTTCCTGTCTGGCGCCATCTCCAAGACGGTGAACCTGCCGGAATCCGCCACGGTCGAAGAAATCGAGGAGGTCTACTTCCAGGGCTGGAAACTTGGCCTCAAGGCTCTGGCCATTTACCGCGACAACTGCAAAGTGTCGCAGCCCCTTTCCGACGCCAAGGCCAACAAAGCCGCCAAGGAGGAGCCCTCCAAGGCTGTGGCGGTCCGGCCCGCCCGCCGGCGCCTGCCGAAACGCCGCTATTCCATCACCACGTCGTTCTCAGTTGGCGGCGCCCAGGGCTACATCACAGCCGGATGCTTTGACAACGAGCACCGCGAGCTTGGTGAGGTCTTCCTCAAACTGGGTAAGCAAGGCTCCACCCTGGCTGGGGTGATGGACGCGTTCTCAATCGCCGTGTCGATTGGTCTGCAATATGGCGTACCGTTGGAGACCTTCGCCCAGAAGTTCACTAACCAGCGCTTCGAGCCGGCCGGTCTGACTGATGATCCGGACGTACGGATGGCCCAGTCGGTAATGGACTACATCTTCCGCCGCCTAGCGCTTGACCATCTGAGCTTCGAGTCACGTTCGGCCCTTGGCATCTACACCGCCACAGAGCGTCAGCGTCAAATCGAGACTGGTTCCTATGACGACTTTGAGGACGTCGATCCGGAATCAGCCAGCCAAGACGTGGCCATTGAACCGAGCCCGGCTGCCGGCCCGTCATCCAAGAGCCCAGTCCATTCAACCGCTGAATTGTTTGAGGCCATGCAGGGCCGTGAGGCGGATGCCCCCATCTGTATGACCTGCGGTACAAAGATGCGGCCCTCTGGCTCCTGCCATGTCTGCGAGGGCTGCGGCGGCACCAGCGGCTGTAGCTGAACGGGTGTTCCCGCGTGTGGCAACGCTGTGCTGACGGCCTGGGAGGCACCAGCGGCTGTACCTGACCGGGTGTCCCCGCAGGGGGGCGGCCTCTGATTTGGGTCAGTCGCCTTCCCCCACGGGCGCTCCACGGCACCGCTGGCCTGGTTTGGGAGATTACCGCCGGACCGAACCGGCCTGGTCGCGGGCCGTTTCAATCGCGGCGGTGTCAATCTGGGCCAGGGCTAGGCCTTCTGGTTCACCGCCCAAACCGGCCCGGATGGTGCCAATGGGGTCAATGATCATGGAGCGGCCAATCGTGTCTTTGGTGCGGGTGGCCGAGGCCAGGACATAGGCACAGTTCTCAATGGCGCGAGCCCTGGCCAGGGTTTGCCACTGATCCTCCTTGGCGGGGCCGCGGGTCCAGGCGGCGCCCAGCGCCAGCACTCCGGCTCCGTCCAGCGCCAGGCTGCGGGCACATTCCGGGAAGCGCAACTCGTAGCAGTTGACCATGCCCAATCGCAGGCCCGCCAGCATGAACGGCGACCGCCCGGCGGCCGTTCCCGGCCGGACTAGGTCGGATTCGCGGTAAGTGAAGGCGTCATAGAGGCGGGTCTTAGGCCGGCAGGCCACCGTTTGGCCATCCGCGTCCACGGCCACCAAGACGTTCCACGGCCGGGCATCGGGCCCGGCGGCGTCTTCGCTTGGCACCGCCTGGGCCAGTGAGGCACTGGCCGGGCCGTCAAGGTTGGCTGCGGTTAAGGCCGCGAAACCGCCTGCGATCACCGCTATCGCATGGTCCCGCGCAGCGGCGGCCAAGGCCTCCGGCCACCAGCCCCAGGCCTCCCGGGCCAGCGCCGTGAACCGCTCTGGCGCGCCAGCGCGCTGGGCCAGCATCGTCTGTTCCGGCAAGACCAGAAGCGATGCGCCCTGACCGGCGGCCTGGATGATCAGCCGTTCCGCTGTTTCCCAGTTGTCTCTGGCATCTTCGGTTGGGGCCAGCTGCCCTACTGCCACCGTGGTTCTCACATCGACCAGTACACCACAGGCTCCCGCGGCGGCCGCCCTCGTTCGGCCATCTTGCGGACAGGAATTGGCGTGGTCGGCCCGTGCGGCCTGGCCGGCTCTAAGCTCGCGGGGCGGGAGCGAGGCCGGTAGCTACGGGTCGCCCAGCCGCTGAAGCTGATCGTTGGCGGCATCGAGCGCCGCCTGGGCGCCAGGCTGCCCAACTCCTAGCTGGTGAGCGAGGAGCGTTAGCCGCCACGCGGCATCCTGCAAGCGTTCGGTGGCCTCTCCTTGGGAAACCCGGCCGGTCTTGACCGGCCCGACCACGGTGCCGTGCCTGCCGCCGGACTTGACCAGCCCATCTTGGGCTAGCTGCTCGTAGGCCTTGGCGACAGTGCCGCGGGCCAGACCCAGGTCAGTCGCTAGATGACGGATTGCTGGAAGTCTAGCGCCGCTGGGCAGTTCACCCGAGCGGATCAACAGGCTGATTTGGTCCTTTAGTTGGGCTCCTAACGGGAGATCGGATGCCGGATCGACGCGCAGAATCACGTCCTCACCGCCAGGCGGGTCCGGCGCCAGGCCTTCGGCGCATGGAGTGAGCCGCGGTGTACGGCTCCAAGGGTGAATAAGGCGACGACGGCGGCAGCGAGGAGCCAGGCCCAGTCCGAGGCCGGATAGTTCAATCCGAAACGGGAGATTGGCAGGCCCCAGCTCCTCATGGGCAGTACGCCGAGGCTCCAGGCAGTCGTCAGAATCGCCATGGCCAATTGCGTCCAGGCCAGTGAGGAGGCGCTGAGTGTGCGCAGGCGGGTATCAGCGGCCATCACACTGGGGTTCAAGAGCAAGCGGCGGCGGGACCAAATCGCGTCCTGAGCCAGCTCCGCCAGGACGAGGGCGCCGGACCCGGCAGCGGCCCACAGGACCGCGTTCCAGTTTCCGGTCAAGGCTGTCCGGCAAGTCGCGCCGGCAAGGGATAGCGCCACCAGCGCCCAGCTCCAGCGGCGGGCCGCGAGCGCGGGACGCTGGGGGCGCGGCTCCAGGCGGGCGCTGCGGACGGGGGACCGGCCGGGTGGGCGCAGGCGGTAGGCCTGCGCCATCATCCCGCCAGTGACCGCGCCCAACAGGCACGCGAAGATTGGATCCACCACGATGGGTGGGCCGCCGGCGCCAAAGTCGATCTGTCCGAACGCCCTTAGCTGGGCGATCAGCGCGAAGGCCATGCCGGCGCTGGCGCCGACGACTTGGAAGCGGTTATGCCTGCGGAGATAGGCGCGGTAGAGTTCGCGTGCTTGGGGATCCAGCGCCTCGGCAGTACTCGTGTTAGGCGCGCAGGCAGCCCAAGCGATGTCGCTCGTGGTTGGGTAGCGCCTTGCCCGCCAAACTAGGAACACGCAGACTCCCGCCGGGAGCGCGAGGTACAGAAGCAGATTGAGCCAGAAGATGAGCTGGTCCCAGAAGATCTCCATAGTGGTGCCTATCAAGCCGTTCCGGAGAGGTGGCTTTTCTTTGTCATATTGTCATAGTACAATGTGACTATGACGCGCGCAACTGATGATTCTGGATCCAAGCCGGGAGGGAACAGTCCGGACGCAGCGGAGGGCACAGGCGGTCCGGAAGCCCCGTCCAGCTTGGATGCCCAGTCCGGTCCGGAAGCCCCCTCCAGCTCGGACTCTCCGGGGGAGGCCGAGGCGCCCGGTAATAAAGAGCCGGAACGCGACGAACCCCCTGAACCGGCGAGGCGAAGCGAAGCGACGCAGACAGAGCTGGGCCAGCCGGATGAATCAGTGACGGCCGGAGTCTCCGGCGAAGACGAGCACAACGAGCAAGCCGAATTCGCCGCCTTGCTCCCCAAGCGTTCACGCTGGCGCACGGCGGTAGTCGTGGCGGTGTTGGCCGTTTTGGGCGTGGCCGCCTGGTTCGCACCGGAATACGCCTATCCCACCCTCAACGCCGAACCGGAGCCGGCCCCCTATCCGCGTTCACTTGAAGGTGATCCGTGGGATCTCATCCGGACTTATCGGATAGGAACTGGCGACGTGGTCCTCAGCGGGGTGAGGTTGCGGGCCGGCGGCTCTCCAAAGGTCACGTTGGCCTCCGTTGATGAACCCCAAAGCGCTTTCGGATCACAGTACGTCGAGGCGCTGAAGCTGCGCGGATCGTGGGTCCTGGACAAAGCCCAAGCGGAGACCCTGGAAGCCATCTTGACGAGTCCTGAGGTGGAAGATTCCGCCGCGGACAGTCCGGACCAGGTCATTGAGATGCTGAATGGTCTGGGAGCCGCCCTTGAGCCTGAAACGGAGCTTCCGGCGGCGATTCGTCCCGGTGAGTTCGCCTGGTTGGTGCTGGTCTGGGAGGCGCCGCCCGCCCCCTGCCTGACTCGGAAAACCGACCCTGACGTCTATCACCGTCAGACTAGCTTTACCTTGAAATTACGTTTGCGTGGCATTGGTCCAATCTTCCGAACGGAAGACTTCGCCGATTCCGTGAATCCGCTGACCTGCTTCGAAGACCTGGAGGAGCCGGAAGACCCCGCGAAGGATCGAACCAACGATCCAGCCAACGGTTCAACCAAGGATCCGACCAAGGATCCAGCCAAGAACTCAAAGGAAGACCCCGCCAAGGAACCAAGCGAAAAGCCAGCCAAAGGCCCAGAACAACAGGATGACCCAGGCAAAGAACAAGGAAACCCGCAAGGCTCCCCGGGCACTGGCAAAGACAAAGACTCAGACCTGGGGGAGCCGCCAATCCCGCCTGGCCCGGCTTCATTCGGCGGTTCCTCTCCTCAGTCCGGCTGAGCCAACATACGTGCCCCGCGCGATCCCAACCCGACGGGCGGTTGCTCGCTCTTGCCCAGCCGTTGCGGTTAGGAGAGCACGCGCAAGCGGATTGTCTCCTTCAGGGAGGCCAGGTACTCCATCGATTCGGTGTCTTCCGGTGAGCCCACATCTGTGATGACATAGCCCAGACCATCACGAGTGCCCAAGACTTGGCCCACAATGTTGACCCCATGCGCGGCGAGGGCGGCGTTGATGGAGGCCAGCACGCCGGGGGTGTTGTGATGCAGATGAGCTACCCGGTGGTTGCCGCGGGTGCCGCCGTCCAGCGTCAGCGAAGGCAAATTGACGGACATCGAAGACGATCCGGTCTTCCAATAGTCCCGCAGCTTGCCGGCCACGAAGCGGCCGATGTTCTCTTGCGCCTCTTCTGTCGAACCCCCCACATGAGGAGTCAGAATCACATTGGACAAGTTCTGCAGCCCGGACTTGAACGACTCGCCAGAAGCGTTCGGCTCGGTTGGAAAGACATCGACCGCCGCGCCGGCCAGTTTCTCTCTGTCGACCGCATCACCCAAGGCGTCCAAGTCGACCACGTGGCCACGTGAAAGGTTGATGAAGATGGCGCCCTTCTTCATCGTGTCGAACTCGCGGCTCCCAATCAGGCCCTCGTTTTCTGGGCGACCATCAACGTGAATGGTCACCACGTCGGAGGCTTTCAGCAGCTCGTCAAGCGATTCGAGCCGTTGGGCGTTGCCCAGGGCGAGCTTCTCGTCAAGGTCATAGAAGACCACCGTCATGCCTAGCGATTCGGCCAGGACTGAAAGTTGCGAACCGATGTTGCCATATCCGACAATCCCCAAGGTCCGCCCGCGCACCTCGTGTGAACCGCTGGCGGATTTGCCCCAGACGCCTTGATGCAGGGCAAGGTTGCCTACTGTCAGACGCCGGGTCAAGGCGATGATCTCCGCGAGGGCCATTTCTACGACCGACCGGGTGTTCGAATAGGGCGCGTTGAAGACGGCGATCCCAGCGCGGGATGCCGCTTGCAGAGCGATCTGGTTGGTGCCAATGCAAAACGCGCCAATCGCCAGCAGGTCCGGGCGGGCCGCCATGACCCTTTGGGTGACTTGGGTCTTGGACCGGATACCAAGCAGGTCAACGCCGTCCAGAGCGGCGATGAGGTCAGCTTCGTCGAGTGCGCCGGAACGGCGGTCAACCTCGATATTGGCGCGTTCCAGTATGCTCACGGCGACTTCGTGAACGTTTTCCAGGAGCAGGGCTTTTGGCACCGTCACATGTTAGCGCTCGTCGCCGCCTGTTGCCGACGGCGCCGGACGGACCAGCCACAACCGGCGGGTCGGCCGGGTCATGGCGACGTAGAGATCAGCGGCGCCGGTGCGCCGGCCGTAATCGGTCGCGGTCCCGGCGGCGGCGGCCACGGCCGCCGGATCGACAATGATCACTTCATCGAACTCCAGGCCTTTGACCTGCGGCGGGTCAAGGATGGACAACGGGAAATCGAGGGGATTCTCATCCGGGCGGGCGGTCTTGCTGGCCAGATCGGATTGTTCGACAGCTTGGCGGATGGCTGCCAGATCTGGGCCAGAGGCGATCACCGCCACACGGCCGGTGTCGCCCTGGGGCAGTCGCCGCCGAGCCAAGGCGACGGCCTCGCCAACCAGGTCAGCGGCGGAGCATTCCATCAGCGAATTGGGGATGTCCCGGGCGGCCACGTCGTGGCCCACCGGCAAACCGGCCCGTCGCGCCAGATCCTGAGCAGCCAGGACCACGGCCGCCGGGGTGCGGTAATTGACGGTCAGTTCTTCGATCCTCCAGTTGCCTTGGCCGAGCACTTGGTCCAGCGAGGCATTCCACGAACCGGTGGCGCCAGGTGCGCGGGTCTGGCCGGAGTCTCCCACTATGGTCAATGACCGGGTGGGGCAGCGGCGCAGCAGCGACCGCCAATCCATGGGGGTTAGTTCTTGCGCTTCATCGACCACGATGTGCCCGTAGGTCCAAGCCCGGTCGGAGCTAGCCCTTTCGGCTATTGTCAGCGACGGCCCGGCGGTGGCGAACCGGTCCGCGAGCTGTTCGGCTGAAACCAGCCCCGCGGATCCCTGCTGGGCCAAGACCAGGCCGGCGTATTCGACGTTCTGGCGTTGCTGTAAGGCGGCGTGGCGTAACTCGGCCTGGGCGGCGGCATCGTCCTCCCCCAATAGTTCCGCCGCTTCGTCGATCAGCGGCACGTCTGAGACGGTCCATGCGGACCCAAGCGGCCGGGCCAAAGCGGAACGCTCTGGCGGCGCCAATTCCGGGGCGCAATAGTCCAACAGATGCGGCTTGGCGTAGAGATCCTCGATCAGACGCCGGGGCGTCATGGGCATCCAACACAGGTTGATGGCGACGCGCACATCCCGCGCAGAGCGGAGATCCTCGGTGACCTCGGCCAGGTCCGCGCTGTTCGGGTCGGTGCCAGACTGTTCAGCGAATTGACGGGCCAGCCGGTTCAGCAACTCGCGGACAAAGACTTGGCGGGCCAGGTTGTAAGGCTTGGAGGTAGCCCGGGCGATGTGGCGGGCCTGGGCCACGTCTGACCGGCGTAACACCAAGTCACGCCCCAGAACTGGGAGGGCTATGGCGCGGCGTGGCAGGCGCTGGCGCTCTTTGACCGCCCGGCGGATCACTTTGGCCATCTCCAGGCGGCCCTTGATAGCGGCCACCTCTGGCCGGTCGGTCGCCGTGGCGGCGAAGCCCGGTACCAGTTCCGCCATGGTGGTGGCCACCACGCCGGTCTCCCCGAGCGAGGGCAGCACGCGGTCGATGTAGCGCAGGAAGATGCGTGACGGCCCAACGACCAGCACCCCCGAATTGGCCAGTCGGTCGCGGTGGGTGTACAGCAGGTAAGCAGCCCGGTGCAGCGCCACAGCCGTCTTGCCGGTGCCAGGTCCGCCTTGGACCACCAGCGCGCCGTTCAACTGGGAGCGGATGATGCGGTCTTGTTCGGCTTGGATGGTAGCGACGATGTCGTTCATGCGGCCTGTCCGCCCCGCCGCCAGCGCCGCCATCAGGGCGCCCTCGCCGGTCAGTTCGGCGGCTTGGCTGTCTGCCATGCCGGAGGCGGCTTCAAGGTCCAACAATTCGTCTTCGACAGCGGTGACGCGGCGTCCAGCGGTAGTGATGTGGCGGCGCCGGGCCACGCCCAGGCGGTGGTTGGGGGTGGCCTGGTAGAAGGGCTCGGCGGCAGGGGCCCGCCAATCGGTCAACAACGGTTCAAGGTTCTCGCCCTGTAATCCGATCCTCCCGATGTGCCGGTGGTCGGAATCATCCATCGTCAACGAGCCAAAAACCAGCCGGTCCTCGACCGATTCAAGCTGGGCCAGGCGGTCCGCGTGCAGGGTGGCGAAGGCGTCGCGTTCGGACCGGTTTTGGGGTGATCCGCCGGCCCGCGAGGCCTTGACGGCCGCGAGCCGCTTGCCTGCTTGGGCGCGCAAAGCATCAAGGCGTCGATAGAGGCGATCAAGGTAGCGCTGCTCACCCGCGATGGGAGAGTTGGTACCGGCCAAGATGTGGTCCCTCCGCTGAGCAAACCGGGCCATCCAGTCTACTCCTGTTGGCGGCTGAGGCGCGGTGCGCGGCGGAACGAACGGTGGGAATACCCGCTGGTCCCATGACGTTGTTTAGAACGCAGCGCAAGGATATAAGGGGGGAACCTATGGAAAGACTTTACACAATCAACAGTGAGACCGCGGCCCAGCTAGGCCAATTGGATGTCTCGCCAGTGCTGCTTTACGCCCTCGACGGGTTCGTCGACTCGGGGATCGCGGCTGGCCTGGCGATCGGCGACCTGGTCAACCAAGGCGAATCACGGCCGCTGGTGTCCTTCAACACCGACGAACTGGTCGACTACCGATCGCGGCGCCCGCCCATGACCTACTCGGAAGAGGGATGGTCCGGTTTCCGCCGGCCGTGGCTGGGGATCGACCTGATGCACGATGCCGACGGGTCACCTTTCCTACTCATGTACGGCCCCGAGCCGGACATGCGTTGGGATGCCTTCACCGATGCCGTGATCGAAGTGGTGGAGACCTTCGACGTGCGGTTGGCGGTCGGCATGCATGGAATGCCCACTGCGGCTCCCCACACCCGCGATTGGAAGGTCACCGGTCCTGGCAACGCTGGCGAACTGGTTCGACAAGTGGCTGGCAGCCCCGGCGCGGAGTTGCAAATGCCGGGCAGTGCGATGGCGCTGACTGAGCATAAACTCCGTGAAGTTGGCCGGGAGGTTCAAACTTTTATTGTCCACGTTCCGCACTACTTGACCCAGATGCCTTCGCCGATCGCCACGGCCCGGTTGATGGAAGAAGTGGGGGCCGCGACAGGCCTGAGACTGGACCTCAGTCGTCTGGTGTCTGGGGCCACCGCGCAGCGCGAACAGATCGACCGGCAGATCGGTGAGCAGCCAGAATTGGCTGAAGCGATCAAGAAAATGGAAGAGGAATACGACCGCTCCCAAAGTGGTGCCACCGGCGGTGAGCTGCCAGCTCAGGCGCTGCCCACGGGCGAGGAACTGGCGGCCGAATTTGAGCGCTACTTGGCCGGTCAAAATCGCGACGATCAGGCGTGGCCCTTTACTGATTGATGCTTGGCGTGTCAGAATCGAGGCTGCGGCGGTTTCGCGAGACCGAGCAAGTGCCCCATTCCGGAGACTTAGCTGGCCTCATGGATAAGCGGTATTTTGGTGGGCCCAGCATCCGGTTGGGCCCTTGTCCCCGGAAGGAATAGCATTCATGGCTACAGGAGTAGTGAAGTTCTTCACTCCTGAAAAAGGTTACGGTTTCATCGCCCCCGATGGTGGTGGTCGCGACCTGTTTGTTCATTACTCAGCGATTGAGACTGATGGTTTCAAGACCCTGGAAAAGGACCAGCCGGTTGAGTTCGACATAGTCGACTCGCCCAAGGGCCCCCAGGCGGCGAACGTCAGGCCTCTCTAGGACGGTGGTGAAGACACCACTAGGGAAGCGTTTCGGCTGGTCTAGGCTTCGCCCTGGCGAGGGATACTAGCTGACGTGGCCGTTGGGGCCGGGTTCACACCCGGCCCCAACGGCCACCTTCATTTTGGGATGGTTCAGGGGACTTCTCTTGGGCGCACCACTAGCGTTCGCCAGCCGGCCGCTCATAGGCCCGCCCAGCGTAGGGCCTCTGGCCCGGCCAGTAACCGGGCCGGGAATCCGCCCGCCAGGCGGCGGGCCAAATCACGTTCTTGCTTAGGCGTCCACGGCGTGTTGGATGCCAGCAGAACAGCGTTCCCACGGCGCCGTCCGCGCCATTGGCCCGGCTCAGCCACCACCGCGACATACCTGAAGGCGGCGGCCAAGTCCCGGATCTCGTGCCGCGAACACGGCAGGCCAGGCTGGTCGCCACAATTGGCTAAGTAGATCCCGTCTGGCGTCAAGGCGTCGCTGGCCGCTGCGGCCGCCGCGGGGCCGGTCAAAGATTCCGGTGTCTGGCCGCGATCATCAAACACGTCCCGGATGATCAGGTCCTGGGAACCCGGCGGACGGGCATGAAGCGTGACGGCGGCATCGGCCACCCGGATGCGCAGAACTGGAGCACGCGGCAACGGCACCTGAGCGCGGACGGCGGCGGCCAGCTTCGCGTCAATCTCAACCGCCAGATGGCGGGACCGTGGCCACAGATGAGTCAGAGCGCGGGGGAGTGAGCAGGCGGCGGCCCCCAGATGCAGGCAGCGCAACGCGTCCTGTGGGGCGAAGATGGCTCCAGCGGCGGCCAGCATCCAGTTCATGTACTCGAATTCCAGCTCCGCCGGGCGGGATTCGGACCATTGCGATGACGGCCAGCCGTTGATGTACAACGTCACCGAATCGCCGTCGGCTTTGAAGATTGCCCAGCCGTTGTCTACCGGGAACGGTTCAAGCGAGATCACATCACCCATAATGGCCGTATGGATCGCGTCATCATGCATGTTGACATGGACGCCTTCTTCGCCTCGGTCGAATTGATCGCTCGCCCGGACTTGCGTGGACGGCCGGTGATCGTGGCCGGCGCCAGTGGGCGCGGGGTGGTGGTGGCGGCCACCTATGAGGCTCGGAGCTTTGGCGTCCACGCCGCCATGCCTGTGGCGAGAGCCCAACGTTTGTGCCCGTCAGCAGTCATGATTGAGCCGCATCGCGATGCTTATACGCGCGTCTCCGCCGGGGTTATGGAGCTGCTCCGGGACGTCACGCCAGTGGTTGAACAGGTCTCCATAGATGAGGCTTTTCTTGACTTGACCGGGGCGCTCAAGCGGCTTGGCCCAGCGGCCGGAATTGGTCAAGCGGTCCGCCAGGCGGTCCGCCAGCGCTTCTCTATTACCTGTTCGGCCGGGATTGGGCGCTCCAAATCAGTCGCCAAGATCGCTTCAGAACAGGCCAAGCCGGACGGGTTGCTCGAAGTTCCGGCTGCCGCAACGCTGGATTTCCTGAGCCCGTTGCCAATGTCCGCGTTGTGGGGCCTGGGCCCCAAGACGGCCAGTGTTCTGGCCGGCCTGGGCATGGCGACGATTGGCGACCTCGCCAGTGCTCCGGACGGCATGGTTCGCCGCGCCATTGGCCAGGCGGCGGCGGCCCATCTGCTGGCGTTGGCCCGCGGCCTGGATGACGCCCCAGTCGAGCCCCGCCAGGGCGAGAAATCGGTTGGCGCCGAAGAGACTTTTCCCCATGATCTGCCTTGGGGCGAGGAACTCAGCCGGGAGGTCTTGCGCATGGCGGACAAGGCGGCCCATCGCTTGAGACAGGCTGAATTATTGTGCCGGACCGTGGCGGTCAAGCTTCGGACCGCGGACTTCAAGACCCACACGCGGTCGCGGACCCTGGCAACTCCAACCGATCAGACCAAGGTCATCAATGAGGCCGCCCAAGGCCTGGCGCGGTCGCTCTGGCGCCCGGGCAGCAACGTGCGCCTGGTTGGCGTGCGTTTGGAGAATCTGGCGGCGCGGTCCGGCCAACCGGTGCAGCTAACCCTGGATGAAGATGGCTGGGAAGGCGCGGTCGGATCGGGGATTGACCGGGTGGCGGATGAAATCCGGCGGCGATTCGGCGACGGATCGGTCACGGCGGGGACGCTGATCCCGTAAGTGGGGACAGCCGGCACCGGGGGCGGCGGGTTCGATCCACCAGCTCGAAAGGTCGTGTAGCCTTGGGTCTTGGCTCGCGGCCATTGACCCCGGCGGCGCGCCGCGGCGGGCGGCGGCACCGGGCCGCTGTTGGATCGAAGTTGGCTAGCTGGTCCATGGATGGACCGTCAGGCTGATGCGATTCAGTGGTGGACCGGCTACGGTCGTTACGTTAATTCTGTAGCGAACAGGGCTAACATGCCCAGCGCGGGTAAGTATGCTTTAACTAGTCTAGGAAGTTGGGGAGGTGACCGTCATGCCACTGTCAGAGTACGAACAGCGCGTTCTGGATCAACTGGAAGCACAACTTACCTCAGAGGATCCAAGGCTGGGTTCTCGTATGGCCGCTGTGAGCACTCCCCGTCGGGGAAGAGTCGCGCTTGGCGTTTCCGGCGTTGTGATTGGCCTAGCCTTGCTGGTGTCTGGCGTGGCTGTGTCGCAACTGTGGCTGTCGCTGATCGGGTTCTTGCTCATGTTCGCGGGCGCCTATTTCGCTTTCACCAAGCCCAACGCGCTGCCTGGGGACTCCGCCCCGGCCGCGCCCAAGAAGACGGTGCCGCGCAAGCCGGGCCTGTCTGAGCGGTTCCAGAAGCGCTTCGAAGAGCGCGACGGCCTGTAGAACCGACGGCCTGTCGAACCACAGAGCCCTGACAGCGAGGGCCATCGCCGGTCCAGATTCCTTCTGCACCAGGTCTCCACATCTTTCGACTTCTTGTCCCTGGCGGTTTCCGGGCCTAGTTTCGCCTGCCTCGCCAAGCCTCTCATTTAGCGCTTGACCTGCGGCGCCATTCTTCAACTCGCTTCTGGGCGGGCGGCGGCGCGCCCGAAAGAGGTCCATCCGTCAATCATGCGGTCTGGCGCCGTGCCCGCATCTTGATCAAAACTACCCCCAAGTGGAGAGAGAACGGAGAGATAGGGAGTAAAGTGGTGCGCACTCTTGCTGGATCGGGCAGGCGGGAAGGAGGGAAGCATGTTGGAGCCCGGGGGCACGTCAATGATCAAGCTGGACGACAAGAACAGAGTGATCATGCCGCCTAAGACGCGCCCCTCGCTGGCCGGTGGGGTCTACCTCGCCAAGGGACAAGACAAATGCCTGTATCTCTACTCGAAGCCGCAGTTCGACGCTCAGCGCGAGCAGAACCGGCTCAATCCGCCTCCTGGAATGCCGCCCATTGCTTTCAAGCGGATGTTCTTTTCAAGCGTTGTGTTCCAGAACATGGACAAACAAGGCAGGGTCTTGGTGCCGTTCAAGCTGCGCGAGTACGCCGGGCTGGTCCGTGACTTGGCCTTGATTGTCCTGGAGGACTGGATTGAGATCTGGGACGCCGCGAGCTGGGAGGCCTACGAGGCGGTGTACGGGCCAATGTACGCGCAGCTATTCGAGGAGGGGTGAGGTAAAGCTCAAAGGATGAACGGATGGGCTGGTCAGGCCGCACGGCTTGGTCTCCGCCCCGCTACTAGATTCTGACGCCGCTTCCCCGGCGCCAGACTCGCCAGGCGGGTTGGGGACCTGGTCGGGTGGAGAAGGGCCCCCGGCCAAATCCTTTGGAAACGGACACAGTTAGGAAGGGAACGTCGATGCCGCCGGTACGCAACGGTCACACGCCAGTGGCTTTGGAGCGTTTCTGGGAATTGGCGGGCCCCGCGTTGGCGCGCCCCGGTTCGGTTTACGTTGACGCCACCGTTGGGCTGGGCGGCCACGCCGCCTTGGTGGCCGAACGCAGTCCTGACAGCGTGATTATTGGTCTTGACCGCGATCCTTTGGCCGTCCGGCGGGCCGGCGAACGGCTGGGCCAGGGAGCGCGGATCGTCCAGGCACCATTCGCCGGCCTGGACGGGGTCCTGGACGCCTTGGGAATCCACACCGCCGATGCCGTCCTATTCGATTTGGGCGTGTCTTCTGTTCAGCTTGACTCAGATGAGCGAGGGTTCGCCTACTCCCGTGACACCTTTCTGGACATGCGCATGGACCCGACCACCGGCCCAACGGCCGCGGATGTGCTGGCCACTTACACGGTGGCCGATCTAACCAAGGTGCTGGCCACCTATGGCGAGGAGCGTTTCGCTTCGCGGATCGCTCGGGCCGTGGTCAAGGCTAGGGACGAGTCGCCGGTGGAACGGTCAAGCCAGTTGGTCGAATTGATCCGGCGGGCTATTCCGGCCCCCGCCCGCCGCCAGGGCGGCCATCCGGCCAAGCGGACCTTCCAAGCGCTGCGGATCGAGGTCAACTGTGAATTGGCCCAGCTAGAGGCCGCCTTGCCGCAGGCAGTAGGGCGTCTGGCCGTGGGGGGACGGATCATTGTGATGAGTTACCAATCGCTGGAGGACGCGCTGGTCAAACGCGTCCTGACGGCCGGTGCCAGTTCGGCGGCCCCGCCCGGGCTGCCCATCGAGCCAGAAAGCACCAAACCTTACTTGAGTTTGCTGACGCGCGGCGCCGAACGGGCGTCAGCAGTTGAAATCGCCGCCAATCCACGGTCCGCGCCGCTCAAGCTGCGCGCCGCGAAGAGAATCAGGGAGACATTATGAGTGCCGCTCCGGCCGCTAAGACCACCCGCCGGAACCAAGGACGGGCGGCTCGCGCCGCCCAAACGCCGCAGCTACGGTTAGTGGCCGCGCCGAAGCGTCGCCGTGCCTTCCAGGCGTACGTTGGACTGTGTGTGGCTCTGCTGGCCGGAGTTGGCGTGGCGGTCCTTTGGCTGAACACTTCCCTAGCCGAAGGATCATTTGAGATCCAGGCGCTAGAAGGGGAACTGGCCGCCCTTGAGGTCAACCGTGAGGTCATCAATGAACAGCTAGTGGCGCGGGGTGAACCGGGCGCCCTGGCGGCCAGGGCCGCCGGATTGGGCATGGTCGAATCGGCCGCCAGCGGCTATATTCTCCTGCGCGAAGGGATAATCGCCGGTTCGCCGGTGGCCGCTGGAACCAGCACCGACGAGGAAACTGGCGAAGGGCCGGGCGGCCAGACATCCACCGGGACCAGTGGTCTGGGGACTGAGGGCGAGCGATGAAACCACCATCTGAGCATCCGCGCCCGGGCCGCGGCGGCGCCAACGCGACAGGGAAGGGGAAGCGGCCAGGCGGCATCGGGCAACAGCGGGGAAGGCCTCAACGGCCCGCACCCGGACGGCCCAAGCTAGAACGAACCGGGCCAGAACCTGCCAAACAAGAGCGGCTCACACCGAAACGCCTCAGGCCGCCGCCGGTCCGGCCAAGCTCCGGGGGCGGCGGCGTGGGGAGCGCCATGACCAGGCTTGGCCAGCCGGCCAGGCGCCAGGCCCTGATGCGGTCAATAGTCGTCATAGTGCTGGCTGTGTTCGCCGGGCGGCTGGTCCAACTCCAAGTCATCAACGGGCCGGAGGCGGCAGCGGAGGGCCAGGCCAACCGCATGGTGACCACTGCCCAGCCGGCCGAACGCGGTCAGATCATTTCCTCCGACGGCACCGTCCTGGCTAGTGACGTGGCGCGGTATGAAATCGAGGCCAACCCAGACATCATCAACGACACTGATCTAGACAGCGGCCAGCTAATTGGCCCCGGGGCCGAGGTCCTGGCGTCGGAGTTGGCCGGCCCGCTCGGGATCAATCAGACCAAACTCGAACAAATGCTGCGGGAAACTGATCAAGACGGGAAGCTGAAGACCTGGGTCCGGCTAGCTGAACACGCCACCCAAGAACAGTGGGACCAGGTTCGGGAACGCCGCGAGGCCTACCTCAAGGTGGGGAAGGACCCGGGCGTCTTTGGGTCCAAGCACTACATCCGGTCATACCCGGCAGGAACGCTGGCCGGGAACCTGATTGGCTACCAATACGAAACTGAGGACGCCAAGCGCGTCAAGCAATACACCGGTTTGGAACAAGTTCTGTCCAGCCGCCTGGAAGGCAAGGCCGGCAGCATTGAGACCGAAGTGGGCCGCAAGAAGCAGCCCATCCCCGGCGGCAAGGAGATCTCTAACCCCGCGGTCAGGGGCTGCGACGCCACTTTGACGATCGACTCGTCGCTTCAATTCGAAGCGCAGCAGCTCATCCAGGCCCAGGTCGACAAGACCAAGGCTAGGGCCGGCATGGTGGTGGCGGTTGACGTCCAAAGCGGCGAACTGCTGATCCTGGCGGACTCGGCCACCCCGGACCCAGCCAAGCCAAGTGGCCAGACCAGCGGCTACACCAACTCCCGGGCCGTGGAGAACACCTTCGAGCCCGGTTCAACGGGCAAAGTAGTGACCATGGCTATGCTCTTGGAAGGCGGCTATGCCACTCCGGACAGCCCATACCGGGTGCCTTACCAGGTCACCCTTGGGGGACAGGTGTATCACGACTCGTCGGGACACGGTACGGAATCGCTGACTCTGACTGGCGTCCTGGCTAAGTCTTCCAACGTTGGCACTCTGCTGGCCGCCCAGGGCGTGCCGGATCAGGTCCGATACGACTATCTGAAGAAGTTCGGTTTTGGGGAGCCCACCGGGGTGGAACTGCCTGCCGCACAAGAGGCGGTTGGCGTGGTCCACAAACCAGGGGAGCCTCCCAAGCGGGCCGGTGATCCATATTGGGACGGGCGCACCGCCAACAACGTGCTGTTCGGTCAAGGTGTGAGTGCCAATGCCGTTCAAGCGACTGAGGTCTTCGCCACCTTGGGCAATGGCGGTGTCCATGTAACTCCGCACCTGGTCAAGGGCTGGAATTGCGGCTCCAACGGCTTTGAGGCGGCGGAGCCGGCGGAGCGTGAGCAAGTCGTTTCGGAAGAAACCGCCAGCCAATTGGTCCAAATGATGGAGGCCGCTGTCGATTCAGGCACCGGCAAGAGCGCCCAGGTGGAGGGCTACCGGACGGCCGGCAAGACAGGCACCTCTCAGATGTACGAAGAAGGAAATAAGGAAATCTGGGTCGGCTCGTTCGTTGGTCTCTTACCGGCTGAGGCGCCGCGTTTCGCGATTGGTGTTTTCATCATTGATCCCAAAGCGGAGGGATATTACGGGGCGGTCGTGGCCGCACCAGTGTTCGAACAGATCGCCGCTTCTATGGTGGATCGGTACGGTGTGCCGCCGTCGACTACCCGGCCCACCGTCTTGCCGTTAGAGTGGTGAGCCCGTGTTGCGTCCCGTTGCCAGTCCGGAAGTCAGTTTGGCCGATGCCGCCCGCCAGCTTCCGGCCGCGCAGTTAGTTGGTGAATCGCCCGTCTTGCGAGGATTGACCCTGGCCAGCGCCGAGGTCCAGCCGGGCGATCTGTTCGTGGCGCTGCCAGGCGCCAAGACTCACGGTGCGCGTTACGCCGCCGCCGCCTTGGCGGCGGGGGCCAAGGCCGTTCTGACAGACGCTGCTGGCGAGGCTCTGCTGGAGCCAGGCGTGCCCCGCATCGTGACTGAGGATGTGCGTTCCAAACTGGGCGGCCTGGCGGCCTGGTTCTATGGCCATCCAGCCAAGCGGTTGGTGCTGATCGGGATCACTGGCACCAACGGCAAGACCAGCGCCGCCCATCTGGTCGAAGGAGCCCTGCGTGAACGCTTCGCCCGAGTCGCCTTGATGGGGACTATCGCTGCCCGGATTGACGGTCAGCAGATGCCGTCCGCCCGGACCACTTTGGAGGCGCCGGAGCTGCAAGCCGCTTTCGCGGCCATGGTCGAAAGAGGAGTCGAGGCCTGCGTGATGGAGGTCTCCTCGCACGCGCTGGCCCTGCACCGGGTGGATGGTTTCCGGTTCGATGTGGTCGCCTTCACCAACTTGACCCGTGATCATCTGGATTTCCATGGCTCAATGGAGGAGTACTTCGCCGCCAAGGCGGCCCTGTTCAGCCCCGAGCATGCCCGGTGGGGGATCGTCAACGCGGAAGACGCCTGGGGGCGGCGGCTGGTAGCTGAGGCCCAGATTCCCGTTTCGTCCATCGCGGCGGCAGCGCCGGCGGACTGGCTGGTCCGGCCCGGCGTACCGGCCGGCGGATCCACGCCCTTTAGCCTGAGCGGGCCAGATGGGACCATGATCAACGGGGAGGTCGCGATGCCGGGGGGCTATAACGTCGCCAACGCGGCGTTGGCCGTGGTCATCGCCGTTGCGGCCGGCGTGGACGGTCAAGCGGCAGCCCGCGGGGTGGCCTCCGTACGGTCGGTTCCCGGTCGCATGGAAGTGGTCGCCGGAGCGCCTGGATCGCCATTAGTGGTGGTTGACTATGCGCATGCGCCGGACGCCATCGCCAAGGCCCTTGGGGCTTTGCGCTCGCACACCGAGGGGCGGCTGATCGCCGTGCTTGGTGCCGGGGGCGACCGCGATCATGGCAAGCGGGAGCTGATGGGACAGGCCGCTGCCGCCGGCGCCAGTCTGGTGTTCATCACCGACGACAATCCGCGCAGCGAGGATCCGGCGCTGATCCGGGCCGCCCTGTTGGCCGGGGCCGGGCCGGGGGCGCGAGAAGTGCCTGACCGGGCGGAAGCGATCCGCCAAGCGATCAGGCACGCCCAGGGAACGGATACGGTGGTGATCCTGGGTAAGGGACATGAACGGGTAATCGACTACGGCGGTGAGCTGCGGCCGCACCTCGACACTGCGGCTGCGCTCCAGGCGCTGGCGAACACCCGCGCTGATCCAATGGCGACGAAGATGGAGGGTAACGAGTGATCCCCTGGAACCCGGCCGGTTTGGCCACAGCTATTGGGGCTTATCTCAGCCCAGGAGTTGACCGAAATGCCGAATTGACAGATGTTGTGATTGATTCGCGTCTGGCCCGCCCCGGCTCGGTCTTTGTGGCGCTGCCAGGAACCCAGGCCAACGGGCTGGATTTTGTGGCCGATGCCGTCGCCAACGGTTCGCCGCTGGCGATAGTTGGCGAACCGGTGCCTGGTCCAACGGCCTTGGTCAATGATCCAGTGGCGGCCCTGGGGCATCTGGCTGAAGTGGCGTTGCGGCGGGCGCGGGTGGCGTCCGCCAACATGAAGGTGATTGGTGTGACCGGGTCGGTGGGCAAGACCACCACTAAGGATCTGCTGGCCCGAATCACCGCCGCCACTGGGCCGACGGTGGCGGCGGAGGGCTCATTCAACAACCACCTAGGGGTGCCTTTGACGGTGATCAAAGCGGGGCGGGATACCGCCTTCGTGATCGTTGAGATGGGTGCCAATCATGAAGGCGAGATCGCTTCCTTGGTCCGGATCGCTCCGCCAGACGTTGGCGTAGTGCTGGGAGTGGGCAAGGCTCACGTCGGTGAATTTGGTTCGCGTGAAGCCATCGCCCGGGCCAAAGCTGAGATCGTGGCCGGCTTGATGCCGGATGGCACCGCCGTCCTGAACATGGACGATCAGCTGGTCAGAGCCATGGCCTTTGGCGCGCCGGAGGGGCTGATTACTTTCGGGTTCGACGGCATGGCCCAGATTCACGGCTCAAGACGCACCCTTGGCCCGGCCGGCCAGCTCCATTTGACTGTCTGTGACCAGAACAGCGGAGAAACTGCCCGGGTCGAAACCGCGTTAGTGGGACGCCACCTGGCGATCAATGTGGTGGCCGCCATCGCCGCGGCGGTGGCGGCCGGGATCCCCTTGCCCCGGGCCGCTAACGCGTTGAGCGGGGCTACCGCCTCTAGCCCGCACCGGATGGCGATTCAAGATCTGCCGGGCGGAGCCACCTTGGTGGATGATTCCTACAACGCGAACCCTGAGTCCATGGCCGCCGCGGTTGATGCGGTCGCCAAGCTGGGCAAGCGAGCCGGACGTGGGGTGATCGCGGTGCTGGGCGAGATGCGGGAGCTGGGCAAGGAGTCCTCAGTGGAGCATTTGCGGGCCGGCCGGATCGTGGCTCGCCATGAGATTGACCGGCTGATCGTGGTGGGGGAGGGCGCGGATGGGATTCATTTGGGCGCGGCAGCTCACGGAATGCCGAGCCAGGCCATAGAGTTTTGGCCAGATACGGAGGGGCTCGTCGGCCACCTGAAGTCGATCGCTGACCAGGAGTTCATTTTGATTAAGGGTTCGCACGGGACCGGCCTGTGGAAGGTGGCGGATGCATTGGTCGGGGAAGACAGTTAATGCTCAACATCCTCTATTCGTTCGCCATCGCCCTGGTGGTGGCCCTGTTTGGCACCCCGCTGTTCTCCCGCTTCCTGGTCAAGAAGTCATTCGGGCAGTTCATTCGCCAGGACGGTCCAACTGCTCACTACACCAAGCGTGGTACGCCCACCATGGGCGGGGTGGTCATCATCCTGGCGGCTGTGATCGCTTACCTGCTGGCGAATCTGATGGTGGCCCGGCTGCCGCACTTGACCGGGCTGTTGGTGGTCTTTCTGTTCGTGGGGATGGGCCTGATTGGCTTCATTGACGACTTCATCAAGATCTCCCGGCACCGCTCGCTTGGGCTCCGTCCGGTCTGGAAGTTCGTTGGCCAGGGGGCCGTTGGGGTCAGCTTCGCCCTGCTCGCTATCCACTTCCCCAACGACGCGGGCTGGACGCCCGCGTCATTCAAGATTTCCTTCCTGCGGGATACGGGATTCGATCTGGCGTTCGCGGGCCGGGCGGTCGGGATCGTCTTATTTGTCTTGTGGGCCAACTTCCTCATTACGGCCTGGACTAACGCCGTGAACCTGACGGATGGGCTGGATGGGCTGGCCACGGGCGCCTCGGTGATGGCTTTCGGGGCCTACATCATTGTGGCGTTGTGGGGGATCTCCAACATTTGCGGGGCGGACGGCCCCACCGCCCATTGCTACGTTATGAATGACCCGCTGGACGCCGCCATGGTGGCGGCGGCCATTATGGGCGCCTGCGTGGGCTTCTTGTGGTGGAACGTCCATCCGGCGTCCATCTTCATGGGCGACACAGGTGCATTGGCTCTGGGCGGCGCCTTCGCTGGACTGTCAATCGTGACGCGTACCGAGGTTCTGGGTGCCATCATTGGTGGCCTGTTCGTCCTGGTGGCGGCTAGTGACATCATCCAGATCGGCTGGTTCAAGGTCTCTGGTGGCAAGCGGGTCTTCAAGATGGCACCGCTGCATCATCATTTCGAACTGTCCGGCTGGGGCGAAGTGACAATCGTCATCCGCTTCTGGCTGATCGCTGCGCTGTTCGTGGCCGTGGGCTTGGGACTGTTCTACGCCGAATGGGTGGTTGACCAGTGAGATTTGATGGTCAGCGGGTCGGCGTGGCGGGCCTGGGGGTGTCCGGTCAGGCGGTGGTTGGTGCATTGGAACCCTTGGGTGTTGAGTTGACGCTGATTGATGATTCCGCCGCTGGCGCCGCCAAGCCCGGGGACGTTGACCTAGCCAGCCTTGACTTGCTGATAGTTTCGCCCGGCTGGCTCCCCAGCTCGCCGCTTCTGCGGGCCGCTGACCAGGCCGGCTTGCCAGTCTGGGCGGAAGTCGAGCTGGCGTGGCGGCTGCGGGCCCGGCCGGATGCTCCATGGCTGGCGGTCACCGGAACCAACGGCAAGACCACCACCGTGGAGATGCTGGCCGCCATGGTGACGGCCGGCGGAGTCAACGCCTGCGCCGCCGGGAACGTTGGGACTCCGCTGGTCCAGGCCGCGGGCCTGGCCAAGTATGACGCATTCGCCGTTGAACTGTCTTCCTTTCAGCTCCATTACGCCAGGTCGCTGCGCCCGGCGGCGGCGGCTGTGCTCAACTTAGCTCCGGACCACATTGACTGGCACGGATCCTTGGCTGCCTACCATGCCGCCAAGGCCCGCATCTATCAAGGCGTCCGAGGCACGTTGGTGTACAACGCAGAGGATCCAGCGGTGGCCCAAATGGCGCGAACGGCTCAGGCCGGCCAGGCGGCCGGCCCCGGCGCGGGAACTCGCCTGGCCGGATTCGCCCTGCGCGCGCCGCGCCTGGGTGAACTTGGCCTGGTGGACGGGATGGTCATGGACCGGGCTTTCAGCGAGCGGCGCTATCGCCACGCTGAGCCTCTCTTCTCGCTTGATGATCTTTCTCACCTGGCCGGTCCGGCCGGGCGGCTGGCCCCTCATCTGGTGGCGGACGCCCTGGCGGCCACCGCCTTGGCGCTGGCTTACGGGACGCCGCCAGACGTGATCGCCGCCGCCCTGCGGGATTTCCAGGTTGGTCGGCATCGCCTCGAAGAGGCCGGTTCCGTTGATGGTGTTCGTTACGTAAATGATTCCAAGGCCACCAACGCTCACGCGGCGGCGGCCTCGCTCAGTTCCTTCGCCCCTGGCTCGGTGGTCTGGGTCGCGGGTGGCCTGGCCAAGGGAGCCAGCTTCGGTCCGCTGGTGGCTGAACAGGCCAGCCGCATCAAGGCGGTGGTGCTAATTGGGCTGGACCACGCTGGCCTGGCTGGCGCCCTGGCCGCTGAGGCGCCGGGGGTGCCGGTAACGGAGATTCCGCCCGGTGCCGAGGTCATGACTCGCGCTGTGGCGGCGGCCAGCCAACTGGCGTCACCTGGGGACGTGGTGCTTCTGGCGCCAGCCGGTGCTTCGATGGATCAATTCGAGTCCTACGCGGACCGGGGCCGCCAGTTCGGTCAGGCCGTCGCGAAGATGGGGAACGCCAATGGCACCTGAACGCTTACGCTCGCTGCGGGTGGCCTACCTGATGGTGCTCATCCCGGTCATTATGCTGACTGTCATTGGCCTGTTCATGATTATGTCCGCGAACACGATCACGGCCCTGGATTCGGACAAGAATCCGTACGCGGTTGGCCTTGGCCAAGTCAAATGGGCGGTGGCCGGGACTGTCCTGGCCTTAGGCTTGGCGCATTGTCACCGCTGGTTGGGACTGGCCCATTACCATTACCGGCGCTGGCAAGGCCGGGCGGTCGCCTGGGGCGGACTGGTGCTAGCCCTAGTCTTGCAGCTAATGGTGTTTGTGACCCCTCTGGGCTGCGGCAGCGGCGGCAACAAGAACTGGCTTTGCTTGAATGGCCAATGGACCGTCCAGCCGTCCGAGTTCATTAAGCTCGGGTTGGCGTTATGGCTCGGCTCGGTACTGGCGCTGAAGAAGGACGCCTTGACCAGGTGGTCAGATCTGACATTCCCGGGGCTGATCGGGATTGGAATGAGTTTGACTCTTGTCGTCATGGGAGATGACGCCGGCACCGCTCTGGTGATCGGCGTGATGGCCCTTGGCGCGTTGGTCCTGGCTGGTGTGCCCTGGTCCAAACTGGCGGCTCTGACCGCTGTCATGGGTGTGCTGGCCTGGGTGGCTGTGTCGGGAGCCGAGCACCGGCTGGACCGTTTCAAGGTGACCTACAACCCGGAATTATGCGACCAACTGCCGGACCTTTGCTGGCAGATTCAACAGGCGGGGTATTCGTTAGCCTCCGGGGGTTGGTTCGGCGCCGGCCTGGGCGCCTCACGCGGCAAATGGCTGTACTTGTCCCAAGCTGAATCGGATTTCATCTTCGCCATCATTGGCGAAGAGTTGGGCTTGGCGGGCACCCTCACCATACTGGCGCTGTTCGGCGTCCTGGGGTTCGGTTTGTTCCAGATCGTGCGCTTGCATCCCGACCGCAGTGTCCAGGTGGCGGTTGGGGCGATTGGCTGCTGGATCGAGGGGCAGGCCCTGATCAATATGGGGATGGTGATCAAACTGTTGCCAGTGGTGGGCGTGCCGCTGCCGTTTGTTTCGGACGGCGGGTCCGCTCTGGTGAGTTGTCTGATGGCCATTGGTATCACCTTCGGTTTGATGCGGACCGACCCGGAGGTCAGATCGGCGCTGACCTTGCGGCGGCGCCGGGCAGACCGGATTGGTTCAGTGGTTGACGCGGTGCCAGTTGGGGCTGACATGTACGCCGGGGTGAGCGCGGGCGGCGGGCGTAGCGTCTCCGGCGGACGCGCCGTCAGACCCGGCCGGGTGGCCCGGAGGCCGCGGGACGGTCGGCTGGGAGATGGGCCATGAGACTGATTCTGGCGGGCGGCGGCACCTTTGGCCACGTTGGGCCGTTGCTGGCGACGGCCAAGGAACTCCGTCGGCGCGACTTGGACGCCCAGCTCCGGGCCGTGGGGACGGCCGAGGGCCTGGAGGCTGAGCTGGTTCCGGCGGCTGGCCTGGAGCTGGTGATCATTCCAAAGGTGCCCCTGCCGCGCCGGCCGGGGGGATACGCTGTGCGTTTCCCGGGGCTATGGATGCGCGCCGTCGCCAGCCTGCGTGACCTCCTAGCCGAATTTGAGCCCGATGCCGTCGTTGGATTTGGCGGATACGTCGCCACACCGGTCTACCGGGTAGCGGCCAAGGCTGGTCTGCCGATCATTGTCCATGAGGCCAACGCCCGCCCTGGTTTGGCCAACCGGTGGGGTGCCGCCCGGGCGGCGGCTGTAGGAGTGGCGTTTGCGCGGACCGAATTGCCTGGAGCCAAGCTGGTCGGCATGCCTTTGCGCTCCGAGTTGGCTCGTTTGGACCGGGATGTTTCGCGGCCGCGAGCCCGCGAATCGCTGGGTTTGGAGCCGGACCGGCCAACGCTGCTGGTGTCGGGTGGGTCATTGGGCGCGGCCAACCTCAACCAGGCCATCGTGGCCGTAGCTGGACCGCTGTTGGCGGCCGGGGCCCAAGTGCTCCACTTGACTGGCCGGGGCAAAGCCGCCCCGGTAGCCCGGGCCGTTCGTGGGATTGACGGCGCTGAGCGTTTCCACGTCCTGGAATACCTCGAAGAGATGGAAATGGCGTTGGCGGCGGCGGATTTGGCCGTCCAGCGGGCGGGCGCTGGCGCGGTCAGTGAACTGGCCTGCGTGGGGTTGCCATCGGTGCTGGTGCCCTTGCCTGTGGGCAACGGCGAACAGCGCCTTAATGCCGTTGATCTGGTGGAGGCCGGCGGGGCCGTGCTGGTCCAGGACGGTGATTTCGCTGATTGGGCGGCCAAGAACCTGGTTGACCTCCTGACGAATCCGGAGCGTCTGGCCCTGATGGCTGAGGCGGCCCGCTCGGTCGGCATACCAGACGGCGCCGAACGTCTGGCGGACATGATTGAACAGGCGGTGCCTGGTGCCTGAATCGGTGCATTTGATGGGGGTTGGGGGAGTCGGCATGGCGGCGATAGCCGAACTGGAGGCTGGCCGAGGCGCGGTCGTGTCGGGCTGTGACGGGAGCGATTCACCGGCGCTGGCGCGGCTGCGGGCGTTAGGCGTGACCACGTCGGTGGGCCACTGCCCGACTCACTTGGACGGCATCGGCCGTTTAGTGATTTCTAGCGCCATCAAGCCAGACAACGCTGAACTGGTGGCAGCGCGGGAGCGCGACGGTCTGGTCGTGGAGCACCGGTCACGGGCGCTGGCGCGGATCGCGGAGGGGCGGCGGCTGGTAGCGGTGGCGGGGACGCACGGCAAGACCACGACTTCCGCGATGGTTGTCGCGGCCCTGGAGGGCGCTGGGACCGATCCGTCTTACGCCATTGGTTCAACACTGGTGGGGCGTGGTTCTGGGGCTCACATCGGCGCGGATGACGTAATGGTGATCGAGGCGGATGAATCCGACGAGTCTTTCTTCAACTATTCGCCGCTGGTGGCGGTGGTCACCAATATTGGTGTGGATCATTTGGACCATTACGGCACGCCAGAGGCCTATTTTGCGGCCTTTCGCCGTTTCACTGAGCGAATCCGGCCGGGCGGCGCGTTGATAGTTGGGACCAGTGATGAGGGCGGCGCCAGATTGGCGGGTTGGCTGGAAGGCCGGCCTGGAGCGCCCCAAATCGTGGTCTACGAGGAAGGCTGGACGGGCTTAGGGCTGGTTGGTCGGCACCTTGAATTGGACGCTGCAGCCGCTGGTCTGGCCGCTGAATGGCTCGGGGCGAGCCGGGCTGAGGCCCGGGCCGGACTGTCCCGTTTCGCCGGTACCGCCCGGCGCTTCGAGGCCCGGGGGGAGGCGAACGGCGTGAGCCTATTCGATGACTATGCGCATCATCCTGATGAGATCTCCGCGACGCTGGCGGCGGCGCGTGAACGGGTGGGCGCTGGCCGGGTGCTGGTGGTCTTCCAACCTCATCTCTATTCGCGGACCGAACAGTTCGCGGCGGGCTTCGCCGCCGCGCTGGCGGCCGCTGATGTGATCTGGCTGCTGGACGTCTATGGGGCCCGGGAGGACCCCAAGCCGGGCGTGGATTCTGGGCTGATCGCTGCCGCTATGCCGGCTGGGCGGGAAGCCGTTTGGCTGCGTGATTTCGCGACGGTCCCTGGCCTGGTGGCGGCGGGCGCCAAGCCTGGTGATCTGGTGCTGACTATGGGCGCTGGCGACGTGACCAGTTTGGGCCAGCCGATCATGGCCGCCCTGACGGCCCGTCAGCGGGAGATTCAAGATCAATGAGCCTGGCCACCTGGCTGGGCTTAGGCCGGCCATCTACGACACCCACCCCGAAGGGCGCGGCCGGCAGCCGCCCTAGCGGGCGGTCCGCCAACCGGTCCGTCGCCCCAAGGCCGGCCCGGTCTGGAGGTTCGGGGGGAACCCGTTCGGGCGGGGCCGGTTCGACTGGTTCAGCCGGCGCGCCCCGGCCAAGCAAGTCCCCGGCGGTGCGGCGTGGCGGGGTTTCGTCGCCGCCGCCAGGCCCGGCGCCGACCCGGGCGGGAGCCTCAGAAGCAGCGGCTAAGCGTAGCCAGGACGCGTTCCAGGCGCGCCGCAAGGCGGCTCGCTGGGCCGGGGTGGCGCGGGTCATGAAATGGCTGGTGCCGGCCGCAGTGCTGGCTGGCGCGGCGGCGGTGTTGTGGTTCTCGCCCGTCTTCGCTGTGCGGGCCGGGGACATCGAAGTGTCCGGGCTGGGCGGCTGGATTGATCGAGAAGAAGTTTCCGACGTGCTGGGCAAGGATGTCGGGATACCCCTGGTTAGGCTCAGCCCGCGCCTGACCGAACAACGCCTGATGGCATTGCCCGCTGTCAAACGGGCGACCGTCACTCGGGCTTGGCCAACTGGCCTGGTGGTGAACCTAGAACCCAGGGTGGCCTCAGCGGCGGTCAAAGACGGCTCCGCCTATGTCCTGCTCGACGCCCAGGCGGAGCCCGTCGCCTCTGTAGAGAAAGCCCCTGAGGACTTGCCGGTCATCGCCGTGCCGCTAACCGAGGACAACCGCCGAACGGTCGAATCTGTGCTGCGTGTGGCGGCATCGCTTCCCGAATGGTTGGTGGTGCAGGTCGTGTCCATGGGCGCTGAAACCGAGGACACGGTGGCGCTCACGCTAGCCGACGGCATCGAGGTTTTCTGGGGTGATTCGTCGCAAGCGGCCGTCAAAGCGGCGGCCGTGGAGGTTCTGCTGAAGCAGCCCAAGGTGAAGTCAATCGACGTCACCGCTCCTGAGTTTCCCTTTGTCCGTTAACGGAATATCCCGAGTCGGGTCCGTGTTGAGGTGGCGGGAGTACGGCACCCAGCCGTTAGGCAGCGTTCCGTGGCGCCCCCGCGTTCCGGACCGGTGTGACGGTTGGGCCGTGCTTCCAGGCCCCGGCGGCGGTGCGGCCAAGACCGGGCCCGCGAGCGGATAGACTAGGCGGGCTTATGCGCGCTGGGATGGCCCTGGCCGCGCCAGTCTTTAGATTCCCAGGAGAACATGAAGTGAAGAGCGCTGTCGAAACGCTTGAGCCGACCAAGATCAAGCTGACCGTGGAGGTCGCCGCGCAGGACCTCAAACCCGCACTGGATCAGGCCTACAAAGAGATTTCTGGCCAGATTTCAGTTCCCGGATTCCGGCCCGGGAAAGTCCCAGCGCGGATAATCGACCAACGCGTTGGCCGCGGTGTGGTGATCGAACAGGCGATGAGCGACTCTCTGGACGATTGGTACCGCGCCGCACTTGATGAGCACAAACTCCAGCCCATGGCCGGCCCTGAAGTTGACATCAGCCGGAAGCCAGACCCGGCCGCCAGCGAACCCGACTTTGAATTCACCGCCACGGTTGAGGTCCGCCCGGAGATCGCAATACCGGACTTGTCCCTGATCAAGGTCACAGTCGCATCCGTTGATGTGACCGATGAAAGAGTCGATGGTTTGGTGGACGGGCTGCGTGAACGGTTCGCTTCGCTCAAGGGCGTGGACCGGCCCGCCCAGGACGGCGACTTCGTGACCATCGACCTCAAGGCGGAGATCGATGGCGAAGAGATCGACTCGGTGGCCGGCATCTCTTACCAGATTGGCTCCGGCGAAATGCTGGAGGGAATCGACGAGGCCCTTGATGGGCTCTCCGCCGAAGAAACCACGACGTTCAAGTCGCCGTTGGCTGGCGGTGGCAGGGCAGGCGAAGAGGCCCTGGTGACGGTCAAGCTGACGGCGGTAAGGGAACGCGAATTGCCGCCCGCGGATGATGATTTCGCCGAACTGGCGAGCGAATTCGACACCATCGAGGAACTGCGCCAGGAGATGGCCCGGTCCGCCGCCCTGCTGGCTGAGCGGGATCAAGTGATCGAAGCCCAAGACAAGCTGATTGATCACCTGCTCGCCACACTCGACTTCCCGGCCCCGCCCGGCGTTGTCCAGGCGGACGCTGAGGCCCGCCTGGAACGGGACGGCAAACCGGCCGATGACGCCGAAGCGGCAGCCGAATACCAGGCCGATTCGATCAAGGCGATCCGTACCCAATTGTTGGTGGACGCCCTGGTCCAGCACCTAGGGGTGACCGCCGCGCCGCAGGAACTAGTCGGATTCGTGGGACAGACGGCTGAGGCGTACGGCATTGATCCGGCGACCTTCGTCAATACCGCCGCCCAGAGCGGTGAGTTGCCCCACTTCTACGCTGAGCTGCTCCGCAATAAAGCTTCGGTGGAAGCATTGCGCCAGATCACGGTCGAAGACGCTGATGGCGCGGCGGTTGACATCCGGTCGCGTTTGGCACCCGCCGCCCCGGAGAGCGGCCCTCTGGACGATGCGGTGGATCAGGCGTTGGCGGAGCGTGATGGTGACACCGCCGCGGACCAGGATGCGCTGGCGGCTGGGCTGGCCGCGGAGATTGGCATTGACCTTGAGGCTTTGGCTGAGGCGGACCAGGAAGGCTCCTGACCGGGCTCGGGGCGCTTCTGCGGCCGATGCCGCCAGGCCGGTTTGCCGCCTGAGGCAAGTCTCGTAAGGCCTGGATTTGCACGCCGGTAGCGAAACTGGGCCGGGCCGCCCCACGGTGGCCCCCGCTGAAGGTTAGGGTCGTCATCAGCTAATAGACCACGAGAGGGAGTTCGTAAATGAGCTTGGAATCCCCTGCGCTGGCGGCCGGAGACGGCCCTGGCATGGGTCTGAACGATTCGATCTTCAATCGCCTGCTCAAGGAGCGGATCATCTGGCTTGGCACAGAGGTCCGTGACGAGAATGCCAATGCGATCTGCGCCCAGATGATGCTGCTGGCCGCTGAAGATCCGGACCGGGACATCTACCTGTACATCAACTCGCCTGGCGGCTCGATCACAGCCGGCATGGCGATCTACGACACCATGCAATACATCAAGCCGGATGTGGCCACAGTGGCGGTGGGCATGGCAGCGTCGATGGGTCAGTTCCTGCTGTCCTCTGGCGCCAAAGGGAAGCGTTACGCGACCCCGCATGCCCGTGTGATGATGCATCAGCCTTCTGGTGGGATTGGCGGCACCGCGACCGATATCCGCATCAACGCCGAACTGATTCTGCACATGAAGCGGTTGCTGGCGGATCTGATCGCGGAACAGACCGGCAAGACCGCGGAACAGATCAACAAGGACTCTGACCGGGACCGCTGGTTCACCGCACAAGAGGCGTTGGAGTATGGCTTCATCGACAAAGTGGTGGCGCACGAATCGGTGGTTCGGGGCGCGGCCAAGAAGAAACCCGCTAGCGAGGGATGAGGATAGCGATGACAACCATTGACCCGCGTTCGACCTACGGCTCGCTGGCCCCCATGGCCACTGGCCGGGCGCCCGCAGCTATGCCTCAGGCCCGCTACGTGCTGCCGTCCTTCGAAGAGCGCACGCCTTACGGATTCAAACGGCAAGACCCGTACGCCAAGCTCTTTGAGGACCGGATTGTCTTCTTGGGCGTCCAGATCGATGACGCTTCTGCGGATGACATCATGGCGCAGCTGCTGGTCTTGGAATCGCAGGACCCGAACCGCGACATCACCATGTACATCAACTCGCCGGGCGGTTCGATGACTGCGCTGACCGCGATCTACGACACCATGCAGTACATCACGCCCCGAATTCAGACGGTTTGCCTGGGGCAGGCCGCCTCGGCGGCGGCGGTGGTGCTAGCGGCTGGAACTCCAGGACTGCGTTTGGCCTTGCCGAACGCGCGGGTGCTGATTCACCAGCCGGCATTTGAGGGCGGCGCCTACGCGCAGGCCAGCGACATTGAGATCCAAGCCAATGAGATCCTGCGGATCCGCCAATGGCTGGAGGACACTATCGCCAAGCACTCCAAGCGCAGCCCCGCGGAGGTCCGTGATGACATCGAACGTGACAAGATTCTGACCGCTGACCAGGCCCTTGAGTACGGCATGATCGACCAGGTGTTGAAGTCCCGCAAGACCACTGAGAAGAGTTAGCGCGGTATTCAGCCGATTCGTGCCGCTGACCGCCGCTAGGATCGGGCTTTTCCCCGCACCGCCGGGAGCCGCCCCGGGGGAACCTGAACCGGAACAATCCGGTTCACCAATGTGAGTTCGGTGCGGGCGTGTACCCGGTAGCCTTAACAGCGATGAATCAGACCCAGACTCGCCGCGTCCGTGTGGCGCTGCTATTTGGCGGGCGCTCCGGCGAACACCCGGTGAGTTGCGCCACGGCGGGTTCAATACTGAAGGCGATTGACCGGGAACGGTTTGAGCCGGTGCCGGTGGGAATCACGCGGGACGGCCGCTGGACGCTGGCCTCGGATGATCCGGCGGCTCTGCGTCTGGCGGATGGCCAGCTTCCAGAGGTGACTGGTGACGGCCCGGAAGTGCTGCCTCCCGCGCGGGCTGGGTCGCGGGAATGGCGGGTGATTGGGGCTGACGGGATTGTGGCCCCCTTGGGCCAGATTGACGTTACCTTCCCGCTGTTGCATGGCCCATTTGGCGAGGACGGCACGGTCCAGGGCCTGCTGGAACTGACTGATCAGCGGTACGTTGGCGCGGGAGTGCTGGCGAGCGCCGCCGGCCTGGATAAGGCGTACATGAAGTGTCTTCTCCAGGCTCGTGGTTTGCCGGTCCAACCTTACGTGATTGTCGAGCCAGGCCACTGGGAGCGGGACCCTCAAGCGGCGGTGCAGCCGGCCCTGGAGTTGGGCCTGCCCTTGTTCATTAAGCCCTGCCGGGCTGGTTCGTCGCTGGGGATTTCGAAAGTCTCCGAGCCGGCCGCCCTGGTTCCCGCGGTCGAGGAAGCCCGCCGCCACGATCCGCGGGTGCTGATTGAGAAGACCGCCTATGGGCGGGAGATTGAGTGCGCTGTACTGGGATCTCCCGCTGGCCAACCGCCGCGCACCTCGTTGCCATCGGAGATCGTGGTCCGTGGTGAGCATGATTTCTATGATTTTGATGCCAAGTACCTTGACGCCACTGGCGCGGACTTGCGGTGCCCGGCGGATCTGCCGTCGGCCGTGACGGCCGCCATCCGGGCCATGGCTGGCGAGGCGTTTAGCGCCTTGGGCGGCGAGGGCCTGTCCCGGGTCGATTTCTTCTATGACTCCACCGCCGCGAGTCCGTTGGTCATCAACGAGATCAACACCATGCCCGGATTCACCCCGATTTCGCAGTACCCCCGGATGTGGATGGCCTCCGGGATGAGCTACGCGGATCTGATCAGCGAACTCATTGAATTGGCCCGCCAACGGCCGGTGGGGTTGCGCTGATCTGGCCGTGAATGAGGATTCGCTGGTCAGGGCTCTCACTCGGGATCTTCCCCAGGGGGTGGGCACGCTGCTCGGGCCGGGTGACGATTCGGCGGTGGTGGCAGCACCGGATGGCCGGCTGACGGTCACCACCGACATCTTGCTGGATGGAGTTCATTTTCGGGACGCCTGGTCCACAGGGTTTGATGTGGGGTGGCGCCTGGCAGCCCAGAATTTGGCCGATGCCGCCGCCATGGGTGCCGTACCCAGGTTCCTGGTGGTGGCGCTGGCCGGGCCGCCAGAGCGTTTGGCTGGACCTTGGGCGAGCGATTTCGCCTGCGGCTTGAGTGACTATTGCCGGCATTGGGGAACCGGGGTAGTTGGCGGGGACCTCGCGGCCGGGCCAGTGCTGGTGGCCAGCGGCACAGCGCTGGGAGATCTGGAGGGCCGTCCGGCGGTCACGCGGGGAGGCGCCCAGGTAGGGGATTCGGTGGCCCTGTCCGCCACCGGGGCGGCCGCACCGGGAGTGTCTGGCGACGCGCGGCCGGTGCCGGGCGGCCCGGCCCATTGGGCTTTGGGCGGATCGGCTGGCGGACTGGCTTGGCTGGAGTCCCAGGCCAGCGGCCAGGGGGACGCTGTGGGCGGACAGACGGCTGGCGCGGCCGGTGACAGATCTGGTGATGGGGTAACTGATGGGCTGGCTGACGGGCTGGCCCAAGCGGCGGTAGCCGCCTACCTGCGCCCGGATCCACTGCTTGGTTTGGGCAAAGACGCCGCTTTGGCTGGGGCCACCGCCATGATGGACGTGTCGGACGGCCTGGGCAAAGACGCGTCCCGGTTGGCCGTGGCCAGTGGCGTCAGGCTGTCAATCGATCCTGGCTGCCCGGCCTTGGACGGCCCCCGGCGGCATTGGGCTCCGCTGGCGCGAGCCCTGGGGTGTGATCCGTGCGACTGGGTCCTGGGTGGGGGAGAGGACCACGCGTTTCTCGCCACCTTCCCAGCCGGAGCCAGTTTGCCGGACGGTTGGGGCGTCATCGGACAGGTTCTGGCGCCGGGCCCGGATGGTCCTGGTGTGACGTTTAGGGGCGCCCGTTCCCAAGAGAGCGGCTGGGACCATTTCGCCTGATTCGCGCCCGCGGTTGGGTTGAGGGGCGCCAAAAGGCCCGGACCACCGGGGTGGATCCGGGCCTGGCGAATAACCGGGTCAGCGGGTGACTTTGCCGGCTTTGATGCAGCTAGTGCAGACGTTGAGACGCTGGGGCGTGCCATTGACCTTGGCCCGCACCCGCTGGATGTTGGGATTCCAGCGCCGCTTGGTGCGGCGATGCGAGTGGGAGACGCTATAGCCGAAGCCAGGCTTCTTACCGCAGATTTCGCACTTGGCAGCCACGATGAAACTCCTGAAAGTATTGGAAGGGTTCCGCGCCCAGGCGCGGAGGCAACCCGGACAGCTTAGCCTATGACGGTCATTCTTGCCCAACTGGCGCCGGCGCGGCTCAACACCTTGCCCTTCGAGCGGCCGGGCGGTGAGCCGCGGGCGGGCCGGGGAGGCGAAATGACGCTGTCGGTCCGGCGTTATAGCCTGGCAGGCGTGCATGTCCCCGCCACTGGCCCGCCGGAGCCAAGTCAGGCACCGGCTGATGCCTTCCTAGATTCGCGGATCGACCGCCTGATTGGCCGTGGGAGTAAGAAGCTGGTGGATGCCGGCATCAAGACAGTCGGTGATCTACTGCGGCATTACCCTAAGCGCTACGACGACCCGAGGGTGCCGACTGACATGAGCGGCCTGCGCCTAGATGAGATGGTGTCCATCAACGCCCAGGTCGCGGAGGTGGCAGTCCGCGATATCAAACAGCGCACCCAGTGGCTGGTGGCGGTCACCATCACTGACGGCACACGCCAGCTAGCCTTGGCCTTCTTCCTTAAGAAGTGGCACCTGGTGGACTTCTATACCCAGCAATACCGGGTTGGCCGGATGGGCTTATTCACGGGCAAGGTTAGTCTCTACCGAGGCCGGCAGCAGTTGGTCCATCCAGAGGTTGTCTGGGATGACGCCTTGGCGGATCCAGACCCCCGCTTCGAGGGCAAGCTGATCCCGATCTATCCGGCCATCGCGGGAATCCAATCGCCGCTCCTACAAAAGGCCATTCAGACCGCACTGAAAGCGTTGGGGGATGAACAGCCCAGTGATCCTTTGCCGCGGACGGTCCGTGAGGACCGTCACCTACCGGCCTTGGGGCAGTCCTTCTGGTCTGTCCATAGCCCCGCCAATCCGGCCGAATGGCGGGCGGCGCTGGACCGCTTCCGGTTTGAGGAAGCCTTTATTTTGCAGACTGGGCTGGCCCGCCGGCGGCATCAGCTTGAGACCGGGGCCAGCGCCAGGCCACGCGTTACCCTGGACAGCGCCGACGCGCTGGTGGCGCGCCTCGATGAGGCCTTGCCTTTTGATCTGACGTCAGCCCAACGTCAAGCGGGGGATAAGCTCTCCCGGCTGCTGGCCTTGGACCGGCCCATGAACCAGCTCTTGCAGGGGGACGTTGGTTCCGGCAAGACGGTTGTGGCGCTCAGGGCGATGCTTCAGGTTGTGGATTCGGCCGGTCAAGCCGCGCTGTTGGCGCCAACTGAGGTTTTGGCCGCTCAGCACTACCGGACAATCGAAGAACTGCTGGGCCGGATGGGCCCCGCTGAGGCCCGGCCGGCGGTCCGGCTGTTGACTGGGGCGCTGGCTCCGAAGGCCAGGGTTTCGCTGCTGAATGAGATTGAGATGGGCGAGGCTCAGATCGTGATCGGCACCCACGCTTTGCTCGAAGACAGCGTCAAGTTCCATGATCTGGGGTTGGTTGTGGTAGACGAACAGCACCGTTTCGGGGTTGAGCAGCGAGACGCCCTGCGGGCCCGCTCCGGGTCGCGGCCCCACCTGCTGGTGATGACGGCCACCCCAATTCCCCGGACGGTGGCCATGACCGTGTTTGGTGATCTGGGAACCACCGTGCTGGGTGAGGCGCCGCCTGGGCGCCCGGACGTGGTCACCACCTGGGTCAACCCGTTGGAGCATCCCGCCTGGCTGGGCCGGGTCTGGGCGCGCCTGGCGGAGGAAGTTGCGGCCGGGCGCCGGGGGTTCGTGGTTTGCCCGGCCATTGAGCCGGGTGAACCTGAATCCGGTGCGGACTTGTTCGCTGAAGATGCCGCCGGCCTGGGCCAGCTGGCCTTCGCTCCGCCCCGAACGGCGGGCGCAGCCGGCCCCGGGCCAGCGGCCAAACGGCCGCTGGCGGCGGTCAGCCAGACCTTGGAACGGCTGCGGGCGGATCCGGCCTTGGCGGGAGTGCGGCTGGCCGCCATGCATGGGCGCATGAGCAGCCAGGACAAAGACCAGACCATGGCGGCCTTCGGGCGGGGCGAACTGGATGTGCTGGTCGCCACCACGGTGATTGAGGTGGGGATCGACATTCCGGCCGCGTCTGCCCTGATTGTCCTGGACGCGGACCGTTTTGGGCTGTCCCAACTACACCAGTTGCGTGGCCGGATTGGCCGTGGCCAGGACCCCGGAATCTGCCTGCTGGTGTCCAGTGCTGAACCGGACACAGTGGCGGCGCGGCGTTTGACGGCCATGGAGCAAACCCGCGATGGCTTCGCCCTGGCGGAGGTTGACCTTCAAACCAGGCGGGAAGGCGAAATCCTGGGTGAAGCGCAATCTGGCCGGTCGTCACTGAAACTGGTTCGTCTGGCCCGCGACCACCAGGTGATTGATGAATCCCGCCGGGCTGCCGGAGAGATCATCAGTCAGGACCCTGGGCTGGCTGGTCATCCGGCCCTGAAGCGGGCCGTGGACGGGCTGCTGGCGGGTCGCGAGGAATTCTTGGAAAGGGGTTGAGCGGACAGTGCCAAGAATCGTGGCTGGCAGTGCCGGCGGGCGGGTGCTCAAAGTCCCGCCGGGAAACACCCGGCCAACTTCGGACCGCGTTCGGGAGGCGCTTTTCGCGCTGCTGGAGGCCCGCTTGGGCGGTCCGACGGGTTGGGGCGGCCAGGCCGTACTGGATCTGTACGCCGGTTCGGGGGCGCTCGCGCTGGAGGCCCTGAGCCGAGGCGCCGCCACCGCGGTGGCGGTCGATTCCGCCCCGGCGGCGGTCCGGGTCATACGTGCTAACGCTGCCGCCTTGGGGCTAGGCGCTGGCCTGCGAGCGGTGAACGCCCGGGCCGAGGTGCTGGCGTCCCGCCCGGCTCCGGATGGCGCGCCGTTCGGCCTGGTCTTCGTTGACCCGCCCTACGACCTGCCCTCCGCGTCCGTCAGCGCCGTTCTGGCGGCATTGGCCCGGCCCGCCCGGTCGGCGGGCGGTGACCCCCCAGGCGGGCCCGCTGAGGCCGGCCCAGGGTGGCTGGCCCACCGCGCCTGGGTAGCGGTCGAGCGCTCGGCCCGTTCACCGGCGCTGGTCTGGCCGGCCGGCTGGGACAATGTAGGCATGCGCAAGTATGGTGACACCACTCTGTTCCTGGCGCGAGCGTGGGCTGGGGGCCAAATGGACGGCATCGGGCACCCCGCGGGCCGGGCCGCCGCTGACGGTGACACCCGGCGAGGACCGGCCCAGAGCGAAGGTGGGCGACCGTGACCGGGCGGCCGGCGGTGGTGCCGGGCTCGTTTGACCCGGTGACGCTGGGCCACCTGGACGTGATCAGGCGAGCGGAATCCTTGTTTGGCCGGGTGGTAGTGGGGGTTGGCGTCAACGGCGCTAAACAGGCTCTGCTGCCGGTCGCTACGCGCGTCGCGCTGATCGAAGCCTGTGTGCGGGACCTGCCGGGCGTCGAAGTGGCGCCAGTGCTCGGCCTACTGGCCGAATTCTGCCAAGACCTTGGCGCGGTGGCGATAGTCAAGGGACTGCGCGGTGGCCAAGACCTGGGCCACGAGGAGCCGATGGCCCTGGTGAACAAGGAACTGACCGGAATTGAGACGGTCTTCTTGGCGGCGGCGCCCACCTGGGGGCATGTTTCCAGTACGTTGGTCAAGGAAGTGGCCCGACATGGCGGCGATGTCTCCGCCTATGTGTCGCCCGCTGTGCGGGACGCCCTGATGAACGCATTTGAGCAGGGCGGCGACGTGCGTTAGACTGGCGGGTCGGTTCAGCCGGTCTGGCGGAGCCGACACTTCTACCGGATTTGAACCCACTTAGATACATGCTTGAGCCATCTACCGCGCCAGTGCCTGGATTGACCGTTCCGGTCAATCAGTTGGGCCGCCGGCCGGGGACGTCCCTGCGGTTGAAGGTCGAGTTCACGGCGGCAGAAGGAATCGGTACCGAGGCGATTAGCATCGCCGCAGGCAAGCCGGTCAAGCTCGACTTGCTGCTTGAATCAGTGCTGGAGGGAGTGCTGGCCACCGGGACCGTGCGCTCTGAGGCGTTTGGGGAGTGCGGGCGGTGCCTGGATGAGGTCTCAACCCCGGTTGAGGTGACATTCCAGGAGCTGTTCGGATTCCCAGAGCGGGCTGAGCCGGGTCTTGAGGACCCGGACCAGCTTCAGGTGGTTGATGATGCGATTGACCTGACCGCCCCGGTGAGGGACGCGGTTGTATTGTCGTTACCGTTCAATCCGCTCTGCCGGGAGGATTGCCCGGGGCTCTGCTCCGAGTGTGGTGCCCGGCTGGCGGATGAGCCAGAGCACCGTCACCGGCTGGTGGATCCACGCTGGGCCGCCCTGCAAGACATATTGGAAGACGAAAGAGAAGAGATCTAACCGTGGCCGTTCCAAAGCGAAAGACCTCCCGGGCCAACACACGTTCGCGGCGCGCCCAGTGGAAGACCAGCGCGACAGCGTTGACCACCTGCCCGCATTGCGGTTCACCAACCCGCCCTCATACGGCCTGTCCAACCTGCGGCACCTACAAGGGGCGTCTGTACGGGCGGGCCGAACGCAGCGAATTCGCGGACTGACCCCGAGGGTCACTAAGCCATGACTGGGCCAGCGGCGATCACGCCCCGGGCGGCCAAGCAGTTGCTGGACGGCCTTGGGGTGACGATTGACCCTGAGTTACTGGTGCTGGCCCTGACCCACCGGTCCTTCGCGCATGAGGCCGGCGGGATTCCTACCAACGAACGGTTGGAGTTCCTGGGGGATTCGGTGCTGGGCCTGGTTGTGACCGAGCACCTTTACCGTTTCCATCCCGGCCTGCCGGAGGGCGAGCTGGCCAAGATGCGGGCCGCTTCAGTGTCCCAACGGGCCCTGGCCGTGGTGGCGCGGGAGATCGGCATTGGATCTTACGTCCTGCTGGGGCGAGGCGAAACCACCACCGGAGGAGCGGGCAAGGATTCCATTTTGTCTGACACTCTTGAGGCTTTGTTGGGTGCCGTTTACTTGTGTCACGGCCTGGATATCGCCGCGGGCGTGATTCTGCGTTTGTTGGGACCGACTCTGGCGCGGGCCGCCAGTCTGGGGGTGGCCCTGGATTGGAAGACTTCGCTTCAAGAATTGGTCGCCACCCTTGGCATGAGCCCGGTTGAATACCGTTCTGAGGGCACTGGGCCTGATCATGCGCGAGTGTTTGAAGCGAAGGTTCTGGTGGACGGCGAGCAACGGGGCTGGGGCGAAGGAACCTCGAAAAAGCTGGCCGAACAACGCGCCGCGGAAGACGCTTATCAGCGCCTCAGAGGCCAATGAAAGCCGCTTCAACTGATTTGATTTTGCCGACACGGCGGTTCCTGCTTGGTTGAGCTTCCCTGGTCACGCTAGGGTTAGCGGCGTGCAAGGAAGTGACCTAGAACCCAGACCACTCAGCCTGATCAATGTCATGATCGTGGATGACCATGAAGTCGTCCGCCGTGGAATCGCCGAAGTAGTCGAACGGTCAGACGGAATGCGTGTTGTCGCGGAGGCCGGCTCTGTAGCCGAGGCGCTGCGGCGCGCCGTACTGGTCAACCCCCATGTAATACTGGTTGACTTGCGTCTCCCCGACGGCACCGGAATCGATTTGATGAAACAGCTCCAGACCTCCGCGCCGACGGCGCGGCCGGTGGTGTTGACATCATTCGATGACGACGACGCCCTGGCGGCCGCGCTCGAAGCCGGCGCTGCCGCGTTCCTGCTTAAGTCGGTTCGCGGCGCCGAGATCGCGGACGTGATCCGCGCCGTGGCTGAAGGCCGGACGCTGCTTGATGAGCGTACTTTGACGCGGCGGCGGGCGGACCATGAAGATCCGACCGCGGACTTGACTCCCTCGGAGCACAAGGTGCTCGCCCTGATTGGCGAGGGCCTGTCGAACCGGGAGATCGCCGAGCGGCTTGGTGTGGCTGAGAAGACCGTTAAGAACCACATTACGTCCCTGCTGGCCAAAATGGGTCTGCAGCGCCGCACGCAAGTGGCGGCCTGGGTGGCGGCTAAGGAATCGAGTTCCTGGCGGGCTTAGGGCCGCCGCCAACTCCCTAAGTCAGCGGGACAATCCACTCCAGCCGGGTACCCCGCCCGGACATGCCTGGGGTAGCGGAGAAGACGCCGCGCCGGGCGGTCGCGCGGTCGGCCAGATTGGACAGGCCAGATTCGCGGTCCAGGCCATCCGGCAACCCAACGCCGTCATCTTCCACCACCACGGTGATCTGGCCGGGATGGGCGTCCGGCCCGCCGGGAGAGACCAAACAGACCGTGACAGTGGCCGAGGCTGCCTTGGCGTGACGTCCCGCGTTAGACAAGCCCTCACGGACCACGGCTACTAAGTCGTCCGCCAGCGGTGGCGGAATCAGCGCGTCAGCGGCGGCGGAATTGGGGTCATCCGGTGTGGAGCCCAAGGCTTGGCCGTCGATGAGCAAGACCAACGACGGTGCGAAGCCGAGCAGTGCCCGGGCGGCGGAGGCCTCGCTGCGCAAACGCTCAGCGATGGGCTCATCGGAGCCGGGATTGCGCAAATGGGAGACAATCGCCCGGATCTCCCTAACCGTTGAATCGATCGAATCGAGGGCTGTGGTCAGAGTCTTGACCAGGCCCTCCGGCTCCACTCCGGCGGCGGCCGCCTGGCGGGCCGATTCGAGGCGCATGCCGGTAGCGAATAGCTGCTGAATGGCCAGGTCGTGCAAATCGCGGGCGATCCGCTCGCGTTCGGAGACCAAGGCTGAAAGGTCGGCCGTGTGGCGGGCGTCCGCCAGTACCAACGCCAAAGCGGCCTGTGAGGCGAATGACTCAGCGGTAGTTAGATCGGCCTGGTCGAATGAGGCGGCGCCCTTTTCCCGCAGCAATAACATCACGCCGACTGAACTGCCGGAGGTGCGCATAGGGGCGTACAGGGCCGGGCCGTATTCGCGCAGGAGCGTGACCCGCAAGGTGTAGGCACTGGCTAAAGAATCGACAATCATGCCAATTCCCTCGGTCAAGACCGTCTGCGCCCGGCCGTCCTCCGGCATGCGGGTGCCAACCAGCAATTCGGCGCCCTTGCCCTCCGCGATTTCGATAATCAGCTCATTGCCAACGGACGGCAGAATCAGCGCCGCCGTAGCTGCAGCGGCCACTTCCTTCGCCTGTGTGGCGATCACCGTCAGGGCCTCTTCCTCTTCCACCCCGGATAGCAGCATGGTGGTGATGCCCTGTCCCGCCGCCAGCCAGCTCTCGCGTCGTTGCGAGGCCTGATAGAGCTGCGCGTTTTCAACCATTACGCCAGCGGCTGTCGCCAAAGTGGCCACCGCGCCCGAATCGGCACTGGTGAAACCGCCCGGTTTGTTGACCAAGTAAACATGGGCGAAGACGGTCTGGCGGACCCGCAGCGGCACGGCCAGCAGGTTGTCAACCAGCATTTCTGCGTCTGGTGGCAATCCGACTAGAGACGCTGGCAGATCATCCAGGACCAATGGATCATGGGTAGGAATGCGGGCCATCAACGCCATCGCCCGGCGAAACTGTCCCAATTGGGTGGTCAGTTCCGGCCCAGCGCCGGAGGTGTAAAAGCGTTCATCAATTCCGCGGCCGTCGAGTACGTTTACAGCCGCCGCTTGGCAACCAGTCAGTCCCGGAGCGGTCTGGACCAATTCGGTCAACACTCCAGCTAGATCAAGCCGACGCGACAGCGAGACGACAGCACTCAACAAGTCCGTTCCCGGCTTGGCTACACCTGACACCATAGCTCCATTATGTCCTGCCAGTTGATGTCATGGTGGCCTCATCCACGCGATATACGTGGTCGGTTCCGGCCAGGGTGTCCTCCTGGTGAGAAACCACCAGCAGGCCGCGCCCAGCGGCCCGAGCAGCCGCGATGAGCTGGGCTGTCAGGTGTTTTCCAGCCGCCGGATCGAGGTGCTCGGCGGGCTCATCCAACAAGATATAGCGGGCCTGGCTGACCAGAGCACGGGCCAGCAGCAGGCGCCGGCGTTCGCCGCCGGAGATGGTGTCCGCACCGGACCCCAGCAGGGTGCCGATGCCGTCTGGCAGGCCTTCCAGCCAGTGGTCCAGTCCGACTTGCCGCAGGACCGCAACCGCCTCATCTTCGCTCAGCGAGCCGTTGGCGACGCGCAGGTTCTCCAGGACGGTGGTGGCGAAGATGTGGGCGTCTTCGGCGATGAAGGCGACGGTTCCGGCGCGCGCCTCAGAGGTCAGATTACCCAGACTGGTGTCGCCCACGGTGACCGAGCCGGCTTGTGGCTCGATCAAACCGGCCAGCGCCGTCAGCAGCGTAGTCTTGCCCGCACCGGACCGGCCCACCAGGCCAATGGCCTGACCCGGAGCCAAGGTCAGGGCCACACCCTGGACCACGGGCCGGTCCTCCTGCCAGCCGACCGAAAGGTTCTTAGCTTCAAGGACGCCATCGGGCGCCTGGCGGATAGCTGGGGCTGGAGCCGCACCAACAGGCGCGGGGGAGTGACCGGCATCGGCCAAGGCAACTATCCGGGTGGCGGCGGCGCGTGACTTGTAGACCTGGGCGGCGGCGGCGGAAAGCCCGGCCACCGACTCGAAGGCGGCCAGCGGCATGAGCACGATCACCGCCACCTCTGGGGCGGTGAGTGCTCCAGCCCGCCAGGCCATGGCGCTCAGGATGAGGGTAGAGATCAACGCCAGGCCCACCCCGGCTTCAGTCAAAGCGTTCGCGAAAGCGGATGGTCTGGCCACAGCGTCGGTAGCTTTGGTGAGTTGCTCTTCATGGGTTTTCAGCGCCTCCATGGCGGGGCCAAGCTGTCCGCTAACCCGCAGTTCAGAGGCATTTTCAATGATCCCCAGTGAGGCGGCCGAGACCTCGGACCGGGCGGCGGAGGCCATCAACTCGGAGATTCGGGCGGCGCGGAAGGTCGCCAGTGGTCCGCCTACCGCCACCACGCTCAGGCAAACGAACACCGCCAGACCCGCCAGGGGCAGGAAAGCGGCTACCGCCAGTGAAGAGCCAATCATTAGTACCGCCGCGACCAGAGCCGGGATGATCCCGCGCACTACCAGGTCGCCTACGTCGTCAATATCCGCGCCGACTCGCGCCAGCACGTCACCGCGTTTGAAGGTAGCGGCGCCGGTGCCTGAGCCTGAGGCCATGCGTTCATAGAGCTGGACCCTCAGATTGGTCATGCCGCTGAGGGCCACCCGGTGGGCGGTCAGGCGTTCAATGTAGCGGGAAACGCCGCGGGTAATCCCGAAAGCCCGCACTCCCACCACCGCCACCTGCAGGGACAGCACTGGCGGCATTTGCGAGGCCCGGACTATCAACCAGGCTGAGGCGCCGGCCAGCGCCACCGAGGCGGCCTGAGTCAGAGCGCCAAAGAAGACGGCCGCCGCTAGTTGGCCAATGTTCAGACCGGTTAGTCGGATGGCCCGCACAAGTGGCCGGCCCCTCATGGCGTCGCCTCGCTGAAGGCGGTTGATTCGACTGCCACCGAAGTGTGGGCCTGGCTGACTAGCGCCGGGCGGTGGGCCACCAGCAGGACGGTTCGTCCCTGGCGACCCAGTTCCGTGATCGATTCGAGGATCTGGGCCTCCGTGGCGGCGTCCAGATGCGCGGTTGGTTCATCCAAGATGACGAGCGGTTCGCCTCGCAAGAACACTCTGGCGAGGGCGAGGCGTTGACGCTGGCCCACGGACAGGCCAATCCCGCCCTGGCCAACTGGCGTTCGCCAGCCGGAAGGCAGTTCCGCTACCACTTCGCTGAAGCTGGCGGCGCGGGCGGCGGCCTCCGCCTCAGGGGTCAGCTCAGCTTCCCCGTCATAGGATTCCAGCAGGTTCTCTAACACCGTTCCGGGCAGCAGGACCGGGCGCTGAGGGGCCCAAGCGATTTGCTCCCACCAGCTTCGCCGGTCGATCTGGGCCAGATCGATGGGTTCGCCGCCATCTCCTGGCTCGACCAGCACACGTCCCTCGGTGGGAGCGGTCAGCCCCAGCAGCACGGCGGCGGCGGTTGACTTGCCGGCTCCGTTGGGCCCGGTCAAAGCCATTAAGGAACCCGGTGGCAAGCGGAAGCTGAGGCCGGTCGGGGCTTGGTAATCGCGGCCAGGGGCCTGGACCGAAACATTGTCGAACACAATCGATGCTTTGGTCAGGTCCGGCGCTGCCCGGGTGCCGTCCGCCGGTGCGGGCACCGCCAGCAAGTCGAAGACGCGATTGGATGCGGCCACGCCGTTGGCGGAAGCGTGGAAGTGGGCTCCGACGTTCCGCAGCGGAAGGTAAATCTCTGGCGCGATCATAATGATCGCTAGGCCATCCACTAAAGCCATATGTCCAGCCTGCAGCCGCAGGCCAACTGACACCGCCACCAGCGCGACTGACAGGGTAGCGATCAGCTCCAGCGCCGCACCGGACAGGAAAGCGATCTTGACAGTGCCGAAGGTGGCCTTTTGGTGGGCTTGCGAAAGCTCACGGACCCGCCCCGCGGGGCCGTGCTCACGCCCTAAGGCCTTGAGCGTGGGCAGACCGGTGATCAGGTCCATCACTTGGGCGCCTAGATGGGCCATGGTCTTCAAACGGCGGGCCGAATAGGCCTCCGTCAGACGCCCAATCAGGATCATGAAAATGGGAATCAAGGGAATGGTGGCGAACATGATGATGGCGGACACCCAGTCCACGAATCCGGCCACAACCAGCAGGATTGGCGTCACTGTCACCACCATCAGCAACTGCGGCAGGTAACGCGCGAAGTAGGCGTCCAGAGCGTCCAGACCACGGGTGACCAGTTGGGCCGCCTTGGCGGCCCCGCCCTCCGCCTCGAAGCGTGGCCCCAACGCGACTACATGTCGGATTACGGCTCCGCGTAGTTCAGCGATGGTGTTGGTGGCGGCACGGTGAGCGAACCGCTCTTGGACCCAGGCCACCGCTACCCTTACGGCCACGATCACCGCCAGGATGATCAGACCGTTCTTCAGGGCTTTGGCCGTCAATTCGCCGCCGGATGCGAGTGTGCCCACTAGCCGGGCCACCACCAGGGCCTGGAAAACCACCGCCACCGACATGATCACGCCCAAGACGGCGGTCAGCACTATATAACTGCGAGCGGCGCGAGCGTGCTTGATTAGCCGCGGATCCAGGGGCTTCATTAGCGCCTGATCCTAGCGGAACAATCCGGTCGAAGGCGCGATATAAGACCGGTGGTCGCGTGAAGTGGCGTCAGTCCGCTTCCGAGGCTTTGACCGCCGCGGCGGCTATGGACGCCAAGGTGGCTTTCGCCTCCGGCGTAGTCTCTGCCAGGACCGCCGCGCCGCCGTTGAGACCATCCCCGTGGCCGCTGGCGTTGTCCATTCCTTCGGACGGCTCAACGCCGCCTGCGTCCCCGGCGCCGTCGGCTAGCTCTCCGGCTGGATCGGCCCGGTTCTTGCGGTGTTTCTTGCCGCCCCGCTTCTTGCGTTTGCCGTTGCCCTCGCCTCCGGAGCTGGCAGAACCGCTGGCACTCCCGGAGTTGGCGGAGCCACCAGAACCGCTGGAACTGGAAGGGCTGCCATAACCGCTGGAACTGCCATAACCGCTGGATCCGCCCCGTTCGACCGGATCGGCGTGAACAATGAACCCGCGCCCAGCACAAGCTTCACAGGTTTCAGAGAAGGCCTCGACCAGCCCTTGGCCAACCCGCTTACGGGTCATCTGGACCAGGCCCAGGGAGGTAACCTCAGCCACTTGGTGGCGGGTGCGGTCACGGGAAAGCGCCTCGATCAGGCGTCGCAAGACCAGGTCGCGGTTAGATTCCAGGACCATGTCAATGAAGTCGATCACGATTATCCCGCCAATGTCGCGGAGTCTGAGCTGGCGGACTATCTCTTCCGCGGCCTCCAGATTGTTGCGCGTGACGGTTTCCTCAAGCGAGCCACCAGCCCCAGTGAACTTGCCGGTGTTGACGTCTATGACGGACATCGCTTCGGTGCGGTCAATGACCAGCGAACCGCCGGAGGGCAACCAGACCTTGCGGTCCATGCCCTTGGCCAACTGCTCGTCAATCCGATCAGCGGTGAAGACGTCCTCTTCCGAGGTCCAGCGCTCCACCCGGTCGCATAATTCTGGGGCGACCTCTTCGAGATACCCACTGATGTCGTTCCAGGCCTGCTGGCCGGAGACTGTCAAGGAGGCGAAATCCGCGTTGAAGATGTCCCGGACTACCCGGATCGCCAGGTCCGGTTCGCCCTTCAGTAAGGCCGGGGCGTGAGCGGTGGTGGCCTTTTGCTGGATCTTTTTCCAGGACGCCTGTAGGCGTTCAACATCCGCCTGGAGTTCGGCGTCTGAGGCACCTTCCGCAGCGGTGCGCACAATCACGCCCGAACCCTCCGGAACGATTTGCTTGAGCAGTTTCTTGAGCCGGAGACGCTCGTTCTCTGGCAGTTTGCGCGAGATGCCGGTCATGGTCCCGTCCGGCACGAATACCAGGTAGCGACCGGCCAGCGTGATCTGGGAGGTGAGGCGGGATCCCTTGTGGCCAATCGGGTCCTTGGTGACTTGGACCATGACTGCGTCACCGGAGGCCAAAGCTTGCTCGATTCGCCGCGGCTGGCCCTCGAGCCCGGCCGCGTCCCAGTTGACCTCGCCGGCATAAAGGACGGCGTTGCGCCCCCGCCCAATGTCAACGAAGGCCGCCTCCATGGATGGTAGAACGTTCTGGACGCGGCCCAGGTAGATGTTTCCGACCATGGTGTGTTGGGTGCGCCGGGCCACGTAGTGTTCGGCCAGGAGGCCGTCTTCCAAGACCGCGATCTGGGTGCGGCCGTCGCGTTCGCGGACCACCATGCGGCGGTCCACCGACTCGCGCCGGGCCAGGAATTCGGCCTCGCTGATTTGCGGTCGCCGCCGGCTGGTCTCGCGGCCTTCTTTGCGGCGCTGTCGTTTGGCTTCCAGGCGGGTCGATCCGGAGACAGCGGTCACGCCTCCAGAACCCGAATCAGCGGATTCGCTCTTGTGGCCGGTGCGGGTGCGCCGGCGCCGGCGCCTTGAGCCGCCGTCCTCACTGTCTTCGCTGGCGCCGGGCTGGCCGCTGGCGGGTTCGCCTGAGTCCGTCCTGGCGGTTTTGGCTATCTTGCCCGATTCCGTCCGGCTGGCTCCCGTTTCCGTCTCACTTTGGTCTGGGGCGGTCTTGGAACCCGAACGTTTGCGGCCAGACCGCGAGCCGCCGCCCTTGAGCCCGGTCGCACCGCCGGCGCCCGCCGCCCCTGGGCCAGTGGCCGCGGGAGTTCCCAAGTCATCTGGAGCCGACGCGCCTGATGTGGGCGCGCCGTCCTGATGCCGGCCCGGCTGGGACGTGGTCACGGGAGGTTGGAAGAGCAATGCGGTCATTGGCAAGCGGCCGCCGCCTTGGTCGGTCGGCGCTGGTGGCTCGCCCGCCGGCGCCGGCGGGCGTTCGCTTGCGCTGCCTGGCGCGGACTTGGCCCGCCGGGAACTGGCCCGGCCGGTGCCGGATCTGATTTGGCTGGTGGCCTGGCTGGTGGCCGCGCCAGTGGTTCGGCTGGTGGTCGGGCCGAAAGCCGGTACGCCGCCGCTGTCCTTTGCGGGGCCGGATACTTCGTCAAGAACCTTTGGGTCTGGCGCTGATTGTGCCTTCGTGGCGCGCCGGGGAGCGCGTTTGATTGGTTCAGGCAACTCAAAATCAAGCTGCGGTTGTTCGTCAGTCACGATTACTCCATGGCGCCGCCGAGCCACCACGCCATGGCCGGCGGCTGCCGGTTTGGTGCACTGCCCCGCCCGTTTCCAGGCGTATGGGCCGTGTAAGCCTCTTGCTGCCTGATGTCTACACCCGGATCCGGGAGAAGGGCTCTTGAATGACCCCTGCCTCGACCGAATACTCACCCTGGGCTAGCCGGGTCGCACAAGGCGGCAACCCTATTTCGAGGCCGTTTACCACGAGGGCGGCGATGACATCATCTGGTCTGACGGCCGGCGTGGCGTGCCGCAAGACCACATCCAGTATGGCACAGGCAGTCGCGGAACCGCCCGGACCGGGCCCGGCCAGTCCCGGCGGCGTGGCGGCCGGCTCCCCCTGAACGGTCATCGCCAAGACGTTTTTCCGGACCTCAATACGCCGGGCGGGCTTGACTCCGCGGCGGCCGGGGGAGCGCTCAAAGCCGCCGGGCGGTCCTGGCCGTAACTGTTCCGCCTCATAGCTCTCCAGGGCCAAGAAACGGGCCACTGAAGCGGTCAGGGCGCTAGGCGATAGGTGGTCCAGCCTAATCCGCCAGGCGGAGGCGGTCAGCAGCTTGGCGATGTCTCCATGAGCGGCCGAATCCCAGACGCAGGCGTCCACTACCGGCAGGTCGCGAGGCATGGCGCGGTCAGTCCGGTCCCGCACCTGGTCCGGCGGCAATTCTTCAGCCAAACGGATCAGCATGTATTCGGCCTCGGAGGCGGCGCCGGTTGGCGCCGCGCCCAGATAGGAAAGGCGCGGGTGGGGTGTAAATCCGGCGGAGAAGGCGACCGGCAAGCTGGCTCGGCGGACTGCTCGTTCGAAGGTCCGCTGGATCACCCGGTGCGAAGCGAAGCGCAGTGGACCCCGTTTGGCGTAACGCAAGGCGAGCGTTTGGACGGCAGGGGGCGGCGGCGGCGTGGACGGCATCGGGCGCTGGCGGCGGACCGGGCTGGCGGGGCTGGGCGATCCCGTCCGGTCTGGGGGCGGGGCGGCGCTCACTGTCGCGCCGCCAACTGGATTTCGCTGCCCAATAGAGTGCAGACGCCGCAGTCATAACAGCTTGACCAGCGGCAGTCTTCAACGCCCTCGCCAATGATGGCGGCGGCCCAATCGTCCCACAGCCATTCGCGGTCCAGGCCTGCATCAAGGTGATCCCAGGGCAAGACTTCATCGAAACTTCGTTCGCGGGTGGTATACCAGTCTAGGGAAAGACCCTGCGGCTCCAGGACGGCCGCCGCCGAGGCCTCCCAAAGGTCCATGTCGAGATACTCGCGCCAGCCGTCAAAGCGTGCCCCGGCCCGCCAGGCGTGTTCGATCACCGCCCCTACCCGCCGGTCCCCGCGTGACAACAGCCCCTCCAGCATGGCCGGGCGCCCCGGCGCGGAACGGATGGACACAGAGCGGCCTGGGCGGCCCTGGGCGGCCACGGCCTGGCGCAACGCGGTCAGGCGGGAATCGGTCTCGGCTGGGGGACACTGGCCGGCCCATTGGAACGGCGTGTGCGGCTTGGGCACGAACGGCCCAATTGAGATGGTGCAGGAGATGTCCTTGGAGCCGGTGGTCCGCCGCCCCGCCTCAATCACTTTCCGGGCTAGGTCGGCTATCTGGGTGACGTCTTCGGTCCGCTCGGTGGGTAATCCGCACATGAAGTAGAGCTTGACTGACCGCCAGCCCTGGCCGAAGGCGGTGGTCACCGTGGCGATCAGATCTTCCTCGGTGACTTGTTTGTTGATGACTTGGCGGATTCGTTCGCTGCCTCCCTCAGGCGCGAAGGTCAGTCCGGGCCGGCGCCCGCCCCGGGTCAGTTCCTGGGCCAATTCGAGGTTGAAGGCGTCCACCCTGGTCGAAGGCAGTGACAGGCCTGTTCGCGTGCCTTCGTACTCGTTGGCCATGGCTCGGGCCATGGGCGCTATCTGGGAGTGGTCAGCGGATGACAAGGACAGCAGGCCAACTTCATCGAAACCGGTCGCGTCGAGGGCCTGACGGGCCATCCGCTGGACCACGGCGGCGCTGCGCTCGCGGACCGGTCGGGTGATCATTCCGGCCTGGCAGAAGCGACAACCGCGCAGGCACCCGCGGAAGATTTCCACTGAGGCACGCTCATGGACAGTCTCCGCGAAGGGCACCAGTGGCGCCTTGGGATACTGCCACTGATCCAGGTCAAGGACGGTCTTCTTGGCTGGGCGGGCCGTAACGCCGGTGTCCCGAGGCCGGACCTGGGCGATCTGCCTAGTGGACTGGTCGTAGGTGACGTTGTAAAGCGAGGGGATGTAGGCCAGGTCGCCCTGGGCCAGGCTCCGCAACAGACCTTCCCGTCCGCCGCTTCGGCCAGTCGCCTTCCAGCGGCCGACCACCTCAGTTATGTCGCCCACCACTTCTTCGCCATCGCCCAGGACGGCGCCGTCGATGAAGTCCGCCAGCGGTTCTGGGTTGAAGGCGCAGTGGCCGCCAACTATCACTATTGGGTCCGTCTCTTGGCGTTTGGCGGCGTGCAGCGGGATCCCGGACAGGCTCAGGCAGGTGAGCAGGTTGGTGTAGCCGAGTTCGGTGGATAACGACACGCCGATGACGTCGAAACTCCGTGCCGGGCGATGCGACTCGACCGTGAACCATGGCAGGCCGGCCGCCGCCATCGCCGCTTCCATGTCTGGCCAAGGGGCGTAGGCCCTCTCTGCCAAGGCGTCAGGCCGTTCATTGATGATCTCGTAGAGCATCTGCAGGCCTTGATTCGGTACCGCCACGCCGTAGGCGTCGGGGAAGGCCAGAACCCAACGGACTGTCGGGGTCAATCCCAGGTTCCAAGGCTTGACCTGCGAGTTCGTCTCGCCACCGAGGTATTGGACCGGGTCTTGAACCTGGCTGAGCAGGGTCTCGATACGGGGCCAGAGCGAATCTGGCGCTGGCTCCGGTCTGGTCTTCGCTGGCTGTGTGCGGCCTGGCATGAAACTCCCTGTCTGTACGTTGTCAAATCGTGTCATCAACGATAAGTAGTCTTACTGAAGCACCGCGCCCAAAGAGGCTCAACGGTGAAGAAGTTAGCAGAAACTGTGAAGGCTTCGGGACCTAAGTCCCAGGATTGGCGGTCTCTTCACCCTACCGTGAGACAAGGCTCCGGGGCACCCTTGTCCCTGCTCGTAGTAACAACTACAAATCTGTCCCTTTCGTTCCCTAACCTCACCGCGGAGGTGCACATGCAAGACGCGCTTGATCTGGCTAGATGGCAGTTCGGCATCACAACTGTGTACCACTTCATCTTCGTGCCGTTGACCATTGGCTTGACGCCATTGGTCGCCTTGCTCCAGACATTCTGGTTCAAGACCGGCAAAGACGAGTGGTACCGCCTGACACGCTTCTTTGGAAAACTACTATTGATCAACTTCGCGCTGGGCATTGTCACCGGCATCGTGCAAGAGTTCCAATTCGGACTGAACTGGTCCGAATACTCTCGCATGGTGGGTGACATCTTCGGCGCACCGTTGGCTATGGAGGCGCTAGCAGCGTTCTTCGTTGAATCTACCTTCTTAGGTATCTGGATCTTCGGCTGGGGCCGCCTATCGCGCGGTGTCCACCTGTTGACCATCTGGCTGGTGGCCTTCGCCGTCAACCTCTCGGCCTTCTTCATCCTGGCCGCGAACTCCTTCATGCAGTACCCGACTGGCGCTAAGTTCGATGCGGAGTTGCAGCGCGCGGCCATGGACAACCTTGGCACCGTGCTGTTCTCGCCGTTGTCGCTGTCCACCTTCTGGCACGTCATCTCCACGGCCTTCGTGGTGGCGGGCACCTTCATGGGTGCGATCGCCATTTGGTGGGTCGTCAAGGCGGTGCGGTCCGGGGATGAGGCGGCAGCCCAGGTCTACCGCAAGGGTGGCGTGGTTGGCTGCGTGGCCGTGCTGATAGGGGGCATCTCGCTGCTCCTTTCCGGCCACCATCAAGCCCAAGTGATCACGGAACTCCAACCGACCAAGATGGCCGCTGCGGAGTTGCTTTGCACCACACCTGAACCCGGTGAGGGCGCCGCGTTTACAGTGATCGCCTTCGGTGAGTGCGTGCAGAACGCCGAGGGTGAGTGGAGTGACCCTGAGATCCGCTTGATTGAGATCCCGAAGATGCTGTCCCTGCTGGCCTGGAACGACGGAGACGCACAGGTCAACGGCATGGATACTGCTGAAGAGATGCTCGATGACGCCTATCTGACGCCGGAAGAAGCTGAGGGACTCGACTGGATTCCGAACCAGCAGGTCGTCTTCTGGACCTTCCGGCTGATGATCGCCTTTGGCATCTTCTCAGCGCTGCTGGCCGTGATTGGGTTGATCGCCTTGCGTGGCGGACGGACCAGCGGCAGCGGTCTGCTGAAGCTGCTGGCTGGTGTGTCTTTGCCAACTCCGTTCCTCGGAGCGGCGTTCGGCTGGATCTTCACTGAGATGGGGCGGCAGCCGTTCATCGTTTATCCGGTGGTATCGCTGGATCCGACTACGCACGTGTTGACGGGCGTGGAGACAGACCTGTCTCTGGCCACGGCCAACGCTGTGTCGCCGGTCGTCAGCGCGGGTTCCATCTGGATCACGGTGGTCGGATTCACCCTCCTCTATCTGGTGCTCGCCGTCGCTTGGTTCTACCTCATGAAGAGGTACACCGCCAAGGGCTTGAACTATCACGAAGAAATTCCCGAACTGAAGGCCGACTTGGATGACTCCAAGCCGCTGACCTTCTCGTACTGACGGAGCTAAGGAGAAAATCTGATGTTGACTAACATTCTCGCTCTGGCTCCGGCGGCGGCCAACGCCGACGAGACCGAAGCAACCGCCAACGCACTGGTTGGGCTGCTCCACCGTTTGGCGGAGGCCCCGACAGGCCTGCAGTTGCTCTGGTTCGGCCTGATCGCCGTTCTGTGGACCGGCTACCTGGTCCTTGAGGGCTTTGACTTTGGCGTTGGTATGTTGCTGCCAATCATTGGCAAGCGCGACAACGAGCGCCGGGCCATGCTCTCCACAATCGGCCCGCTATGGGATGGCAACGAGGTTTGGGTACTGACCGCTGGTGGTGCCACCTTCGCCGCCTTCCCGGAGTGGTACGCGACCCTGTTCAGCGCGGCGTACCTGCCGCTATTCCTGATTCTGGTTGGTTTGATCATCCGCGCCGTGGCGTTTGAATACCGCGGCAAGATCAATGGCGACGGCTGGCGCAAGTTGTGGGATTTCTGCATCGTGCTCGGCTCGTGGCTGCCTGCGATCCTGTGGGGCGTGGCCTTCGCCAACTTGGTGGCTGGCGTCAAAGCAGCCGTTGACCCGGCCCAGATTGGCCCATCGAAGATTGTCTATAACGGCACCTTCATGGACCTAGTGGTCGGTCACGGGGGCTTCCTGCTGTTAGGTGGGTTGACCACGGCATCCCTGTTCCTGGCCCATGGCGCGATCTTCCTGTCTTTGAAGACTGACGGAGAGGTCCGCGAACAATCTGAGAAGCTGGCGCCGGTGCTGTCAATCGTGGCCACCGTCATCTCAGCTATCTGGGTTGTTTGGTTGGGGCTGAAGTTCGCTGGCCATAACCACCCGTCAACTCTGATCTGGGGCGCCATCGCGGTGGCGGCGGTTGCCTTGATCGTGGTGGTGGTTACAACCATGGTGCGGAAGTCTGGTCTGGCGTTCGTCTCCATGACGGTGGCTTTGCTGGCCGCCGTGGTGACGATCTTCGCGACGCTGTTCCCGAATGTGATCAACGGTTCGAATGTCGCCATTAAGGGCGATGCGATTGATGATCCGATTGTCGGGGCGGTGGTTCTCGATGGCGTCACTCTCGAAGACGTGGTGAACCTGACATTTGAGCAGGTGGCAGCGACTGCGGGAGCCGAATTGCAGGGTGAGCCGTCGGAATACACGACGAACACACTTACCCCGGCCATCCTGGGTAGCGTCTTGGCTGGTGATGAGATGATCGCCGGATTCTTGCCACAGGCGGATGTCGAGATGGTTGTCGCCAAGTGCTTCGAGAGGGTTGGCGCCGCGCTTGCGAACGGTTCATTGACCTATGCGGATGTCTCGGCCGAGCCGACCGACGCCGCAGTGGCATTGACCGATGCGATCCTGGAGGACGTACCGGCTATCGCCAATGACGGAGCCACGGTGGCGGCTGGGGTGGTTCCGGCCGGCGACGTGATCACGGCGGTGACGATCACATTGGCCCGCAACGATCTGCCGACTGACCAGAAGACGGTCGACACCGTGGTAGCGGACGTGGTGGAGGTTGTCACCAATGGCAAGACGACCATCGCTGGCCTGCCGGCCGAGACGATCGTGGGCGAGGTCCAAAAGACCGTTCAGGCCGCGATCAACCAGCTCCCAATCAGCGTGCAGGGCGTGCTGTTGAAGGTGCAAGCCGTGCTGGATTCTGTGGCCGACAACCCGGACACGTCGCGGTTCGTCGACGGAATGGATGTCACCGAGATCGCTAACGGTGATGCCTGGAACAACGACCTTGGCCTGGCCAACCTGAACCCGGCGATTGACAACGCCAATGAGGCGCTGGACGCCTTGGTGACGTTGGGCGTCCTGGCGGAGCACACGACGTTGGAGCACTTCGATGATGGCGATGTCATCACCGGCCAGCCGATGTACGCGGCCGCTTCCAGCGAGAAGACGCTCCAGCTAATGACCGTTGTGGCGGCCTGCCTGGTGCCGATTGTGCTGGCCTATCAGGCCTGGTCAATCTGGGTGTTCCGGAAGCGCATCAGCGCCGAACGGATTCCCGTGGAATCAGGAATCTAGACCGCACGGTGAAGGTTCAACTAGGAGGCTAAGCCTCCATGAGACGGGTGGCCCCGGCGCTTAGGCGCCGGGGCCACTTGGCGTTAATGACCCGCCCGTGTTTGAAAGCGGCGGGCGGCGGTCTGAGCCGACCGCGCGGGGAGCCCAGGTGAACTTCATTGCGGGCCTGGAATCGAGGGAGAACTGGGGTGATGTCCGGATAGTGGACGCGATGTGGAAGTAAGGCTAGCCTAAGTTAGGCTTACCTAAGCGAAGTGCCTTGCAGGGCGGTCACGGAGGGTGAGTGGGCCTGCGAGGGGCGTCGTATCCATAGATGCGGAGGGGACATCACAGTGACAATCAGACGGCTAAAGGGCAGCCAGCGCTTCGGGACAGTAGCGGTGGCTTTCCTGGTGACGGCCGTCGGTGGATGCGGGGGGACGGGGGCCGGCGCCAGCGGCGCCGGCCCCCAGTCCTTCGACCCCGCCACCGCGGTGGATGATCCCAAGGCCTACGAAGGGCCGTCGACGGCCGTCCTTGCTGAATCCGCTATAGAGCCGGTGACGGACGAGCCTCGGCCGTCTTTGCCTGCGGAGGTGACAGATGCTCAAGGAACTGAAGTGACCATCACGGATGTGAGCCGGATCTTGGCGATTGATCTGTACGGCACCACCAGCCGGATCGTGTTCTCATTGGGACTGGGGGACAACGTGATAGGCCGGGACACTTCCTCGGCTTTCCCGGAGATCGTGGACCGGCCTAATGTGACACCTTCCGGCCACACGCTGAGTGCGGAGGCGATCCTGGAGCTGGCGCCCTCGGTGATCATCTCTGATACGTCGTTGGGTCCGTGGGACGTGCTGCTGCAGATGCGGGACTCGGGTATCCCAGTGGTGGTTGTGGATTCACACCGGTCATTGGACACCACGGCTGATCTGATCAATCAAGTCGCCGCGGCGCTCGGGCTGCCCGAGGACGGGCAGAAGCTGGCGCTGAGGACTCAAGAACGGATCGACAGCGCGCGGCAGGCGATTGGCCAGGCGGTGCCAGACAACGCCGCGGACCAGCTCAGGATGGCCTTCTTATACCTGCGGGGCAACGCAGGGGTCTATTACCTGTTTGGGGAAGGTTCAGGAACGGATTCGCTGATCACCGCCCTGGGCGGGATTGATGTGGCGAGTGAGGTGGGCTGGAAGGGGATGCAGCCGGTGACGGATGAGGGCTTGGTGGCCATGAACCCGGACTTGATCCTGGTGATGACGGGCGGGCTGGAATCGGTTGGTGGAGTGGATGGGCTGTTGGAAAAGCTGCCGGCGGTGGCTTCGACTCCCGCGGGCATCAAGCGCCGAATTGTTGACATGGATGACACCCAGATCTTGTCGTTTGGACCTGCCAGCCCGGATGTGCTGAACGCCCTGGCGAGTGCGATCTATTCACCGGAGGCCGGCCAATGAGCGCCGCTGTTGAGCCGGCCACGGGTACCTCCGGGGCGATTGAGGCCCGCCTGCCGGAGGTCACGAGGACGGGGACGGCGGTCGGGGTCTTGCCTGGGCCGCCGTCCCGGTCCGCCCTTACGGCCGCATTGCCTCCGGCACGGCCGGCCAGGGCAGTGGCTGTGCTGATCATCTTGGGCGTAGCGGTGGCGGTGCTGGCGCTGCTCTCAGCCGGGATTGGTCAGATGAGACTGACTCCGGGCGAGGTCATCCACGTGCTGGCAGCGCGCATGGGCCTGATGCTGGGCCCCGAGCCGGCGGCGCCCAACGCGGACGCGGTGGTGATGTCGATCCGCTTACCCCGTTTGGCGCTGGCCGGGCTATCCGGTGCGGCGTTGGCGACCGCCGGAGCTTTAATGCAGGGTGTTTTCCGCAATCCCTTGGCTGAGCCGGGAGTCATTGGAGTGAGTTCCGGAGCGGCTGCGGCCGCTTGCGGTGGAATGGCGCTTGGCCTGGGCGCGCTGGGACCTTGGGGGATTGCCCTACTGGCCTTTGCGGGCGGCTTGGGCACCACTTTCCTGGTCTACGGTCTGGCCCGGTCCGATGGCCGAACCGAGGTGGTGACCCTGGTGCTGACCGGCGTGGCGGTCAACGCCATGGCTGGGGCGGTGATCGCCCTATTTGTCTTCTTGGCGGACACTTCCGCCCGCGAGGAGATCATCTTCTGGCAACTCGGTTCGCTCAACGGCACCCGCTGGCAGTACGTGGCCGTGGCGGCACCAATTGTGATCGCTGGGGCGGTGGCGGCCATGGCCTTGGCCCGGGGTCTGGACCTGCTGGCTCTGGGGGAACGCCCGGCCCGGCACCTGGGTGTGGATGTGGAGCGGCTGCGGATTTGGTCCATAGTTCTGGTGGCGTTCCTGACCGCCGCCGCCGTGGCGTTCAGCGGAATCATCGCCTTCGTTGGGCTGGTGGTGCCGCACCTGATCCGGATGATCCTGGGGCCCGGGCACCGGGTATTGCTGCCGGCCAGCGCGTTGGGAGGAGCGGCCTTGCTGATGGCCGCTGATCTGGCCGCCCGCACCCTGGTTGATTACGCCGATCTTCCCATCGGCATGCTGACCGCATTGGTTGGGGGACCGTTCTTCTTCTATCTGTTGCGACGGACACGCCGTCAGGCTGGGGGCTGGGGATGACGGGAGCGCTCCGGGCGCAAGGCGTCCATTACAAGATTGGCCCGGCTCGGATTTTGCGCGGTGTTGATTTGAGGGTCAACCCGGGAGAGATAATGGCCTTGGCGGGACCGAATGGGGCTGGAAAATCGACTCTCTTGGCTGTCCTGGCGGGCGATCTGAAGCCGACGGCGGGCCAGGTGACGTTGGGCGGGCAGCCGTTGGACGGCATCGGCCCCAGAGTGCTCGCCCGTAAGCGGGCCGTCATGCTACAGGAAGCCCCTATGTCATTCCCGTTCACGGTCGCGGATGTGGTGCGTATGGGGAGGGCTCCGTGGCGGGGAGAGGACACCGACGCGGACGATGCCGCCGTGGCCGCCGCGTTGGACGCTACCGACGCGCTTGGGCTGGCCAGGCGCGTCTTCCAAACTTTGTCTGGCGGCGAGAAAGCCAGGGTCAGCTTCGCGCGGGCCCTGGCCCAGGACGCTGAGATTCTGCTCCTTGATGAGCCCACCGCGGCGTTGGATATCCGCCATCAAGAGATGGTCATGGCGTTGGCGCGGCGGGAGGCCAGCCGGGGCCGGGCCGTGCTGGCGGTGTTGCACGACTTGTCCCTCGCCGCGGCGTGGGCAGACCAGCTGGCGCTGATTGGCGACGGGGTCTTGGTGGGCGTTGGGCCGGTGGCCCAGGTCGCGACGGCCGGGCGCCTCAGCGAGTTGTATCAGCATCCGATCGAAGTCATTGGCGGTGTGGGCGGGGCTGGGCCGTTGGTTGCTCCAATTAGGGGCGTGATGGCGTGCGCGGCGTGAAGAGAGTTGTGGCGGGAACGCTGGCCGGCGTCGCCCTGGTGGCCGGGTCGGCCGTCTCTCCAGCTTGGGCGGCCGGCGCGAGCGTCAGCGTGTCGGGGGTCGGCGGTGCGGCGGTGGCCAACACTGATGGCCCCACCAGCCTGAAACTGTCTGGCCGGGGTTTCCAGTCGATTCAGGGTGGGTTTGGCGGCATCTACGTGCTGTTCGGCTCGGTTTCTGGGAATTGGCGGCCCTCGGCCGGGGGCACCGGCGGGCGGGAGTACCTGTATGTGCCGGATGTCCAGGCCAAGAACAACGCCGGTCGGGAGAAGTTTGTCGCTTTCCCCGGTTCGGAGACGGCCGCCTCAGCGAACGGCGGCACAATCGCGGCTGACGGATCATGGTCCACAACGATTGAGGTGCCGGGTCCGGTCTTTGAAGTGGAGGACGCATCTGGCAAGACCGTCGCTGTGGACTGCCGCCAGGTCCAGTGTGGTGTCATCACGATTGGTGCCCACGCGGTGGTCAACGCCAACAATGAGACTTTCACGCAGGTGACCTTCGGCGCCGGCGGGGCGAACCAGGGAGCTGACACTGGCGGTGCGACTGGCGAGGCTGGCGAAGCCAATCCGGCCGCCGCGGCTGTGGCAGGCGGCGTGCCCACTGTTGGGGTGGACGCGACGACGGCGGTGGCGGGGCACGGGCTGGCTTTCACGGCCCGCGGATTCGCGCCCGGTGAGCAGGTGACGGCGGTGTTGGACGATGGCGTGGTATCAGTTGGGCCGTTGACCGCCGGGCAGTTCGGAGAGGTAGCCTCAACCATTCAGCTAGACCCTGACTTGAGGGTGGGCTCTCATACTTTGACCCTCACGGGTGCTGCGTCGGGAGCCGCGGCGGAGGCCCTGGTCACTGTCCGGCGGGATCCGTCCTTAGCGGAAGCGGCCGCCGAGGCCGCCCAGGGCGGTGCCAGAACTGGTGAAGAACGTTCTCTGGGGGCCTGGGAGATCGCGATCGTGGTGGCGGCGATTGTCTTCTTGCTGGTCCTGGTGGGTTCCTTGAGCGGAGCGGCGGCGGCCCGCCGGGCGCGCGCCGCGCGGAGCGGCCGGCCGGCCGCCAGGGCTGATCGGGTGCCTGGCGCGGGGCGAATCCGTCGGCGTGGCCGCTCGCGCGCGGGTCATGGGGCGCCCGGCCAGCGGCCGCCCGTTGAGCCCGGCAAGCCGCAGCCGGCCCAAGCCCCGCAGCCAGTTCAAAACGCTCAAACCGCTGAATCGGCGCAGCCGGCCCAGGCCGCGCAGACCGTGGAAATGGCGGTGGCCGGCCTCGACACGGTGACTGCTCCGATCAGCTCTGGAGAGGTGCTGTGAAGCGGGCGGGTCTGCTCCTGGGGTTGACCATGGTGGCATTGGGGGCTGCCCTGGCGGTGCCCAGCGGCGCCTCGTGGGCGGATCCGGGCGGAGACGGCAGCACTGGACAGATTGCCATTTCGGTGACCATTCCGGATGACGGAACCGGCGATGGGCCAGGCGGCACCACCCGCGACACTCTCAGTAACGCCCAATTGATCTGGGGCTTTAACCTGGAAACGCGGGGAAAGAGCTACTACGGTGCCTGCAACTTCCTGATGGCCGGCCGCCCGGGGGCGGATGGCAACGCCGGCGCCGCCCAGGAATGGGAACCCGGAGGCTGGGGACAGGGGCTCTATCACGCTGAATCTGGCAACGCCAAGGCCATCAACGCCGCGGGCGCGGCGGTCCCATTCGACCGCCGCTGCCTGGACTCATCTGGTCAGCCGGTTCAGTACAACGCCGCCAAGCAGTCGGCCTCGACCTACACAGACACCCAAATCCAACTTACGGGCGGCACTGGGTGGCGCGATGCCGAAAGCGGCCAAGCGCACATTGAATGGCAGGGCACCTTCACCGTTGTCTACTACGACGGTCTGACCTACTTCTGGGTAGAAAACCCAGTTCTAACCATTGACGCCAAAGGCTCTGCCACGTTGAGTGCCACCGGAGGTGGCTACGGGTCGCCCCGCGAAGGCGGCGCTTGGGGACGGCATCCGGACACAGCCATGGTCCTGGCGACGGCCCCAACCACCGCCAACGCGAACGCGGATGAAGGGGCCCTGACCAGTGCCAACGGACTGACCCTAAAGCACGCTTATGCGGGCCGCCAGATCAATGTGCCGGCCGGCGCTCCGGATCAGCGGCTGGTGGATTCCAACGCGCCTGGAGCTTGGCCGCAGTCCTTCGTGGACTTCCAGGGCATCACGGGATTGCATTCGTACTGGTATTCGTCTGGCTCCGCGATTGATTACCGCAAACCACCGGACCCGGTCTATGTCAGTTGGGACGCGGCCAGTCCGGTCGAATCGCCGGTGGTGTCAGCACCGGGCGGCGGCAGCACCGCCACCAGCGGCTGGGGCGGTGGATTAGCGCTGCCCCAGGCGGTCGCAGTGTCCGGCCAAAGCCAGGGCGGGGCCACCGGCGCCACGGACGCCGGCAACCCTTGGGGGATGCGCCCTGATGCCGTGGTCGCGGCGCTAGCCCACAAAGACTTGGTGCCTGAGCGTGATCCATACGCCGGCACCTCGATCGCGGCCCAGGCCGCGATTCTCACCCTGCTGGTATCAGCCTCATTTGCCTTGATCGCTTGGCGACGTGGTTGGTTCCGGCTTCAACCGAAAGGAATTGTCTCATGACAAATGCTTTACCAATACGGCGTGCCGCCAGTTTGCTGGCAGCCGGCGCGCTGGCCCTGGGCGGGGCCGTGGTCTTCTCAGGGGCGGCCAGTGCCTCCCCTGAGAACGTCTCCGGCGTCACTCTGGCCTGGTCCGTCAACGACGAATCAGGCGGCGGAGCCTACTTCGGGGGCTGCAACTTCTTGAGCGCCGGTGTGGCTGGCGACACAGGCAAGTCGCGGGCCTGGTCCGAAGCGGACGGATTCTGGAAGGCCTCCGAAGGCAATGCCAGAATCGAAAAGCCGACCGCCGATAGCGGCTGGCAGGCCACCACTTGGGCCACCAAGTGCCAAAACGCCGCCGGCGGGACGGTCGGTACGGCCGCTGGTTCGACCAGCGGCAACCGGGTGGTCATCACCAATGGCGCCGGCAACGTCGATCTGGCCTCTGGCACGGCATCGATTAGCTGGGACGGTAGCTTTACGGCGGCCTTCTACGGCGGCCTGACGTACTGGTCGGCATCGGACCCGAAGCTGACGGTAGCGGCTGACGGTACTGCCACCTTGACGGCGACGGCCTCCGGTTATGGCGCCGACATGAACGACCCGAACGTGTGGGCGCAGATCAGCCCTCGGGAAGTCACTCTGGCAAACTTCGAGAATGTCCAGCTAAGCGAAGACGGCTTCTCCTTGGCGCCGCTCTACCGTGGCGTGGAGAACAGCACGGGGAACCAGTCTAAGGCGGGTGCCGATTGGGGATCCTTCCCACAGGACTTCGTTGATTTCCAGGTCCTGACCGGGCAGAGTTCCTACTGGTACTCCTCCGGTGGGGCCGCGGATCCCAAGAAGCCGGCCAACGCGGTGACAGTGGGCTGGGCTATCGCCTCGCCGCCCGCCCCGGTGAACCCGGAGGTCAAGGTGTCGCGCGTGGTGGTCTCAGCGGACGGCGTGACCACCATCACCGTGAACGGCAGCGGATTTGACCCGACCGCTTCCACCGCTGTGTATCCGCCTCTGGCGGGCAAGGCCGGTGGTGTCTACGTTGGGTTTGGGCGCTTCGCTGACACGTGGCGGCCCTCGGAAGGCGCCTCGGCGAATTCCCGGCCCACCGCGGTCGTGAAGTGGGCCGTGCCGGAAGAATCGATCAACCAAGTCGGTGGGGCTTCCAACGGCGCAATCGTGTTGAGCCCTGCGGGTACCTTCACGGCGACCTTTGAGGTTTCGCAGCAGGCGGCTGATCAGGCGGCCAACGCCAAGGGTCTAGTCGGCGGCAACTACGGCATCTACACCTATCCCGGTGGGGGCGCGGCCCAGCCGGCTTTTGAGACCTATACGCCGTTGGAATTCGTGCCTGGATTGCCGATCGAGGTCGAGATCCCGGAGGGCTCTGGCGAGCCGGATCCGGGCGAGTTCTCTTGGCGAGTGGCTGGCAGCGCGGCGGTGTCCTTGGGGACCGCGGCTGAAAGTGCCGGTCTGTTCGCTGCCAACGGTGCCCTGCCGAATATCGAGGTGACGGACACTCGGACTACCGCAGCCGCATGGTCGCTGACTGGTCAGGCCGCTGACTTCACCGGCCCAGCCGGAAGTTTCGGCGCTCAGTACCTGGGCTGGACTCCAGTGGTCGCTAACGCCGGGGCTGGCGCTCAGGCCGGTGCGGCCGTGGCGCCGAATGTGTCCGGCGGATTGTCACAGGCCAAGACTCTGGCGTTCGGGGCCGCTGGCCACGTGCTGGGCAGCGCCACTGTGGCGGCCACCCTGGACTTGAAGGCTCCGGCCTCAACTCCGGCCGGCAGTTACACCAGCTTGCTGACTATCACGGCAGTGGGCTGACAATGCGTGGCCTGGGTGCCCGTCTGGCGCTATCCGCAGTAGCGCTGGGGACGGTGCTTGGTTCCGCCATTCTGAGCCCGTTGGCGGGTGCCCAGGCCGCGATTACCAATCCGTTCCGGCCGGTGGCGGCCGCTGGAGAGAACGGATTGAGTGGAGCCGAACCGGCTCCTTCCCCTTCCGCCGGGAACGAGGTCGCCGAGGCGGCTGGCGGAGGGGAACCTGGAGGGGCCGTTGGCTGGGCTTTGTCCCCGGCCAACGGCCCGCTCGGCAACCATCGGCCGCACTACAACTACCTGGTTGCTCCCGGAGGCTCAATTGACGACGGAATCGTGATCGAGTCCCGGGCCAGCGAGCCGTTGCGTCTGAAGGTCTACGCCGCAGACGCTTACACCACCCCGGATGGCCTGCTTGACCTGTCGCTGGCTTCCGAAACGCCGAGCGATGCTGGCGCCTGGGTCACCTTTGGTGAGCCCTTTCCCACGCCCGCCGCTCTAGAGGAGGCCAACGGACCGGAGCCATCCGCGGACGGGGAGCGGGAGGCCACTTGGCCTGGCCTGGTAAGCACCGAGTTGACTTTGGAGCCAGCCACCTCTGTGACCGTGCCGCTGCGGTGGAGCATTCCGGCGGACGCCAGCCCCGGTGACCACGCTGGCGGGATAGTCACTTCTCTAGCTGAGGACCCGGCCGCCGCGTCCGTCCGCGTAGACCGCCGTCTAGCCCTGCGGGCGTATCTGAATCTCAACGGCCAGATTGACCCTGGCTTGACGATCTCCGATCTGCGGGTCAAGGCCAGCGGATCGATCAATCCCTTCACCTCGGGCAGCCTGAAGGTCACCTACACGCTGACCAACACCGGGTCCGCTCGGCTGGTGCCAACCGAACGCATTGATGTGCATGGGCCGTTCGGCTGGGGCGGCCGGGACGGCGCCGACGGGTCGGTGCTGCCGGAGATATTGCCGGGTTCGTACTTGGCCCGCGAAGTTACGGTCGCCGGAGTGTTTCCGTTGATGCGCACCACCACAGAAGTGACGGTCGATGCCGTCGCGGTGGGTCTGGGAGCGGAAGGCGCCAGTGCCTCGGCCAGCCGGGCTAGCACCATTTGGACCGTGCCGTGGGTGTGGTTGGGACTACTGGTGGCGCTGCTAGCCGCCGCGGCGGTCATACCGTTGAGAAGACGGCGCCGCGAGATGCCCAATGAGAGACACCAGGCCGCTTCAGTTTGACCTGGCTACCGCCTTGACCGTAATCTATTAGGTCGGTGCGCCCGCCAGCGTGGAGCGCCCAGATTAAATCTTCTGTAAGACCCTGGCAGGGTGAAAGCTGTGCCGCAATAGATGGAGAAGTTCGTGGTGTACGCGATAGTTAGGGCCGGTGGCCGCCAGGAGAAGGTGTCCGTCGGGGATGAGGTCGTTTTGGACCGTCGGCCGGAGGCCCCAGGCGACAGCATCGAACTGCCGGCCCTGCTGCTGGTTGACGGCGACAAGATCACCAGCTCGCCGAAGGCCCTGAAGAAGATCAAGGTCACCGCTGAGGTGGTTGGCAATGAGCGGGGCAAGAAGATCAACATCTTCACCTATAAGAACAAGACCGGCCAGAGCCGCAGGCAGGGCCACCGCCAAGATCTGACTCGCGTCAAGGTCACTGGGATCGAGTAAAGGGAGCGCAAGCTAATGGCACACAAGAAAGGCGCGTCCTCGTCCAGGAACGGCCGCGATTCGAACGCCCAACGTTTGGGCGTCAAACTGTTTGGTGGCCAGGCCGTCCGGACTGGTCAGATCATTGTCCGCCAGCACGGCACCCACTTCCATCCCGGTAACGGGGTTGGCCGCGGCGGAGATGACACCTTGTTCGCTCTGGCGGATGGCCGAGTGAAGTTCGGCGCCCGTGGTGGGCGCCGGGTCGTCGACGTAGTCGACGCCTGATCCTTCAGCCGTCAAGCGGCAGTAAGAGACCGCGATGGCAACGTTCGTAGACCAGGTCCGGTTGTGGCTGGCCGCGGGCCAGGGCGGCAACGGCTGCGTGTCAGTGCGGCGCGAAAAGTTCAAACCGTTGGCCGGGCCAGATGGTGGCAACGGCGGAGACGGCGGCAGCGTCATCCTTGAAGTGGACCGCCAAGTGACCACCTTGCTGGGCTACCATCACGCTCCGCACCAGCGGGCGGCCAATGGCCGCCCCGGTGAGGGGTCAAACCGCATGGGTGCCGCAGGCGAGGACCGGACACTGAAAGTGCCAGACGGAACCGTGGTCAAATCGGCCCGAGGCGAATTGCTGGCGGACTTAGTGGGGAGCGGCACGCGCTTCACGGCGGCGGCGGGCGGCAAAGGCGGGCTGGGGAACGCCGCTTTGGCGTCCGCCAAACGCAAGGCGCCGGGTTTCGCTTTGTTGGGCGAACCTGGGGAAGACCTTGAGATTGTCTTGGAACTGAAGACCTTGGCGGATGTCGCCCTGGTCGGTTTTCCCTCAGCCGGCAAGTCTTCGCTGGTCGCGGCCATGTCCGCCGCCCGGCCTAAGATCGCCGATTACCCCTTCACCACCTTGGTGCCGAACTTGGGAGTGGTAGCGGCTGGGGATATGCGTTTTACCATGGCGGACGTTCCGGGCTTGATCCCGGGAGCCTCCCAGGGCAAGGGCCTGGGCTTGGAGTTTCTGCGGCACATTGAACGGACGGCCGTAATCTGCCACGTTATTGATGCCGCCACCTTGGAGCCCGGACGCGATCCGCTGAGCGACTACGAAGCTTTGGAGAATGAGCTGGCGCAATATTCCCAAGATCTGGGCATTGTTGGGGCGAGCCAGCCGCTGATGGACCGCCCACGGGTGATAGTGCTGAACAAGGTGGATCTGCCGGAGGCGGAGGAACTGGCCGATCTGGTCATGCCAGAGCTACTCAAGACCGGATGGCCAGTCTTCAAGATTTCTGCCGTGGCCCGCCGGGGGCTGAAAGAACTAGGTTTTGAGCTGGCCCGGCAAGTCACTGAGGGACGTTCGCAGTTCATCGCTGCTGGAGCGCCGGGACGGCGGGTGGTCCTGCGGCCTCAACCCCGGGATGAACCCGGCTACACCGTGGAACGGCGCCAGGGGCCGCGGGGCGAGTACTTCCAGGTCCGGGGCCGCAAACCGGAACGCTGGGTAGCGCAGACTGATTTCGCCAATGACGAAGCGGTTGGCTATCTGGCGGACCGCCTGGCGGCGGCCGGGGTCGAAGACGAATTGGTCCGGGCTGGCGCCACAGCCGGCAGCGAAGTCGTGATTGGTCCGGAAGAAGGCGGCGTGGTTTTCGACTGGGAACCAACTTTGGCCACCGGAGCGGAACTGTTGTCCGGGCCGCGCGGCTCCGACCGGCGGATCGAGTCAGCCGGACGTCGGTCGAATGAGCGGCGCCGGCGTGAATACCACGAGTTGATGGACGCCAAGTCTGAGGCCCGGTCCGAATTGTGGACGGAGCGACAGGAAGGCCGCTGGACCGACCCAGGAGAGGAATGATGACTGCGCGATCCGCCCGCCCCGCCGCGACCCGCGCCGAATTGGTGGGTGGCCGGCGGATCGTGATCAAGATTGGTTCGTCTTCGCTGATTGATCCGGATGGTCGTTTCAGCCCCGAACGGCTCGGCGCGCTGTCCGACGCGATCGCGGAATATGTGCGTGGAGGGCATGAAGCGGTCCTGGTTTCCTCTGGGGCGCAGGCCGCCGGCCTGGAGGGGCTGGGCCTGATTCACCGTCCCAAGGGTTTGGCTCAGGCGCAAGCAGCCGCTTCAGTGGGCCAGGGCCGGTTGATGGCCGCCTACACGGCCGCTTTTGGGGTACATGATTTGACTGTCGGTCAGGTCCTGCTGACCGCCGAGGACACGATCCGCCGTGCTCATTATCGCAATGCTTTGCGGGTACTGGGGGAGCTGCTGCACCGGGATGTCATACCCGTTGTCAACGAGAACGATGCCGTCGCCACCGACGAGATCCGATTTGGCGACAACGACCGTCTGGCAGCGCTGGTAGCCCATCTGGTGCGAGCGGATGGGCTGATTCTGCTGACTGACGTGGATGGGCTCTATGACGCTCCGCCGTCGCGTCCAGGTGCCCGTCCGGTCCGCGACGTAACCAGTTTTGGTCAGTTGGGCGGCCTGGAGGTGACCGGGCGCGGTTCAATGGTCGGAACTGGCGGGATGGTAACGAAGGTTCAATCAGCGGCTATGGCGTCGTCATCGGGCATACCGGTGCTGTTAGCAGGGGCCGCCCAGGTTAGGGAGGCGCTGGCCGGCCAGCCGGACGTTGGCACGTTCTTCCACGCCACCGGGCGACGCCTGAGCGCCCGGCGGATGTGGCTAGGTTACGCCGCCTCGATGCGCGGTACCGTGACGGTGGACGATGGCGCCGCTCGCGCTATCACCAACGGCAAGAAGTCTCTCCTGGCGGTAGGGGTGACGGCCGTGGAGGGTGATTTCGCGGCCGGCGAGCCGGTTGAGATTCGGTCCGCGGCCGGTGAAGTGCTGGCTCGCGGTCTGGCGGGTTTTTCCGCCGCCGAGCTTGGCCGGGTCAAAGGACTGAGTCAGGATGAGATCGCCGCCCAACTGGGGCCAGAGCGGGCCCAACCGGCGGTTCACCGTGATGAATTGGTAACTCAGGCACGGTCGCGGCGGCCCGGCTGAGTGGTACCGGGGAAATAGACTGTGGCGGTGACTGAAGTTGATGCCGCCGTGACGGGGGCCGTAGAAGATGTGGCCCGCCGGGCGCGGGTGGCGGCGCGGGAGCTAGCGCTGGCTTCGCGGGCGCGAAAGGACCAAGCCTTGCTGGCCATGGCGGATGGTTTGCTTGAAGCCGGGGATCTGGTGCTCGCGGAAAACCGGATTGACCTGGTCACCGGGCGTGAGAACGGGCTGGCCGCTGGCCTGCTGGACCGGCTGGAGCTGACTGTGGAGCGGATCGTGGGCATCGCTGAAGCGCTCCGAGAACTGGCCGGAATGGCGGATCCGGTCGGTGAGGTGGTTCGCGGGTCAGCTTTGCCGAACGGGCTGAGACTGCGCCAAATTCGAGTGCCGATGGGCGTGGTCGGGATGATCTATGAGGCGCGGCCTAACGTCACCGTGGACGCGGCTGGGCTGGGGCTGAAGTCCGGCAACGCCGTCATTTTGCGGGGCGGGAGTGCGGCCGAGCGGACCAATGCCGCCATCATTGAGCCGCTACGGCGAGCGGTGGCGGGAGCCGGTCTGCCGGCCGATTCGGTCCAGACCATAGACCAGTATGGCCGGGAAGGCGTCAGGGCGCTGATGCGGGCCCGTGGCCTGGTTGATCTGTTGGTACCACGCGGTGGGGCCGGGTTGATCCAGGCGGTAGTGCGTGAAGCCCAAGTGCCCGTGATCGAAACGGGCGTTGGCAATTGTCACGTATACGTTGACGCGGCGGCGGATCAAGACAAGGCCCTGGGGATCGTTATCAATTCAAAGGTCCAGCGGCCGTCGGTTTGCAACGCCGCTGAGACCTTGCTGGTGGACCGGTCCGTCGCGCCGGAGTTCTTGCCACGAGTGCTGGCGGCGCTGAGTGACGCGGGGGTGAAGCTACATCTGGGCGCTGGCGTGGGGGCTTTCGCGCCGCCGGGGACCGCTTGGGACGCCGCGGATGAATCCGATTGGGCCGCTGAGTACCTCGGTTTGGAGATGGCCGTGGGCCTGGTCGACGGGCTTGAAGGCGCCATTGAGCACATCCAGCGGTACAGCTCAGGCCATACGGAGGCGATTTGTACTGAAGACCTGGGGCGGGCCCAGGCGTTCGCTTCCCGCCTCGACTCAGCGGTCATCATGATTAACGCATCGACCCGTTTCACTGACGGTGGGCAGTTTGGCCTAGGCGCGGAGATTGGCATTTCAACACAAAAGCTTCATGCCCGTGGGCCTATGGGCCTGGCCGAACTCACCTCCACTAAGTGGATTTGCTTAGGGGACGGGCAGGTCCGCGCATGACCCGGTGACCAACCGGCGTCCCGGTGATCCGGGGCATCCGGAGCCGTCATACCCTAGATTAACAGGTGTCATGCGGGGTCTTGCACCACTTAAGCACGTTTGATGAGACACTTAGGGCAGCGCGATTCCAGATCACTCGGCAACAGGAGGTTTCGTGTCGGCCCAACAACTGGGTTCCCGCGTAGGCGTTATGGGCGGTACCTTTGACCCGATCCACCACGGCCACTTGGTCGCGGCGAGCGAGGCGGCCGCCGTCTTCGAACTCGATGAGGTCATCTTTGTCCCCACCGGCCAGCCGGTTTTCAAGCAGGATCAGACAGTCAGTCCAGCCGAACACCGTTATCTGATGGCTGTGATCGCCACCGCCTCCAATCCGCGTTTCTCCGTCAGCCGGGTCGACATTGACCGTGACGGGCCCACTTACACCATAGACACGTTGCGTGACCTGGCCGCCGAACGGCCGGCCGCGGAGCTTTACTTCATCACCGGCGCGGACGCGATGGATGAAATCCTGGCCTGGAAGGATGCGGCTCAGCTATTTGAACTGGCGCATTTCGTTGGCGTGACGCGGCCAGGCCACACTTTGCACGCCTACGGTCTGCCCAAGCGCGATGTTTCGTTGCTGGAGGTTCCGGCCCTGGCCATATCCTCCACGGATATCCGCCGCCGGGCCGGCGCCGGCCATCCGATCTGGTACTTGGTGCCGGATGGAGTTGTCCAGTACACGGCCAAACACGGGCTGTACCGGGAGGGCCGTCTGTGACAGGCTACCCCGGTTCATCTTCACCCGCCCCGGTGCCATTGCGGGCCGGTGGACAGGGGCTGCCAGCTCCGGGGGCGGCATCGGCGGCTTGGGCAGCGGAAGCGGAGCGAGTGACTGCCGCGCCCTGGTTTGGCCAGCGAGAAGAAACCAGCCCGTCACCCGGGCCAGAGCGGCCGGGCATTTCGGTGTGGCCAGTTGAACGGATGGGGCCACCGCCGGAATCAGCGGTCGGCGGCCCGGGTGCGCATACTCCGGGCGGACTTGGCTCTGACCGGCAGAGCCCAACCGTGGGCCGCCGGACCGAACCGAGCCGAGCAGGGCAGGCGGCAGCGGCGCGGCGGACGGCCGGTCCCGGCGTGGCGGCGGGAGCCGGCGTCATGACGCCGCCCGGATCCGGGGGAGGACCGGCAGACGCGTGGCACGAGGACTGGGCCGGCGGCCCTGGGCAAATGCCAATGGCGGATGGACCGGCGGGCCGACCAGACGGGTTCGGCCCGGGCGCCGGTGGGCAGACGCGCCGGCCGTCGTCGGTGACGGTTCATCCTCCGGCGGCCGCCCAAGCCAAAGTTGACGTGGACGGCACTTTGACAGAGATGGCGCCTGTGCAAGTGCCCATCGCTTTACCCAGTTTCGCGCCCGGTTCGCGCGGGGGGCGCAATGGAGCGGGAGGACAGGCCGCCGACGAAGCGGCTCCCGCGGCTGACTCGCGGCTTGCGGTCCGGCCGGAGGCTGAGCGTTATTCGTCGGTTGATCCTAGGCCGCGGAGGCGGGCGGAGGTTGATCAGTATGAGGCTGATCAGTATGGGGTTGATCCCCGGCTCCGGGCGCCTTCTGAGGTTGAGCGTTATTCGTCGGTTGATCCTAGGCCGCGGGGGCGGGCGGAGGTTGATCGGTATGAGGATAATCGGTATGAGGCTGATCAGTATGGGGTTGATCCCCGGCTCCGGGCGCCTTCCGAGGCGGAGCGTTATTCGGCGGCCGACCAGCCGCCATTCGCGGTCATGGTGCCTCCTCCCGCACCAGTTATCCTGCCGCCATCAGGCCCGGCGGCGGGAACTCGGTATCCCGCCGGTGATCCCAGCCAATCTCCCGCTTCTCGCTCTTCCGGCGAGCCGTTGACCTTCCTGGAACTGACTTCCGGCCGGGACGGGTACGACCGAAACGGCGGTCCACTGTCGGGGCAGGACGACATTTACCGGATCATTCCGCAAGCTCCGGCCGCGCCAGTCGCCTTCGCTGACTTCGCCCCGGTGGCGGGAGCGGACACCGCCCGGGAGCGGCCCTCGGCCTTCGCGGAGGAGCTGGCGTCGCCAGAGGCGCCGTCGGCCTACCCACGCGGCGCGGCCGCGCCGTCAGCCTATCCTTCGGCGTATTCCTCGGCATTCTCACCAGCCGATTCCGCAGCACGGTCTCCCGTGGGGGCCTCGGACCCATCCGTCCCTGACGGCGGTAGTTGGCCCGATCCTCGGGACGAGCTAGCCGGCCAGTCGTTCAGTCAAGCGTTCTCCGCGCCGAGCGAATCCCCGGCTACGTTCGGATCAGCGGTGGCGGGCGGCCCGGCGGGCGAAATGCCGTCTGGGCTTCCAGCGATGGCGCCGCCCGCCGACCCAGCTGTCGCGCCTGCCCCGGAAGTAGGTGGGCCGTCAGGGCTACCGGCGCAATGGTCTAGTTCATCCGTGCCCAGCTTTGATGATCAACCGGCTGCGGACCCGGAGAGTTATTGGGACGGGGGTTCGGCCATGCCAGCGCCCGGCGCGGGAGGGGTGATGGCCCCGTCCGGCGTGATTGGGGAGCCGGGGTTGGGTGGTCCGGCCATGGGCGGAGGACTGGACCTGGCCAGTGCCTTCAGCCCGGCTGACGGAGGGTTCACCCCGTCCTCGGGCGAATTCACCCCGTTCGCCGGAGAAGGTGGTCTGCCGGAGGACGGATCGCTGGGCGGGTTCGGACTCGGGTCACCGGGGTTGTCCACGGCCAGCGAGGCCGCCGCGGCCCCGTCCGGGGTGCCCGGAGACCAGGACATGGCCTGGGAAGCGCCGCCCCAAATCACTGCGGACGGTCGGGGCCCATGGCTGGATGGACCGGACGCACCATGGGGTTCAGCGCCATCTCACGCTGGGCGTAGGGCGCTCAAGGCGTTGGTCTGGGCTTTGGCGATTGGCGCGGCGGTAGCTATTGTGCAACTGTTCTTGTAGGGATAACCAGAAGGAGAGTATTTGAGTGGCTGATGCCAAAGCGCTACAACTGGCCGAAGAAGCGGCCCGCGCGGCCGATTCGGTGAAGGCAACCGGCATAGTGGCGCTGGACGTCAGTTCTCGCCTGCCGTTGACAGACGTGTTTGTGCTGGCCACGGGAGCGACTGAGCGGCAAGTCAATGCGATTAGCGACGCCATCGAAGCCAAGCTGTTGGCTCTGGGCACTAAGCCCAAGCGCCGCGAGGGGAGGGCCGGGGCTCGGTGGGTGTTGCTTGACTTCGAGGACATTGTGGTCCATATTATGCATGCTGAGGATCGTGAGTACTACGCCCTGGACAAGCTCTGGAAGGACTGCCCTGTGCTCGGATCACCAGAGGCGGTCGGCCTTGAGTCGGCGGTGGCGGCGCCGGTTGGCGCATGACCGCCAAGCACGTAATCATCTGGCGGCACGGACAGACCGCCTATAACCTTCAGGGTCGGATCCAAGGCGCCTCGGATATTCCGTTGGACCAGACCGGGCTGGCCCAGGCCCAGGCGGCGGCTGAACAGTTAGCGGACTGGGAACCAGCCGCGATTTGGTCTTCTGACCTGGTAAGAGCCCGGGTCACCGCCAACGCCCTGGCGGTGCTGGCGAATCTTGAAGTTGTTACGGATGAACGCTTGCGGGAACGGGAATTCGGTTCCTGGGAGGGTCTGGCGGTATCCAAGATTCATGAACGCTGGCCGGATCTATACGAACGATGGCGGGCCGGTGAAGACTTGCCGGAGATCGGTATGGAAACCCGTGACCGCGCTGCCCAGCGCGTGGCTGCCTGCGTGGGCGAAGCTGTCGCCGCTGCGCCGGATGGCTCAACCGTTGTGATTACTACCCACGGTGGAGCCGCGGTGTGCGGAATTACTGGGCTCCTGGAGCTTGACCCAGTGAAATGGCTGGGCATCAGGGGGATGCGGAACGCCCACTGGGCGGTCCTTGAGCACGGTGGGCGACGGGTGCCCGGATGGCGTTTGGCGGGCTACGACTTGGGCGGTCAGGCCAGCTTTCAGGCCACGGCGTCATTGGCCTAGCCTGGCGCGGGGCCTGATGCCGCCCGGGCGGTCAGGCCCGGGAGCGACCGCCCTGAGCACCCCTGACGCCTCGGGTTGGCGGTCAATCAGGTAGAAATGCTGGGGATTAGGGAAACTGGATCGAAAAATCCCGCCTTTTGGGCCTAAAAGTCCCGGTCGCAAGGGGGTAGCATGGTCAAGTTGTTGGTGTCAAGGCGTCGTTCCGGGTTTGTGCCGACAGGACATGTTCGGACCGCCGCCCAAAGCCCCAGCGTGCAGCCCCAGGCGTCTCAATAAGTCGGCCTACCCCGAGGAGTCAACATGTTATCTAGCGGAAACTACCCGTCCCGCATTGGCCCGAAGCGCCTCCAGCGCCGCTCCGGACAACACCGGCAAGGTGAGCAGAGAAGCGGGTTCACCCCCAGGCTTCGCTCGGTGATCGCCGGATTGGCCGCCGCGATCGTGGCTGTGCCGTTCGTGGCGACCCTGTCCCAGGCCGGACCGCTGACGGATGTGCTAATCACCGCGGATTCGGTGACCCCGGGCGCCGGGCAAGTTCAAGTCAAGATCGCCGGCGATCCGCCAGCGTTCAGCGTTGTTGGTGCCGAGAATGACTCGGTCACCGGGCGGCCGCTGGACCAATACTCCTTGACCTTCAGGGGCGCTTTCCCAGTCCGGATCGAGGTAGTGAGCGAACTGGCGACCCAGAACCAGACTCCACTGGCGGTCAACTTCGACAACTTGACGGTCAACGCTCCCAGCGGGGCCGCCTTTTCGCTGGTCAGGAACGCTAACGTTCAGCTATCCCTGAAGGGTGCCTCGGTCTTGAGTTCAGGCAGCCACGCCGGGCTGCAAGTGGCTGTGTCCGCCAAAGGCACGGCCAGAGCTGGCATCGAGTCCACGACTGGCGGCTCGCTGACGGCTACCGGCGGCCCCGGATCCGCTGGAATCGGCGCCCCAGCGGGCAACGGCACAGAGCCTTCAGCGGATGCCGGCATCATCGAGATTGGCGGCAATGCCGTGGTCACGGCCACCGGTGGTAGCCGGAATGCTGATAAGCCCGGTGCCGAAGGCGGCGCCGGCATTGGCGGCGCCTGCGAGGGCAAAGGCGGCACGGTGACCATCTCCGGCAATGCCGTAGTCAACGCCACGGGCGGCGGAGGCGCCGCCGGTATTGGTGGCGGGAACTCCGGTTCGACCGGCGGCAAGATCACCATTGGCGGCTCGGCGACAGTCACCGCGACCGGCGGGACAACTCGCGGTGCTGGCATTGGCGGCGGCCTTTATGGCAGCGGCGGCGCAATCGCGATCCTCGATCACGCCAAGGTCGTGGCCGTTTCGCCAAACTCCGGCAACGGTATAGGCGGCGGCTACAACAGCGGCATGGGCAAGATCCTGATCTCCGGAAACGCGAGCGTTTTCGCTACCGGCAGCGGTGGGGGAGCTGGCATTGGCGGCAGCGGTGTCTATCAGGCCGATCCAACCGACTATGTGAAGATCACCGGATGGCCCACGGTGGTAGCGGTAGGCATGACTGGCATTGGTGGAGCCCCTCAGATTCCCACGGAACTATTGCCAGGCTCAATAACCATTGAAAGCGGTTTCGTGGTCGCACGAGGCCAAGGGCCGGACCGGTATTCAGTCGGCGGTATCCAAGGTGGCGTAACCATCACCGGCGGATCGGTCTATCCAAGCAATGTGTCCAAGGGCACCTCGGGTGTTCAAGACCCAGTGGGTGCCAACGGCACCCCGGTCTACCCGTTGTACATCCCGGCTTATGAGGGCGGCACAGATCTGACCAATCTGTTGCTGACAACGCCGGACTTCGCCTACGACCAGCACACCATCACGGCGCCGCAGCGGCAATGGATCGCGGATAACTTGGCGCTAGTGGTGGACGCCTCCGTGGTGCTCTATCCGCTGCCGGCGGCGGTTCCAGCGACCGGCGCGGACGCAGCCGCACTGGCCGCCACCGTGTGGACGCCCAAGGGTGAACTACGCGGTGTGGACCTGCGCGGGACCAAGGGCTTCGCCGCGGACATCACCGACACGAAAGCCCATCCAGTCGGTCCCTACGGACCCTCCTTGATGAAGAACGTGCTCCGCTTGCGGGCCGTGAACGTCAAAGTCACGGCCGATGGCGTGGCCAACACCCGGACCTCCACGAAGCTGACGTTGACCTTTGACCGGGCGGTGAAAGATCTCAAGGCGAGCCAGGTCACAGTCACCAACAAGACCGCCGCGGTGGTTACCAACCCGGCCGGATGGACGTCTAACGCTGACTTCACTGTCTGGACCTTGCCATTGGCCTCGGTGACGGCTGCTGGGACAGTAACGGTCGGCATCGGCGGCCTGCCACCGGCGTTCGACGGCTATTCGGTGACCGGTGTGCCAACCGATGTGCAGATTCATCTGAAGACTGACGTCAAGGTCAACTTCAACCTGCATGCTCCTGACGGCGCCCAGGCAGACCTGTCTGGCTGGCCGGTAACGAAGACCGGTCAACTGGGGCAGAAGGTTCCCGCTGTCGGGAAAGACGTGCCGGTGCTGGTGGGCTACACGTTCATCGGATGGTTCACGCAGGCGCACGATCCGGGCCAAGCGGATCCGGCTAACGCCTGGAACTTTGGCACTGGCGTGATCACCTTTGAGATGGTTTCCAGTGGGGGAGAAGTGAACTTCTACGGCGCCTGGGCACCCGCCTCAACGGTGGTGAGTTTCGACTTGCATCAGCCAGACGGGTGCGTGCTTTCGCCTGATTCGATCGCTCCTGCGACGGTCTCGCGCTGGTCCAAGCTAGTGGACGCGCCCGGATACAAGACGGTTCCGGTTTGCGAAGGTTACGAGTTCAGGGGCTGGTTCCGGGACGCGGAGTACGCCAGCGCCGTGGATGAGTCTTCGTTGGCCGATGCCGCCGAGGTCGTTCTGCACGCCAAGTGGACTGAGCTTGGCCCGGTTGGGTACAACGTTGAGCACTACTTGCTGAACGGCGCTGGTGCGGAGAACCTGGTGGCGAGCAGTCAGGAGAGCGGCCGGATTGGCGCTAAGGTGACGGCCACGCCCGGGACTTACGCTGGTTATGAGTTCGATTCGTCGTCTTCGACCGCTGAAGGCGTCATCCGCGCTGATGGGTCGTTGACGCTCAAGCTGTACTACCGGCCGGTGGAACTGTTGGTCGTGTTCAACGCGGCCGGCGGGACTGGCGGCGGTACAGCCATGGCCACCTATGGTGAGTTGGCCCCCACTTGGGCGGATCCCAGTCGTGAAGGCCACGCCTTCGCGGGTTGGAGTTCTTCCAAGGTTGAAGTGTGGGACTTCGCCAAGGACGTGCTGACTGTCGCCAATGGTGTGGACCTGAGCGCTTCGCCAGGCCGGCTGGAATTGACCGCCAGCTGGGTAGCTGGGCCAACGGTCACCGGCGAAACCACCGCGACCGTGCCTGAGGGTGGGGTGCGTGACTTCGCTTTGACTGTCGTCTCTGAGGCTGGCATTGACCGAGCTGAGGTCACGGGAGTGCCCACCGGCGCGACTGTGAAAGCTTCACCGGACGGGAAGGTGCGGTTCAGCGCCGGCACGCTGCCAGGTGGGACTTACAATTTCACGGTCGTGTTCATTGACAGGCTGGAGCAGAAGTCCAGCCCCGTCGTGTTCACTGTCAAGGTGCAGGCAGCGCCGGCCGGCGCCGGTCGTCACTTCGTGCTGGAAGATGACCAGGTGATTCACTGGTTCGATCCGTTCGATGACATCACCGCTGGGACCAATCTGGGTGCCCTGACGGACAAGTCGTTCACGTCCCCGGCGCGGGGAACACTGGCGGTTGACGGTTCCAGGCTGAAGTACACGCCGGAAACCGGCTTCGCCGGGAAGGTCCCTGGAATAGTGACCGTCGTGATCTGTGACGACCTGGAACAGTGCCTGAAACTGGAATACACCTTCGAGATCGCCAAGCTGCATATTGTCTATGCTGAACCGATCGCCCGCGGCGCGAGCGGGATTGTAGGAGTAGGCGGTACCGTCGAATTGCTTGGCCAAGTGAGCCCAGACACGGTGAACGGCGTGACGATTACCTCAGCGGCCGTTGCGACCAAAGATACTTGGGTCTCGGACGCGTCGATCTCCCCGACCACTTCCGGGAAGGTCAAGTTCGGCGCGGGTTCGTTAGCGCCCGGGACTTACGAGTTCGACGTGTTGTATACCGACTCGCGGGGACGGACGGTCACGGCCGCGTACTCGGTCCTAGTAGTCGCTGCCCCGGTGGTCACCGGGGACACCCTGGACCGGATTGGGATAGACGATGTGTCTGAACTCAAGATGGACGTGTCCAGCGGCGCCGGTGTAGACCGGGCCGAGGCGAAGGGCGTGCCTGACGGCACGGTGGTCTCCGCCGGGATTGACGGCCTGGTGCGGTTCGATCCAAACGGATCGCCAGAGGGAGAATACAAGTTCTCTGTCGTGTTCACTGACACGCTGGGCCAGTCCCAAGAGGTGGGCTTCACGATCATTGTGCAAGCCCCGCCGCAGGGTGGCGAGGTCCGGGCGAAGGTGGCCGTGGACGGAGAGGTTACGTTCACCGTTGAGCCGATCGTGGTGTCGAGGTACGGACAGCTCGCTGACCGTCAGATCACGTCTGCGCCGGATGAGGGGACGGCCACCCTGGATCCGGTTCATTATGACGCGACCGGCGCGGTTCCAGGCGAACACCCGTTCATCGTGATGTACACGGATGACTTGGGTCAGACTGGGGTTGTCCGGTACGTTCCGCTGGTTCAAGCACCGCCGGTTGGTACCGGTCGGAGCTTCGAGCTGGAGGATGACAAGACGACGCTCGTCGTGGACGTAATGGCAGACGTGGCTGGCACCGAGTTGCAAGCTCTCAACGCTGGGTCCCTGACCCAGCCTGAGCAAGGAACCATTGGCCTGGCCAGTGACGATGCCGTCGTTTACACTCCGCGTCTGGGTTACTGGGGCGACGATTCGTTCCAGGTCCGAGTTTGTGATGACTTGGGCCAGTGCGTCGCGCTGACCTATTTCGTGACAATCAAGGAATCTGGCTCATCGGCGCCTCCGCCACCACCGTCGGGTGGCGGCGAGCCGCCAAGCGATGGACAGACACCCGCGGGTACCGGGACAGGGACCGGCGGCGGATTGCCATTGACCGGGGCTGAGAGCGCGGGCCTGGCCGGCGCCGCTCTGGTACTGGTGCTGGGCGGTATGTGGCTGATTGTGTGGGGGCCCGCCCGGCGGCGGTCCCTCCAAGCGAGCGGGCAACACCTGAGGTAGGCCACTTCAGTAGCCCGCCCGACGGTTCCGGCGGTGCGCTCCAGAAACCCCAAGGGAGCGGCCGCCGAAGCCGTCACGGGGCCCGGCGGCCTGAGCGATATCATGGCTCGCGCTGGCCGCCGGACCACCCCGTACCCCTTTCCTGCTCGCTCGGCAGTGGCGGGTGGCGGTGACGGAGGAATCTGGGGCAGGTCGCGATTTGGTGTCCAAGGCGCTTGCCCCTAAAGTGGGTCGGGCCGTTGAAGCATCATTTTGGTAAACTGGCGGTTCGCGGGGCATTGGCGCAGTTGGTAGCGCGCTTCCATGGCATGGAAGAGGTCAGGGGTTCGAATCCCCTATGCTCCACTCTTTATTGCCTGGTCAGGGGGTCTTGTGCGGCTGCCGCTAATCGGCCGGACCCAAGCCTCCGAGGGGCCGTCACGGGCGAAGAGAGAGAAGGCGAAGCGTGAGTGATCTGGTTGCCGCGACCGGCTGGGTAGGCGAGGGCTCCCCCGACGGGGATTTGGCGCTGCTCATGGTCTATCCGGCCACCAATTTTGATGCTGACACGGGTAGGAAAATGGCTGAGGTGGCCGTGGAGCTCGGGCTAGGACCAGGACCAAACGGACAGAATCCGCCTCAAGCCAAGCCGGTCATGCTCAGCCCAGATGAGATGGCCGTCGGGTACTGGTCGGTCCCGCTGACTAACCTGGGGCCACTTGGCCAGGCCACGGAATGGGTCGCGGCGACACGGGCGCGTGGCGAAGTCCTGCTGGTCGTTTCAGTCGAACCGCTGTCGGCGCCAACCAACCCTTCCGAAACCACCCGCTGGATCCTGGCGCACGGTGGTAGTTGGGGCATGGCGCCCGTCGAGGAGCGGCCGGTCTGAGCCGCCGCGATGCTCAGACGCGAACGTAAGCAAGGATGCCCTCGCCGGCGTGGCGTGGGCCGGCTCGGGTCGCCGAACGTCATCTCGAGACGCGGCTGGGTCAGGAGAAACTAGAATGCGGGCATGAAAGCTTTCGTCAGTTGGGCTCATCGCGGAGAGGGATGGAGCGACACGCAAACTGGCGCATGGCGGAAGACAGTTGAGGGATTCGCTGGTCTTCTTGACGATGCCCCCGATGTGGATGTCACGCTGGATCTGTGGTATGAGAACGACCCCGGTCTGGGCTGGGGGCGCTGGGGACTGCGCCAAATCGAGACCAGCGACTTCGTCCTCATAGCAATGAACGAGCCCTGGGCACAGCGTTGGCGCGGGGACAACGACCCGACCATCGGTGGCGGGGCCGTTGCCGAGGCGAATGCGTTGCGTGGGCTTTTCGACAAGAATCAGAGCGAGTTCCAGCGCCGACTGCGAGTCGTATTGCTGCCCGGTTCACAAGACCGAGACATCCCTTATGACCTTTGTGACCTCAAACGCGCCACCGTTACCGAACTCACCAGCGCTGGCGTGGCGAAGCTCTTAGCAGACCTGCGCGGTACCCCAACTCACCCGCGTAAACTCAACGCCTCGGCGAAGCCCGCTGCCACATCAGCGCCAGCGCCTCTGGTGCTGGACAATTCCAGCTTGCTGCTGTTCCGTTTTCGCGACCTGTCGCGCCCGACAATTGAGAGCCACCGTGCAGTGCTGGCGAAGAACCCGGCTGGGTATGTCTGGTGGGGTTGGTGGAAGAAGTACCACGAGAACGCGCAGGTCGAGCTGTGGGAGGCGCTGGGCCGGTGAAGGGCGAAGGGTCCCATTCGTGCGCCTGGTTGTGTATGACCAGAATTGAACCTCGGCCGTTCCGGTTCTTTGGGCGCTACGAGTTCGTGTCTAACGACATCGCCCGCGACGGAGTCATTGTCCGCGACCTCGAACAACTCACCAGCCAAGATCAGTCCCTGTGGCACCTCCGTAAGACCGGCGCATGACTCGGGACGACTTCCAACACGCGGACCGGCCGGTGATCAGTCTGGTCGTGCTGGACTTTGACGACACCCTCTACGACTGGATCGGCCACTTCATGCCGGCTCTTGACGCGATGATTGAGGCCGCTGCCCCCCTGCTCGGTGCTGCTACCGCCGATCTCCGAGATCAGCTTAAAGCCGTCCATGAGCGCCGTGGCAACACCGAACACCCCTTCGCGCTGCTCGAGACCGCCTCCGCCCAGGCCAGGTTTGGTCACCTGCCCAGGGCAGAGCAGAAGGAAGCCCTCGCCTCGGCTTTTGCGGCCTTCGACCGCGTGCGGGCAGAGAAACTCAAACTCTATGATGATGTCGACCCCGCCCTTGCTCGGCTGCGAAGCGACGGTGTCGCAATCGTCGGTTACTCCGCGGCCACCTCCGTCAACATCGCCAAACGCGTGAAGATGCTCGGCCTTGGTGGAAGCTTCGACAGGATTTACGCAGCGCCCTACGCGGGCATGCCCTACCCCGGACACGGCAGCAGAACCGCGGACGATCCAGCGATCATCGAACTCGCGAGATCCAAACCTGACCCCCACGCCGTGGCCCGTATCACCGCTGACATGGGTGTGGCGCCGGAGTCGACGCTCTTCGTCGGCGACAGTATCGCTTCCGATATCGCGCCAGCCGTCCAGGGCGGCGCGAAAGCGGCTCTTATTCGGAGGGACTCAGGTTCCGTCAGCGAGTGGCTGCCCGGCCTGCTGGATGTGTCACACCGTCACGCCGAAACACGCGCCGACTCCGCTGGATTCAGCGACGAGGCTCTTTCCCAGACTCCGACCATGCTGACACTCGACCGACTTTGGGATCATTTCAGCTTTGGCTCTCCTAAGACCCTACCGGTCAGGCTTGGGTGAGACACCGTGCAACGGTGGGCGCTGCCACACGTCGTGCCGATGCACCTGGTGGGGCTAGAATGGCACTGAAGACAAGGGGGTACTTATGGCAATGCATTACGATATGAAAACGGCGCGGGGTGTTCTTGAATATATAGGGGACTTCGTGTTCGCCACGTGTCGAAGAACATATCCTGACGCGGTCGCGTACGATACGGATGATGCTGAGACTCAGTATTCCGCTTTGAATGACGGATTCGTTGCCAAGCCTTACGCGGCGCTGTCTGAGGAAGAAAAGGCGATCCTTGTTGAACTGGTGCTTGTTAGGTATGGGGACGAACGAGGCGAAGCCATTCTTGAGCGACTGGAGTACAGCGGGCTCGCATTGCGTTCTGTCGAGGACAGAGCCGCGCGTCTAACGACTGCCACCGAGGTGAATTCGTATATAAGAAGTCGTTCAGACTTTGACAGCAATCATTATGATGGTTGGCCGGATTCTTACCTGTTCCTCGGCGAGGGATGTCCCTGGGAAGGTCTCAGTGATGAGGAAATTTTGAGGCTTTCGGAACTATTGGAGGATGCGCTTCATTCATCAATGGCTTCGGAATATACTGTGGATGGACTTGACTTGGACGACCTCAGAAGGCGCCTGAGGCAACTGCACGAAAAGCGGAACACACGTCCTGGGGATAGAACCGCGGCCGGTGGGGCGGCATCGGGAAAAGGCCGAACCACGGAAACGCCAGCTGCCGGGCTGCGCCGCCAGCTAGCGGAAAGGGACGCCGCCTTAGAATCGCTGGCCGCTACGATTTCTGAAATGGCGAAGGCTCATGAGGAGCGCGCCGCGGCGCTGAGCGACGAGGCCGCGAGGCTTACCGCCGCTGTCGATGAATTGACGGCCCGGTTCGGTCAAGGTCCTCACGACTACTCCAAGCCGCGTTCCTCGGATGGACCCGGGCCAGCCTCGAAGTCAAAGCCGCGCCGTTGGGGCCGCAAGCCCCGGGCGTAGCCCACTCACAGCGCGTATCCCGGAGCACCGCCGGCGCGGACTCGCGAAGCCCCTGCCGCGGGGCGTCGGAGAGAACCGAAGGCCCGGCGGCGGCGCGGTGCGCCAGTTAGTCCGCGGAATCACCAACCAGGCCAGGTTGGATCCAGTTCTTGGTGCTCAACGATCCACTTAGTTAGGTGGGGGTAGAGCCACAGAATGTATATGCCGCACGTGATAATCAGTAGGACCAGCCAAAGGATCCACTTCCCAAACAGCCCCATAGCGGTTCCGGTGAACCGGAGCCTGTACCCGTTCACTATGGTGTGCTTCGCTTTCCAGCGATAGACCATGACGACGGCCCACGGGAACCCCAATCCGAGGGTCACGACGGTGACCACGACGCCAAGAATCTGGACGCCGATCCAAGTGGCGGCGCCGCCGTCGAACCCGAACTGAAGTGGGAACGGAGCCCTCGGTTGGGCATAGGGGCGGTTTTGGGCTGGTGGCAACTGGGTCATACCGGGGTCCGTATCTGTGTGGGAACTGTTGTTCAGCCTAGTCTAGCGCCGGTCCTGTTTCCGCGATGTGCGCCGGGCGGGATTGATTCTGCACGGGGAGCAGAGTGATTACAGCACCCGCCTCGGAGTAACATTGCCCGGGATTCCGAAAGGTGGCCCAGACATGCGGAACACCGCTTCCACTAAGCCCCAGATTTTGGCCGATGCCGTTGTCCCCGGTCGCGCCACCGCTGGCCGGCACCGTAAGGGTCCAGTCGGGGACGATTGGTCAACGCGTGTGATCAGGTCGCCGATTGGCGAACTGACCGTTTCCGCCGCCGGCGGGAAGATTGTTGAGTTGCTATTGCAGGCGGATCGGGCGGCCCAGGAACGGGCCGCCGGGCCGGCCATCAGGCGTGGAGCTGGGCCGGCGGGCCAATGCCAGATCTTGGACCAGACGGCCCGCCAACTGGATGACTATTTCGCGGGGCGGCTGCGACAGTTCAGTCTGCCGCTGGCACCCCGTGGGACCGCCTTCCAGCTAGCGGTGTGGGAAGTACTGCGGCAGATTCCTTACGCTCGGACAGTGACCTACGGAGAGATCGCCAAACGAGTCGGCAACCCAAAGGCGTCTCGGGCGGTTGGCGGGGCTAATAACCGGAACCCAATCGCCGTGATCGTCCCGTGCCATCGCGTGATTGGCAGTGGAGGAGCGCTGGTCGGTTACGGCGGCGGCCTGGAAACTAAACAGTATTTGCTGGACCTGGAGCGGGCCCACGCCTAGCCCACAGGGCACTCGCGCCCTAATGCACACAGGGCACTCGCGCCCCAATGACGGCCGCGGTCCAGAGCGGTCCGCGGCGGTCCGGGGCGGTGCCAGTGAAGACATATGCTTGACGGGATGCGATCCCTCAGTGCCATACTCAAGACCAACGACCTGCGCGGCGCGGTGCCAGACCAATGGGGGCCGGAGGAAGCCCGGGCCATCGGCGCAGCCATAGCCCACGCTCTTAGCGAGGCGCCGGCCCTGCTGGTGGGTTACGACATGAGGACCAGCGGGCCGGATATGGCGGCCGCGTTGACGGAAGGCGCCGTTCGTGGCGGACTGGATGTGGTCGGCATCGGGCAAGTCTCAACTGACACCATGTATTACGCCTCTGGGGCGAAGGCGCTTCCGGGAGCCATGCTGACGGCATCGCACAATCCGTCCGGGGAGAACGGGCTCAAATTGATGCGTCCCGGCGCCAAACCGGTCGGGCTGGAAACTGGCCTCAAAGAGATTGTGGCTTGGGCGGAGGCCAACCCTGACCCGCCTCGCGCTGCTCAGGCTGGGACCGTCACGCGAACCGCCGTGCTGGAAGACTTCGCTCGCTTCTTGCGCCAGGCCGTGGATCTGACACAAATCAGGCCGCTGAAGGTGGTGGTTGACGCAGGCAATGGCATGGGTGGAGTGGTGACGGAGGCGGTATTGGGTCCGGCGAGCGGTCCGCTGCGGCTCCCAATCGAGCTGGTGCCGCTGTTCTTCGAACCGGACGGCACTTTCCCCAACCACTTGGCCAACCCTTTGGACACCTCCACCCTGGCCGATCTCCAACGGACGGTCCTGGACGTGGGCGCTGACCTGGGCCTAGCCTTCGACGGCGACGCGGACCGCTGCTTCGTGGTGGATGAGGCGGGCCAGATTGTCAGCCCGTCGGTGATCGGTGTGATGATCGCTTTGCGGGAAGTCGCGCGCGAGGACCTGGCCGGCCGCCCGGCGGTGGTTATCCACAACGCCATAACGTCACAGGTGTTGCCGCGACTGGTTCGGGCGGCCGGCGCCGAACCGGTCCGGACTCCGGTGGGCCACGCCGTCATCAAGCCTGCCATGGCGGCGCGGGATGCTGTTTTTGGTGCTGAGCATTCAGGCCACTTCTACTTCCGCGACTTTTTCTATGCCGATTCGGGCATCTTGTCCGCCATGCATGTTCTGGCCGCACTTGGCTCACAGGATCTGCCGCTGAGCCTCCTGGCTACTGTCTATACCCCGTACGCGGCGTCCGGGGAGATCAACTTCCGGGTGGCGGATCCGGCATACGCCATCCAAAAGGTGCAGGCCGCCTACGCCGAAGACGCCGCCCGCGGCACGGTCACGCTCGATTGGCTGGATGGGCTCACTGTCAATCACTGGGACGGGCCGCCCCGCTGGTGGGCTAATGTCCGTTCATCCAACACCGAGGCGCTGCTGCGGTTAAACGTCGAGGCGGAAGACCGCGATGTCATGGAGAAGGTCCGCGATGGGATCGCCGGCTTGATTGAGGAGGCATAGCTAATGCAAGAGTGGGTGCGTCAAGCCCTGCGTTGTCCCACGTGCAAGGGCAAACTGTTCGATCATCCGGGCTATCTGGTGTGCCGGGCTTGCCGGCTGGCCTATCCGGTCCGCGATTCGGTTCCGGTGATGCTGGCGGACCGGGCGGTTAGCTTGGAGGAGTTGTCATGAGTTCTGGGCTAGGTGGAGCGGCGTCAGGCGCCGAGCCGTCGGCGTCAGGCGCGGTGCCTTCCGGACCCCCCGCGCCGCCGGTGCCCCCGCAAATCGACTACCAGCCTGGACGGTACGCGGTGCGTGACCTGGCCCTGGCCGAATCTGGCCGCTGCCAAATCCGTCTGGCGGAACAGCAGATGCCCGGCTTGATGGCCCTGCGCGAAGAGTTTGGCCCTGGGCAGGTCTTGGCTGGGGCCAAGATCACCGGTTCGCTCCATATGACCGTTCAAACGGCGGTTCTGATTGAGACCCTCAGGGCTCTTGGAGCCCAGGTCCGTTGGGCTTCTTGCAACATCTTCTCCACTCAGGACGAGGCGGCGGCGGCGGTAGTGGTGGGCCCAAACGGCCGGCCGGATGACCTCCAAGGGACGCCCGTGTTCGCTTGGAAGGGCGAGTCGCTGGACGCCTACTGGTGGTGTACCTGGCAGGCGCTGGACTGGCGGGGCTTTGACGGCTCGCCCGGTGGCCCGGACTTGATAGTGGACGATGGCGCTGACGCCTCTACGCTCTTGTCCGCCGGATCGGAATTCGACGTCTTGGGTCAGGACTCTCCCTCCTATCAGGCCTTGGCTGACAGCGCCGAAGGCCAGGTTGTTCAGTCACTGCTGGCCCGGATAGCGGCCAGCGCACCGGGGCTGTGGACACGCCTGGCGGGCGGACTGAAGGGTGTCAGCGAGGAGACCACTACCGGAGTACACCGGCTGACCGCGTTGTCTGATTCTGGCCGCCTGGGTTTCGCGGTTATAGATGTCAACGATTCGGTTACCAAGTCCAAGTTCGACAATATCTATGGGATCCGCCATTCCTTGCCGGACGGACTGGACCGCGCCACGGACATCCTGATTGGCGGGAAAGTCGCGGTAGTGGCCGGTTATGGAGATGTCGGCAAGGGCGCCGCACAGGCCCTGCGCGGTCAGGGGGCCCGTGTCATTGTGACCGAAATCGACCCGATTTGTGCTTTGCAGGCGGCCATGGATGGATTCCAGGTGGCCCGGATGGAGGCGGTCGCTCCGCTGGGTGACTTCTTCATCACCGCGACCGGCAACCGCGATGTCATCACCGCGGACCATATGGCCGCCATGAAGGACAAGGCCGTGGTTGGGAACATTGGCCACTTCGACAATGAGATTGGGATGGCGGGTCTGGCCGCCCATCCAGGTGTGACCCGCCGCCGGGTTAAGGACCAGGTTGATGAGTGGGTCTTCGCTGACGGCCATTCCGTTCTGGTGCTGTCCGAGGGTCGGCTGCTAAACCTGGGCAACGCTACCGGCCATCCCAGTTTCGTGATGTCTTGCTCGTTCACTAATCAAGTACTGGCCCAGATTGAACTGTGGGGGGCGGCGCCCGGCCAGTACCCTCCCGGCGTTTACCGTCTGCCTAAGAACCTGGATGAGAAAGTCGCCCGCCTGCATCTTGCCGCCCTTGGCGTGGACTTGACGGTCTTGACGCCGGCCCAGGCCGCCTACCTGGGTTTGCCTGTCGACGGGCCCTATAAGCCCGGCTATTACCGCTACTGAGGCCCTCGAACATACTCCCCGTCGTTCTTGCCCAGGTTGGGGACAGGAACCACCTTGGTTGACAACCGCCGATGCCGTCAAGCCAGTTCACGCGGACCTCGAGTAAGCGAAACTTGGCTCACCCGCAGGCGTCATTGACCCGGTCAGACGGATCACCTTGGACCGGAGAAAGTTATCCACAGATTCCGCTGAGCGGGCCCGGAAGGGGCCGGACTCCACCTACCCTGGAATCTTCCCGGGGCGCGGGCACACGAAGTCTCGCCCCCAAAGTGGCGCTCGCAGCGCTCTTCATGGCGAGTGTGATGATGAAAGGACGGAATGACCGAGTTGCGCCAGATGCTTTTGCCGCGTCTACCCGGATTGACCGGCGGCGAGGCGTTGGCGGCGGGAACGACCGGCGACGGCCATTTGTTCCGCCTGAGCGACTCGGTTACAGGCGCACCGCGCCTGGTCAGGCTTGGCCCGGACGCTTCGATCAGGAGCGAGGCCGCCATTCTGGCCAAACTGAAAGATGTCGCCGGGGTCACCCATTTAGTCGATCAGCAGGCCGTCGGCGACGGGCTTAGCGTCCTGGTTACGGAATTGGCGGAGGGTGTCAGCGTTGAAACGGCGTGTACAGCGCGGTCAATGCCATGGGGGCCGGCGGTGCGCATCGCACTGGCTTTGGCGGAGGTTCTTGGTTCAGTTCACGCGGCCGGAGTTATCCACGGCGCTGTTAGGCCGGAGCACATCGTATTCACAGCCTATGGCCCGGTAGTGACGGGTTTTGGCGCCGCCACAGCGATAGGCGCACCATACCGAGCTAGTGGCGAGCAACTTGGATGGGCAGCGCCTGAGGCCGGCAGCGGTGGGGTGTCGGCGGCGCCGGCTGTTGACGTCTATTCGCTGGCGGCGACCCTATATGCGCTGATTGCGGGGTCCGGCGTGGACGGAGCGAAGAAAACCCCCGCTGCCCGCGCGGCGGAGGTCGAGCCCTTGACCAGGGCGGGCCTGCCGCGGACTCTGGCCGCCGTGATGGCCGCGGCCCTGGCTCCAGACGCGTTGGACCGCTATTCCACCATGGCTGAGTTTTCGGCGGCGCTGGCAGCTGTGTTGGGCGGAGCCGAGCCGCCACTGCCCGCAGTGGCTTCCCAGGAGCCGCTTACGCGGCGCGAACCGGCGCCATCAAACACCAAGAAAGCGCCCCTGTTGCCGGCTACGGATCCCGTCCCGATCGCGATGCCGGCCAGGCAGGCGATGCCTCCGTCCATCCAGGCCGTGGTGCCGGTAAAGGAGACTTGGCTGGTACCTGACCAGACGGCATCGGGCGCTGCCTGGGGAGGCCAGGCGGCCAGGAACGTGCCAGGGCCAACCCGCCTGTCGGCGGGCCCGCGACCACTGCGAAGCTCCAGCCTGGACGGCCCAAGGAACCGCCCGAGAACCAACGCCCGTGCCACTGCCAGCGAGGAGCCGACGGCCTCTCGAGCGTCTGGCACGCTCGCTGTGTTGGCGGCAACGGTGCTGGTGGTGGGCCTGGCGGTGACGATTTGGTGGTCCGGGCGGGCGAGCCTACCGGATCTCGAGGGCCAGGCCGAGACGAGCGGAGGCTCCAGCCTGATGATCGGATCAGACGACCCATTGCCGGTCCTCGCAGACGGCGCGGTGACAGTCGATTCGACCGGCGATCCGTACTTCGCTTGGACCAATCCAGCGCCCCTGCCAGGGGACCAATACCGCTGGTCACTCCTCGGAACGCCGGAGCGGACCCATCTGACTGGGGAAGTGCGCGTCGCGGTGCCCCGGCGCGAATTCGGTGTCGGCCCGGTCTGTGTCGAAGTGCGCCTGATCCGGGACGACAAGACCAGCCAAGACCTACTGCGGATTTGTGAGGGATGATGCGAAAGCGACGGTTCCAGCGAACAGGACGGCCCCAACGGCCGCGTCAGTGGATGAAAGCGCTGGCCTGGGCTGCCTTACCAGCGCTAATCGCTGGTCTGGCGGTGGCCCAGCCAGGCTACCCAGTTGATGCGGTTGACCTCAACGATGCTTCGGTGTGGGTCACCAATCTGGCCTCTGACCAGCGGAAAGTGGCTCGTTACAACGCTGCTATCGAAGAGCTGACCGGTGGTTTCACAATCGCTCCGGAGGAGGGGGACTTCGATGTGGTCCAGGCGGGGTCCAAGGTGGCCATCGCCCAGGGCACCGGTTTCAGGACTGTTGAACTGGCGGAACTGAAGCTGTCTGACCTGGCGACCTATCCGCCGACGCAGGAGCCACCCCCGGGCTTCGCGCGGCTGGCCGTTGGGGGCGACGCGGTCTTGCTCGCCAGCGCGGATTTGGGCCAGATCTGGTTGCGGCGGTTCGCCGATGCCGCGAGCCTCGACCCAGCCGCCGTCAAGCCAGACTTGACTTTGGGCGCCGGACGGGTGGTGATCGCGCCGGACGGCAATGTCTTCGCCGTGGCGGAGGACGGCCGGATCACCAGGGCCTGGCTGGATGGCGGTTCCGGCCCGCCGGCCCGCCAAGATCTGGGACGGATAGCCCTGCCGTCGGGCCAGATCAACGCTGTCACGGCGGTTGGTGGACGGGCATATGTGCTGGTCCAAGGGGTTCTGGTAGGACTGGACGGGTCGGTGGATCTGTCGAGTTACGGCGGGGTTGAAGACCTCCAGTTGCAGACCCCGATAGCCACCGGAGACGGAGTGGCCGTGGCGACATCGGAAGCGTTGCTGCTGGTGGACCCGAGGGGTGAAGTCACCGAGTGGCGGACTGGCAACGTCGGTCGCGCGGCGGTGCCGGTGGCCGTTGGCGAATGCGTTCACGCCGCGTGGGCGGCCAGCGCTGATGGCGGTGATAACTACCTGGCGACCTGCGGTGGCGAGTTGAGCGTGGGCCGGGCGCTGGAGGGCGTTGGCCCAGATTCGCGGATCGTTTTCAGGGTCAACCGGCAGGTCGTGGTCCTTAATGACGTTCAGGACGGTCGCGTGTGGATGCCGAGTCAAGATGGGCGTGTTCGTGATCGCCTCAACTGGGACCAGATTGATCCGAAGCCTGAGGAGAGCCCAGATCAGGATCACACCGCCTCGGATGACCGCCAGCCGGAATGCGACGACAAGAGCGCCAAACCTCTGGCCCGCGATGACGAATACGGCGTCCGGCCTGGTGCGAGCGTGGTCGCGATGGTCCTGGGTAACGATTCGGCGACCAGTTGCGGTGCCCTGGCGATCAGCAGGATTGGCTTACTCGACTTGGCCCAAGGACGGGCCGAGTTGGTTCTGGGCGGCCGCGGCATCCAGTTCACTCCGGAGCCGGGGGTGGGCGCCGCGTCCTTCACCTATACGCTTTCAGACGCCAACGGCCAGACCGATTCCGCCAACGTCCATATCAGCGTGGACGCGAGTGCTAACCGGGCTCCATCCGGCCCGGCCGAACCTCCGCGCATGGCCGCGGAATTGGGCGCGTCCGCCACTTACCGGGCCTTGGCGGATTTCGTTGACCCAGATGGTGACCCGATGCGATTGGTTTCCGCCACCACGTCCGACCAGGCCGTGCGGCTGTCCTTCCAGGCCGATGGCGCAGTGACGGTCAGGGATCTGGGCGGGTCGCCGCGCCCGGTCCAGATTTCGTTGACAGTAGCGGATACGCGTGGCGCGGTGGCCGCACCGTTGGCGCTGACGGTCGATTTCCGCGAAGCGGGAACGCTGGTTCCAACCGCCGATCCCGTTGTAGGCCACGGTCTGGTAAAGGACGCCGTAACGGTGGACCTGCGGGATTCCTTGCGCACCGCGCACGTTCGTCCGCTGGTCTTCGCCCTTGAGACCGGGCCGGCGCCTTTGACCGAGGCCACGGTTGATCCTGACACTGGAATCTTGACCTTTAGGGCATCGGCGCCTAATACCTATTCGGTGCCGGTGACCGTCCGGTCCGGTACTTTGACCGCTCAGGTGCCGGTCCGGATGGATATTGAAGACGGCGGTGATGCCAGGGTGGTGGCCGTTCAGGATGCCGTCTACGTCCGCCCTGGCCTACCGGCGCTGATTGATCCGTTGGTCAATGATGTGGCGGAGGGCGGCGTGCCGGTACTGGCGGGCCTCGATGTGCCGCCGGATGTGGGCATTGAGGTAGTGCCGGTGGGGCGGCAGTACCTGGAGATCTCCAGCGCCGGCACGGCGATAGCCGGTGGCGGGAGCGTGGATGTTTCCTACACCGTCTCTGTTGGCGGGGTCACCGCCACCGGCCTCATCAGCGTTGTTCAGGCCGGCCCCGGTCCGAACCAAGATCCGCTGGTCCTGCCCAAGGACCTCCAGGTCAGGGCCGGTGGCGTAGTTACCATTCCGGTCCTGGAGCAGAGTTCGGATCCTGATGGTGACGCTTTGATGGTTGCCGTCGGTGCGCCTATCCGACCGAGTCCCGCGTGCGGCACCGTCTACGCCTCGGTGCGCTCAGTCCGCTATTTGGCGCCCGAGACACCCTGTCCTAAGCCGGTGTCAGTGGCTGTACCAGTCGTGGACGATTCGGGTGGTTCCAGCCTCGGAGTCTTCGCGGTCCGGGTTCACTCCGCTGAGGCCAGAGTTAAGGCGCCGCCCCGACCGCGAGATTTGGTGGCCCGCGTCTGGCAGGGCGAGGAAGTCAAGATCCCGGTGCCGCTGACCGGGATTGACCCTGACGGCGACGGCGTGTCATTGCAACAGGGCCTTGACACCTATCCGCGGTCTGGAACGGTCACTGAGATTGGCCCAGACTTCATCACTTACCGGGCCGGCCCGGACCAGCTGCCGGGAACGGACACCTTCACCTATGCGGTCGAGGACTGGGCCTCGAACCGTGCGACGGCCCAGGTCACGGTCGGTGTCGCGGCGCCTGGTCAGGCCGGTGGCGGGGTCGTGGCCCAGGATGACAAGGCCACTGCCCGGCCTGGCAAGGAACTGGAGATTCCGGTGCTGGCAAATGACGTGGATCTGTCCGGCCAGGACCGCCTTGTTTTCTGTGCTGACCGGGAACTGGGGCTGTCTAGCCCAGATCTGATGGCTTACGCGGATCCGGTGCGGGGCAGGCTGATAGTTACGTTGCCGGATCAGCCAGGTCAATACCAGGTGGTGTACTACGCCTGCGGTGGCTCGGGCGGGGCTGATTCAGCTTCCGTCAATCTGACGGTTGACCCGGAGGCGGCGGTGGCGCCTCCGCGAGCGAAGGACATTGTTTCGCCGCCGCACGAGACGATCGATAAGGCGTCTGTGGACATCAATGTGTCGCAGTGGGCCTACAACCCGTCCGGCCCGTCGAGCGATCTGGAGTTGTTCCTGCCTGAGGAATCTTCTGCCCATGCGGCTGTGAAGAACGAATCAGAAGTGACTGTCCAGCTTCAGCCGCAATTGCCCACGATCATCTTCTACGGCCTGCGTAACCGGGCTCCGGACGCGGACGGTGTGACGGCCTATGGTTCTATCACTGTTCCGCCGATTTCCCGGCCACCTTACCTGCGGCCCGCCCCCGGACCGGTCAGGGCGGTGGCCGGGCAAGAGCTGGTGGCTGTCCTCGATGAGTTTGTAGCCGTGGCCAAGGGCCGCGCCGGCGCCTTCCTGTTTGAGCCAGCCAATCCGGGCAACTTGGCCGCCGGCCATGGCGAGGTGGCGCCCGCCAAGGATGGACGCGGAATCGCTTATACGGCTGATGGGGACTTCGCTGGGCTAGACCGGATCGAGTTCTGGGTGGCGGATGGAGCCAGCACCAGCGATAGTGGGCTGAAAAAGTCGAAGCTGTGGCTGGATGTGATGGTCTTGCCGGGCGGTGAACCAGTGGTCGGCTTTACCGATCCGGCACCGCGAGTCGAACGCGGCGCCTTGACCCCCCATGTCGTTGATTTGGCGGACTTCACCCTGATTGATGGCCTGAGTCCGGACGCCCCAAACGACCTCAGCGTCCAGCTTGGTGCCGTCACCCTGCCAGGGTTGAGTGTCAATCAGAAGGGAACCGCGGTTTCCATCCTGGCTTCCGCGGGGCCGGCCGTAGGGGACCGGGCGACCATCCCGGTGACCCTCGCCTATGGCGGTGGCCGGCCGCGGACCGGTCTGGCCATAACCGTGACGGTGACCGAGACCAAGCAACCTGCCGTCAAGCCGAATCCGCCCAGTGTGGTTAAGGCTGAACGGGGACGGCCGGAAACGGTACCGGTGTTGGAGGGAGTCTTTGATCCGTGGGCGAAGTCCCGTCCGGCCCGCCTGAGGGACTTGGCGGTGACTGGCGATGCCACCGCTCAGGTGGTTGGCCAGTCGGTGGCGGTGACCGTGAACTCGGCCAAGGACAACGCCAACGTGGCGGTCAGCTTCCTGGTAGAGGACGGTCTTGGGCGGCTTCAGGCTGGGGCGTTCACGGTGATCGCGCGCGACCGGCCGGATCCGCCGGCTCAGGTGGCGGCCGTTCCGGCGGAACGGGGATGGGCCTTGGTGAGTTGGACGCCGGTGACGGGTAGGGCTGCCAATGGCGAACCGGTCGAGGCTTACCGAGTGGTTCTATCCGGGGCTGACTGTGAAGAAGCGGGCGCCGGCGCCGCCTCGGCGCGCTGCCGGGGGAGCGGGCTGGTTTATGGCGGCCAATACCGGGCGCAAGTTTATGCCCGCAACGCGGTGGGTGAATCGGCCGAGCCTGGCATGGCCACGTTGGACTACGAGGTGGCGCCGGATTCTCCGCGGGAAGGTGAAGCGGCGGCCGGCAAGAATCAGATTTCTCTGAACTGGACCCCTCCCGCTCCGGACGGCGGCTCAGTCAGTTACTACACCGTGATGTGTGACGGTGCGGTGATGGGAGGCACCATCCAGGCCACCCACCTGACGCTGGGGGATGTCGCGGGCGGCGTCTCCTATAGCTGTTCGGTCGCTGCCGTCAACCGCAAGGGCTCGTCAGTGCCTTTGAGACTCAACTCCGTCACACCTTACGGAGAGCCGGGCCAGCCGGCCCGGCCCCGGGTGACTTGGCGTGATGAGCGGTCTGTGACTGTCACCTGGGAGGAGGTCTCGGGTGCGGGGGCGGGTGTCGCCTACTCGCTGTTGGTCAACGGCCAGCCCCAAGATGGTTGCGCCAACACGTCCTGTGCGGTTCGCCTGGACCCTGGCCAGGTCGCCAAGTTTGAGGTAATGGCTCAAAGCCTGAAGCCGGACGGCGGGTCGAAGTTATCTGACCCGGCTGGGCCGTTCCGTCAACCGCCCGGTCGCCTTGAGCCACTGGTCGCTCCAGTAATCGCCTGGACATGGCGGGAGCGAGACACCGGGACGGACTCGTCTTCGGGTCTGGCTCAAGGCGACACGCCGGGCGGGACTGTGGGCGGAGCGGCCGAACTCGCTGTGACCTGGCCGCGGTACCGGGTTCCAGCTGGGTTCGTGGCGTCCCCGGAATGGTATTTCGACGGCCAACGAATCGCCTCCGGTCAGACCGTGTTTACCGGCTTGGGGGCCGGCATCCACACCGCCAAGGTGAGGTACTGCTTGAACTCTGGCGACGGCATCGGACTGGTTCCTGGCGTTCCGGCCAGTGGTATCTGTGTCGAATCACCCGAAGCGCGAGTCGTGATAGCCAAACCTGAACCCAAACCTGAGGCGGGCCTCCAGTTTGGGGCCTATTCGACCATTTCAGTGGCCCGCCTCCAGACGGCTGCGGGGCATGGCGGCTCAACCGGGTTCGGCGCCGTGCCGGACGATAAGACCTTCAAGGAGACCTATGGATGACCAGAAAGCGGTCCAATTCGCGACCGAATTCGCCGCGATCAACGCCGCCGTAGCGAAGGTGATCGCTGGTAAACCCAGTGCGATTTGTTTGGTCGTGACGGCCATGCTGGCGGGTGGACACGCGCTGTTGGAAGATGTGCCCGGTACCGGCAAGACATCCCTGGCCAAGGCCGTGGCAGCGGCGGTGGCGGGAACCCACGGAAGGGTCCAGTTCACGCCCGACCTGCTGCCTTCGGATCTGATTGGGGCGAGTATCTACAATCAGAACACGGGCCAGTTCGGGTTTCGTCCTGGCCCGGTCTTCTGCTCTGTGCTGCTGGCGGATGAGATCAACCGCGCCAGCCCCAAGACCCAATCCGCCCTGCTTGAGGCGATGGAGGAGCGGCAGGTCACGGCCGATGGCGTCAGCCACGATCTGCCCGCGCCATTTGTGGTGATTGCGACCCAAAATCCGATTGAGCAACTGGGTACTTATCGACTGCCAGAGGCGCAGCTAGACCGTTTCCTGATCCGGACCAAACTCGGCTATCCAAGCCATGAGACAACCGTCTCGTTGGTGCGGGAATCGGCGCGGATCGACCGGACAGCGGTGGTCAAACCGGTTGTTTCGGTTGAACGGGTGGTTCAGCTAAGCGAGATGGCGGCTCAAGCGCATATCGCTCCGGCGGTGGCGGAATACATAGTCTCGGTGACAGAGGCCACCCGGATGGATGATCGTTGTGAGCTTGGAGCCTCGACCCGTGGCGGGCTGGCCCTGGCGCGTTGCGCCAAGGTCTTCGCTATGGCCCAGGGGCGGGCCTATGTCACGCCGGATGACGTCAAGGCGCTGGCGCATCCGGTCTTGGCGCACCGTTTGATAATCGGCCTGGAGGCGCTGGTGGAATCCCCGGCTCAGGCGGGGGTGGCTCATGAGGTGATCGCTGGCGTGCTGCGCCGGGTCACCGCACCGGCGGCCGGTGGTCTCGAAACGGCGCGGATGGCGGCCTGACAATGGTGGCGGGCGAATCTTCCGCTCGGGCGGCGGGTGGTGTCCGGCCGTGGGGCTGGGCCGCGCTGGCCTTGGGGCTGAGTGGGCTGGCCGTTGGCTGGTGGTTGGGCTGGCCGGAACTGGCCGTACCCGGCGGTTGCGCGACGGCGACTTTTCTGGCTGGCTCGGTGAGCACCCTGGGACGGCCCCGGCTGGCCGTCGCTCTGGAAACCGACCGCCAGCGCGTTGAGGCGGGCGGCAGCTTGGGCGTGCGGCTGCGGATCGTCAACCTGGGCCGGCGCCGGGTCCGGCCGCGCGGATTGATGCTGCCGATTGGTGCCCGCCTGGTGCCGGTTCGGGTGCGGGCTTTGGCCCCTGGGCGCGAAGTGCTGGTTGATCTGACTGTGCCGGCCACCGCGCGGGGCCTGTTGCGGATCGGGCCGCCCAAGGCATTCCGGGGTGATCCTTTTGGCCTGGCGCTGCGGACTTGGGACTGGGGCGCCCCCAGCGTGGTGGCCGTTTACCCGCGTACGGCGCGGGTGGTAGTCGGTGCGCCAGGGTTGATCCGGGATGTCGAAGGCAGGCCAACTGGCCAAGCGGCCCAGACCGGATTATCCTTCCATGCCCTGCGCGAATATCAGCCCGGAGATGACATTCGTTCAGTCCATTGGCGTTCCTCGGCCCGGTTGGGTCAGATCATGGTACGCGAATCGGAAGACATTCGGCGGGTGCGGGTGGTCTTGATCATCTCAGCGGCGCGCGAGGAGTACGGCGGGGCGCGGGACTTTGAACTGGCCGTTTCCGTCTTCGCTTCGGTTGGCTTGTCTCAGTTGGGTGAATCCGGCGACTTGGCGGTGATGGATGGTCAGGTCGTGCTCGGCCCTGGCCAGGTGGCCCGCGGCCGGTTGCTTGATCAGGCGGCCGCCCTCGTCCTTGGCGGTCCCTCCAGTCCCTCCACTCCCTCCGGTCTCTCCGGTCTCTCCAGGTCGCGCGGCCCCGCCGGCCTCAGCGGACCCAGCGGGTCGAGCGGATCTGGCACCTTGGCGGGCGCGGCCGCACGCGCCCGCCGCGAGGCACCGAGCTCGAACCATGCGATCCTCGTCACCGGCGGCCGCCTGGCGGAAGATGACCTGCGGCGGATCGCCCAGTACCTGCCACCTGATGCCTCAGTTGTGGCACTGCGTTGCGACACTAGCTGGGAAGCGGCGGGCGTCCGCAGTGGCCGGACCGTCCGCGCCGGCGGCGCCAGCCGCTCCGTCCGGGTTGCCGATACGGGCCGGGCCGGCCGCGCAAAATGGGCCAGGATCGGACGCCTGGAGGACCTGCCGCAGACAATGGCGAAGCTGACAGCGCCATGACTAGCGCTGGACGGCTGACCCACGCCGCAGCCATCGCCGCGCTGGTCGCGGTCGCGTTGGCTCCGCTAGCCCCGGTGTTCACATGGCCGGGCCTCATCCGGGCGGTTCTGGGGGGCCTATGCCTGGGCGGAGCGGTGGCGGTGCTGGCCGCGCGGCGTGGGTTGGCTCCACTTCCGACGCTGGCTGTGGCGGTCTGCGCCTACCTAGTTGTGGGACCCGCGCTGGCCGTCCCGGAGCTGGCGGCCTGGCGACTGCTGCCAACGTTGGCCAGCGAACAATGGCTGGCATCCGGCCTGATCACGGTGTGGCGGAGGTTGTTGACCGTGCCGGTTCCAGTCCTGCCGGGAGGAGGATTTGGACTGGCGCCGTTCGTGCTTGCCTACACTGGGACGGGGGTGGGGGCGTCGCTAGCGATCCGCTTGCCGCACCGCCGGGCCGCCTGGGCGGCACTGGTGCCGTTGGCGGTGAGCGTCGTGGCGATCATCCTCGGTACGCGGCAAGTCGTTCTGGCCGTGCCCGCGGGCGTGGCCATGGGCCTGGGGTTGTTGGCGTGGGTCTCGGTGCGCTCGCGCGCCTTCCAGCCGCGGCGCCTGGTGGCCCTGGCGGTGATCGTGGCGGTAGGGGCCGGCGCGGGAATAGTCGTGGCTGGGACCGGCCCAGCCCGGGAACGTTTGGTGGTCCGTGACCGGCTGACGCCGCCCTTCGATCCGCGCGATTACCCTAGCCCGCTCAGTGGCTACCGCCGCTACCTCAAGGCCAGCCTCAAATCCAAGACGTTGCTGCGGGTTCGGGGTCTGCCAGCCGGCGGCGTGGTCAAACTGGCGGTGATGGACCGTTTCGATGGTGTCTTGTGGAACGTCGCGGGAGGCGACGAGGACCAGGGCTCCGGGAATTTTGGGCGGATGGTGGCCGGACCCGCCCAAGGCAAGACCGCCACGGTTCATCTTCAGGACCATGACAGCCAGACGGTCTGGCTCTATTCGGTCGGCTCGCCGCGGGCGATTGAGTTCGCCGCGGCGGGAGCCCAGGCCGGGAGTCTGCGGGAATCCGTCCGGACTAATAGCCTGACGGGCACCATGGCGCTCCCACCCAGTCCGCCGGACGGGATCGAATACTCCTTGGACACCGTCTGGTCCGCATACCGGCCCGGTGAATCGGCCATCGCGGCGGCCGGAGCGGGTCCGGCAGTCTCGCCTTCAAGCGCCAACGTCCAGGCAGCGGCCATGACGGCCGCGTCGGTGACGGCCCGGGCTCCCACGGCGGGCGCCAAGGCTCTGGCGCTGGAGCGGTTCCTTCAGGACGGCTACTATTCCGACGGCCAAACCGGCCCGGGACAGGGTTCCGGCCGTTATGGGGCGCTGGCCGGGCATGGAGCGGAACGCCTTTCCACGCTGCTGACCGGTGGCCTCATGGTGGGCGATGCCGAACAGTACGCTTCAGCCATGGCGGTAATGGCCCGCTCGCTGGACTTGCCGGCCAGGGTAGTCATGGGTTTCGCTCCTGGCTACGGCGAGCGGGCGGACCCCGCCGATGGCGGCGAATACACGTTCAAGGGAGCCGATATGACGGCCTGGACGGAGGTCAACCTGGATGGTCTTGGCTGGGTGGGCTTCTTTCCCACGCCCAACCGGCAGGATTCGCCAGAGCGAGCCGATCAACGGCCGGATCCCAAACCCAATCCGGAGTGGGCCCAGCCGCCGCCGCCCGAGCCCCGTGCGTCCCTCCCACCAGAGGAAGATCTGGCCCCGGTCCCGGTGGGCGCCGGTGAACCGCTGACTCCGGGCGTCCGGCCGGTCTGGGGACTGGCGAGCGTCGTCGCGGCTACGGTGTCCGCGCTGGTAACGGCGTTGATGATAGCGGCGGCCGGTGTGGCCGCCGCCAAGGGTGGCCGCCGCCGGCGGCGGTTCAGCCGGGGTACGCCGGCGCTCAAGATCATGGCCGGCTGGGAGGAGGTCGTTGACCAGTTGCGTGATCTGGGATTGGTCCGCCTACCGGCGGCCAGCGTTACCCGGTTGGAGCTGGCCCGGGCCGGTCCTGCCCGGGCCCAGGCATCGCTTGTGCGCCTGGCGGGCCTGACCGACGCGGCCGCCTTTGGCGGCGTCGCCGCATCTGGCACAGATGCCGCCCGCTGCTGGGAAGAGGTCAAAGGGGTGGGGGAGATACTCAAGACCGGGCTGAGTTGGTGGCGGCGGCTGTGGGCGGCCTTGACGCCGCGTTCGCTCTGGCCGGTCACGAAGACAGGAGGCGGCCCGTCTGGCCGATCAGGTAGGAGAAACCCGTGTGGTTGAGCCGAGTTTCGCCCGTTCGGGGCGCCCTAGCCGGCCTGGCAAGTGTCTTCCGTCCCGGCGAAGTGAGCGAGGGGTGCCACCTCTGGCACCATAGGAGGATGACGGGCAGAATCATGGTGGTCGACGACGACGTGGCACTAGCGGAGATGATCGGCATTGTCTTGACGTCCGAGGGATATCAGCCCGATTACTGCGTTGATGGTACTCAGGCCCTGACTTTGATCAGGCAGCTACAGCCGGACTTGGTGCTGCTTGATTTGATGCTGCCGGGGATGGACGGGATAGAAGTCTGCCGCGAGTTGCGCAAAGAATCTGGCGTGCCAGTGATCATGGTGACGGCCAAGTCTGACACCAAGGACATCGTCCAAGGGCTGGAAGTAGGCGCGGATGACTACATCCTCAAACCCTTCAAACCGGCGGAACTAGTGGCCCGGATCAAAGCTCGCCTGAGGCAACCACCGGCCACGGCCCACCGACCGGCTAAAGGCGACTTTCTCCGCATTGGCGATGTCGAGATCAACGTTCCCGGCCACGAGGTTCATAAGGCTGGTGAATTGGTGCCGCTGACGCCGCTCGAATTCGACATCCTGGAAGTCCTGGCGTCCAAGCCCTGGCAAGTTTTCAGCCGCGACATGCTCTTAGAACGGGTCTGGGGGTATGAGAACGCCGCGGACACCAGGCTGGTGAACGTCCATGTCCAGCGCCTGCGGTCAAAGCTCGAATCCGACCTGGAGAACCCGGTCGTCATCCTGACCATCCGGGGAGTCGGCTACAAGGCAGGCAGCCCGCGATGATCCGAGCCGCTCGGCGGAGGCGGGGGCCGCTGGCGTTGATGCGGCGCTCGCTGCGGGCGCGCGTCATGCTGACGGTGATGCTGGTTTCCGGGGTGGCGCTGGGGGCGGTTGGGGTTGTCCTGACTGAACAAGTCAGATCGGGGATTATCGATGCCCGGGTGGAGGACTTGTTACGGGAGGCTTCCCGTGCCGCGGCCACCGCCCAAGATAACTTTGACGCGTCCTCCGTTGGTTCGCCGATTACCGCGGAGACCTTGGCTCGCGACACGGTAGGGGAGATTTCCGCTGTCGGGTCTTCCGCTAGGGCAGTGTCGTTGTTGCCGCCCGATGACGCTGGGCCGGGCGCCGTCTCAGCGATCTTTACTGATCCGCAGCTCTTGGGTGTCGCCTCAAGCGAGTTGCGGGCCGCCGCGCGGAACGGCGGCGGCCAAGTCTGGCAGGCGGTCGCCTTGCCTGCCAGCGGCGGGGGAAACAGCCCGGGCGTGGCGGTCGCCCAGTCGGTGACGCTGATGGCGACCCCATATGTGCTGGTCATGGTCTATGACTTGAGTCCGGAACAGGCCACCATGAGCCTGATCGCCAAGGTCTTGGCCGCTTCGGCCTTGGCCGTACTGGTGATCGTGGTGATGGTGACTTGGCTGGTCACCCATCAGGCGGTCCGCCCGGTGCGGGAGGCGGCTCAGGTGGCGGCCAAGTTGGCGGATGGCGCTTTGGGGGAGCGCATTCCGGTGCGTGGCCACGACGAGATGGCGACTCTAGCGGCATCGTTCAACGAAATGGCGGCCGCGATGCAACGCCATATTGGCCAGCTTGAGGACTTGTCGAAGCTGCAGCGGCGGTTCGTCTCGGATGTCTCGCATGAGTTACGCACCCCCCTAGCCACCATCAGGATGGCTGGCGACTTGATCTATGGGGCCCGGGACCGCTTCCCGCCGGAGGTGGCCCGGTCGGCCGAATTGCTGGCCAACCAGCTCGACCGGTTTGACGCGTTGCTGTCTGACTTGCTTGAAATCTCGCGTTTCGACGCCGGGGCGGCTCAACTCGACACTGAACGGGTTGACCTGCGGTCGTTGGTGGGCTGGGAGCTTGACGCTGTGGTTCCTTTGGCGACTGAAGGCGGGGTGGCGGTGGCCAGCCGTTTGCCGGACCGCCCGGCCTACGCGGAGGTTGATTCGCGGCGCCTGTCGCGGATCGTACGTAATCTGGTGGTGAACGCTATTGAGCACGCCGAGGGCGGCCGGGTGGAGGTACGGATGGGGCTGACCAGCCAGGCGGTGGCGATAGTAGTGGAAGATAACGGCGTAGGCCTGAGCGCGGACCAGGTCGAGCGGGTCTTTGATCGCTTCTGGCGGGCCGATCCGGCCCGGGCGCGTTCGACTGGCGGCACGGGCTTGGGCCTCGCGATCGCCTTGGAAGACACCAATCTGCATAATGGCCGCCTTGATGCTTGGGGCGCGAAGGGCGTTGGCGCGGTCTTCCGGCTGGTGGTTCCGCGGGAAGTGGGGGGACCCACTGGCGAACCGCCCTTGGAACTGAAACCGGAACTGAAACCGGAGCCGGAGGCGGCACGGGACCGGCCTCAAGACGGCCGGGCGGTGGCGCGATGAGTCGGTGGATGGCTGGACCTGGGAGCCGTGGGTGGGTGGGCGGCATCGTCGGCTTGATCTGTGCGGTGACGTTGGCCGCCAGTGCGGGCTGTGCGGCTTTACCCCGGTCCGGCCCGGTCCAACAAGGAGTCAAGGGCCTGGGTCCCGAGGAGCCGTATGTCCAGGCTGCAGCGGCCGGCCCGGCCCGTGACGCCAGTTTGGAGCAGATAGTCCAAGGGTTCCTCCAGGCCATGTTGGCGGGCAATTCCGACGATTTCAAAGTCGCTCGTTCTTATCTGACGCAGGAAGCCGCGGCGGTCTGGAATCCGCTCGAATCAGTCACCATTTACCAATCGGGTGAGGCCCCCGCCGTCGCCGGAAACGGACCTCAGCTAGGCCGGGTGACGCTGACCTTGACGACGGTTGGCAGCGTCGATCATTCCGGCCGGTACTCGCCGCAAGAGCCCTCCCGTCACGGCGAAACCTTGTCGCTCAGTCAGGGCGAGGATTCGCAGTGGCGGATCTCCGCGCTGCCAGACGGGATTGTCATTCCGGAAGACGTCTTTCACGGCGATTACCTGGAGACGCGGATCTATTTCCCCTCCGCCGATGGCCGGTTCCTGGTTCCTGACCTGCGGGTGTTCGCCCGTTCGGGCGCAGCGACGGCGGCTGTCAAGGAGTTCCTGGCGGGGCCTCCGCCGTACCTGACGGGAGCTGTCGAGGTGGTGGTGCCTCCCGGCACCCGGTTGCTGACGGACACTGTAAGGGTGGCTGATGGCCTGGCCACGGTCAACCTGTCAAGTGGGATTTCGCGGGCCTCCGAGACAGCCCGGGCTACGATCCTGGCTTCACTCCGGTCATCATTGACAGCCTTACCCAAGGTCGAAGCGGTTGAGCTGCAAGTTGAGTCAGTGCCGTTGGAGGTGAATCAGGCGGCCGGCCTGGAAGTTGATCCTTTGGCTATTGAAGGGCCGTTCTACGTGGGCGACTCAGGAGTCTGGCGAGTGCGGGACGGTTCTTCTCAGATGGTCGAAGGCACTGGCGCGGCGGCGGGCTGGGAATCTTTGGCGGTTGATCACACGCTGGACCGGATGGCCGGGCTAGAAGGTGGGCGGGTGTCGGTGATTAATAGGGCCAGCGGGCTGGCGAAGGATCTGGTCTGGCCGGACAAGGTGGGGCCAGACGCGACCGCCGGGCCGGCCTTCGACCGGTTGGGCTGGCTCTGGGCCGCCGCCGGTTCGGCCGTGGTGGCCTTCCCTTCCGATGGCGCCCCGGTGAGGCTGGGAGCCACTTGGTTGGAGGGCCGGCGGGTGGTGGCGCTCGCACCGGCTCGGGACGGCACCCGCCTGGCTTTGGCGGTGGAATCGGAAGCTGGAGTGGAGCTGCTGGTCAGCGGGATTGTGCGGAGTGAAGGAGCGGTTCCGTGGCGGCTGACTGGGCCGTCCTGGGCGGGGCACGCTAGCAAGTTGGTTGGTGGCCTGAGCTGGGCCGATGACGTGTCGTTGGCTTTCTTGACGGCGCCCACTGAGGCCGGTGAGCTGGTCCCCGCCATTTTGGCTGTCGGGGGAGACACCACATATCTGAAGTCGCCGACTGATCCACCGGGTTTCTTGGCCGCTGGGCGTGGGGCTAGTGATGTTTACGTCTCGGGCCGGTCCGGCGGGCTGTTCGCTTACGCACCGCGGGGCCGGGTCTGGACATCCTTGGCCTCAGGTGCCAGAGCCGTTGCGTTGGCACCGTGAGGCACGGGGATTGATGGCGTGGCGAAACCGACGGCGGCGGGCAGGGCGCTGCGGGCGGCGGCGGATCTAGTCTGGCCCGCCCACTGCGCTGGGTGCGGACTTGAGTTGGCGGGCCCGCTGTGCGCGAACTGCCGCGAGGAGCTGCTTGGTCCGGTGTCGCGGCGCGAGGCGGGCGCGCCGCGCTTAGTTCCCGCCGACTCGGGGCCAGCCTTCCCAGTGTGGAGTTCGGCCTGGTACGCCGATGAAGTTCGTCGGGCGATAGTGGCTTGGAAGCGTCAGGGACGGGGAGAACTCGAGCTTGAGATGAGGCGGGCAATTGCTCGCACCGCTGAGGCGGCGGTGCGGGTGCTGGCGCCAGTCAGTCTTGATATCGCTGTAGTTCCGGTGCCTTCCCGGCTGGTTCGGCGTTTTTCCCGGCCTGGTGGCGGTACGGCTGAATTGGCCTTGGCGGTCGCCGAGGCCTTGAGCGGGGCTGGCCTGAAGGCCGGCCTGGCGGATGTGCTGTCCCGGGCCGCCGGCAGCCATGAGCAGGCTGGGCGGTCGCTGCGGCAGCGGGCGGCGGGCAGGGAGGGTACCACTGGCGTGCGCCGCCCGCCGCCGGCGCCGTGCCTGCTGGTGGATGATGTCTTGACTACCGGCGCGACTCTGCTTGACGCGGAACGGGCGTTGGGGCGGGCGGGCTGCCAAACCCTCGGCGCCGTGGTGTTAGCGGTCAGCCCTGCGGGCTCGCGGAACACGGGCCGTACGCCCAGGTGACAGCCCAGCCCAATGAGCTAACGTTGAGGGCAGGAGGGCATAGCCCCTACCACCCGCAGACACCGATTGGGAGGCCAAGGAAAATGGATATTGTCGTAGCCGGCCGTCATGTTGAAGTCCCAGAGCGATTCCGGGAATTCGCCACCCAGAAGCTCGCCAAAGTGGCGCAGTACGATTCCCAGGCACAGTTGGTGCAGGTTGAAGTCGTCCACGAGAACAACCCCCGTCAGGCGGACACCGCTGAAACTGTTGAGATCACTGTTCGTGGCAAGGGCCCAGTGATCCGGGCTGAAGCGTCAGCGGGCGACATGTTTTCTGCCTTCGATGTTGCCATGGGCAAGCTGATGCAACAAGAACGCCGGGCCAAGGACCGCCGCAAGTCAAAGCACAAGATGACCCGCCGCCAAGCCCAAGACTTCGATCAGGCGCTCCTGGCGGGCCAGTCCGGCTCGGTTGGCGCCCCGGCGGAGTTGATGCCAACGGCTCCGCCCGTGGCGGCGGCCGAGTTGGTGGAGGACGGTCCGGCGGTCAATGCCGCCAAGCGGGCTACCCCGCCGGTCAAGGAAACGGCTCTGGCTGATTCTCCGGTGGTCATTCGCGAGAAGATTCACCAGGCCAAGCCCATGAAGGTCGAAGAGGCCATCTATGAAATGGAGCTGGTTGGGCACCCGTTCTTCCTCTTCGTGGACTCCGAATCCGGACTGCCCTCGGTTCTCTATCACCGCCACGGCTGGACCTATGGCGTCTTACGCCTGGAGGCTTCCGCGTCCTGACGCGGCCCGGGACCCAGGGCGATCCGTCCCGGCCGTCGCGAGTGGTAAAACTGGGGAGATTCATTGGCTGATGGCTGAGGCGCGCGCCTGGTGGGCGCCGGGGCAATAGCATTGAAGGCAGTCAACTCAACGGTTTTACAGGAAAGAGGGCCAAGTGGCCGGTTTGATGGACAGGATGCTGCGCATGGGGGAAGGCCGGACCCTGCGGCGGCTCGAAGGGATAGTCCAGCAAGTGAACGCGCTGGAGCCAGCCTTTGAAGCGATGTCGGATGAGGAGCTCAAGGAAGAGACTGATCGCTTCAAGGACCGGTACCAAGCGGGGGAGACCTTGGATGACCTCCTGCCGGAGGCCTTCGCTGTGGTGCGGGAGGCGGCGCGCCGGACGCTGGGCCAGCGGCACTTTGACGTCCAGCTCATGGGTGGAGCAGCCTTGCACCAAGGCAACATCGCGGAGATGAAGACCGGTGAGGGCAAGACTCTGGTGGCGACCTTGCCGGCCTATCTGAACGCCCTTACGGGTGAGGGCGTTCACGTGGTGACGGTAAACGATTACCTGGCCTCGTACCAAAGCGAGCTGATGGGTAGGGTGTTCCGTTTTCTGGGGCTGTCTACCGGATGCATCCTGGTGGGCCAAAACCCGTCTGAAAGACGGCGGGAATATGAATGCGACATAACTTATGGCACCAACAATGAGTTCGGGTTTGACTATCTGCGGGACAACATGGCCTGGAAGGAATCTGATCTGGTGCAGCGCGGTCACAACTTTGTGGTCGTTGACGAGGTCGACTCAATCCTGATTGATGAGGCCCGCACGCCGCTGATCATCTCCGGGCCCGCTCAGGGCGACATCAACAAGTGGTACTCGGAATTCGCCCGGGTAGCCCGCCAGCTCAGGCGGGAAGCCGACTACGAGGTCGATGAGAAGAAGCGCACCGTGGGTGTGTTGGAAGCTGGCATTGAGAAAGTCGAGGATTACCTCGGTATTGAGAACCTCTATGAATCGGTCAACACGCCGCTGATCGGGTTCCTGAACAACGCTATCAAGGCGAAGGAATTGTTCCACCGCGACAAGGACTATGTGGTGTTGCAAGGTGAGGTGCTGATTGTTGATGAGCACACCGGCCGTGTCCTGCCCGGCCGGCGGTACTCGGAGGGCATGCACCAGTCGATCGAGGCGAAAGAAGGCGTCGAGATCAAAGCTGAGAACCAGACGTTGGCGACCATCACCCTGCAGAACTATTTCCGCTTGTACAACAAATTGTCCGGTATGACCGGCACGGCGGAGACGGAGGCGGCCGAGTTCGCCTCGACGTACCAGATTGGCGTTGTGCCAATCCCAACCAACATGCCCATGATCCGTGAGGACAAGTCTGACCTGGTCTATAAGGGCGAGGACGGCAAATGGACCGCAGTGGTGGCGGATATAGTCGAACGCCACCGGGTGGGCCAGCCGGTCTTGGTTGGCACGGTTTCGGTAGAAAAGTCGGAATACTTGGCGAAGTTGCTCAAGAAGGAAGGCATCCCGCACGAGGTCCTGAACGCTAAGCAGCACCGCCGTGAGGCTGCCATTATCGCGGAGGCGGGCCGGAAGGGCGCGGTTACCGTGGCCACGAACATGGCCGGTCGCGGTACCGACATCATGCTGGGCGGGAACGCCGAATTCCGAGCCATCCAGGCCCTGGCCAAGGAGGGTCTGGACCCGGAGGAGAGCCCTAGCGAATACGAAGCGGCTTGGCCGGAGGCACTGGCGGCGGCGAAGGAGTCGGTGGCTCAGGAGCATGACGAAGTGGTGGCTGTGGGAGGGCTGTACGTCCTTGGCACTGAACGCCACGAATCGCGGCGGATTGACAACCAGTTACGCGGGCGTTCGGGACGCCAAGGCGACCCCGGCGAATCGCGGTTCTATTTGTCACTGGAAGATGACCTAATGCGGCGGTTCAACTCGCAGCTAACGGAGCGGGTCATGTCAATGACCGGCTTCCCGGAGGATCTCCCGCTCGAATCGAAGCTTGTGACCAGGGGGATCGCTTCGGCGCAGAGCCAAGTCGAATCGACTAACTTCGAGATTCGCAAGAACGTGCTGAAGTATGACGACGTCATGAACCGGCAGCGGACGGTCGTCTATGAAGTCCGCAGAGCCATTCTGCGCGGGGAGGACCTGGAGGGCAGGATCCAGGGGTTCTTGAGCGATGTCATCAAGTCTTTTGTCGATGAGGCTACCAGTGCTGACGCCCCCGAGGACTGGGATCTGGAGCAACTCTGGGGCCAGCTCAAGAGCGTCTTCCCAGCCACCGTCACGCCGGAGGATCTGATCGCCGAGGTGGGATCTAGGCGGGCGTTGAGCCAAGAATTGCTGGACCGCGAATTGGTCGCGGACGCTCACTTGGCGTACGAGACGCGTGAGACCGAACTTGGCCCGGAGGCCATGCGCGAATTGGAACGGCGTGTCATGCTGGCGGTCCTGGACCGCAAGTGGCGTGAGCATCTCTATGAGATGGATTACCTCAAGGAAGGGATTGGCCTGCGAGCGATGGCCCAGCGCGATCCGTTGGTTGAATACCAGCGTGAGGGCTATCACATGTTCCAAGCGATGAATGAGGCCATCAAAGAAGAGACCGTCGGTTACCTGTTCAACCTTGAGGTTCAGGTTGAGAGTTCCGATTCCGCTCAGCCGGCTGGCGCTGGGCGGTCCGTTGGCGCTGGGGCGGCCCCAGGCGGCTCTGTCAGCGTTACGGCCACACCGGGTGAATCGTCAGCCACGGTCACCGCCAGAGCGGCTGGCCGGAGCGGTGGTCCACGCAGTCCGGGACGGGTCGCGGGCCTGCCGGTGCCGCCGCCAGGCGGGGCGAGGGTCGTGGCCAAGGGGCTAGATGGGCCGCAACAGGACGCTGGCGCGTTCCAGTATTCGGCGCCATCGGAGGACGGCGCGGACGGGCCAGTGGTTCGTCGGGAACGGGCCGGTGCGGGCGGCGGATCTGGCCGGCCTCAGCAGCGGGCCTACCCCGGCACTGGGCGGAACAAACCTTGCCCTTGCGGTTCCGGTAAGAAGTACAAAATGTGCCACGGCAAAGAGGACTAGCGCCCCGAATTCCCGGTTCGGGACACAGCGTACCGAGCCAGAGACTCGCGGGTGGGCAAGGCGGCTACTTGTTATCCTGGCCGCGCAGATAGGGAGTCACGCGCTGGTGCAGCCGGCCGTTGGTGGCGAGGGCGTCCGGGCCAAAGGGGCCGGCTACCTTGCCGCGTGTGTCGGTGAACACGCCTCCAGCCTCGGTCACGATTGGCGCCAGCGCGATCATGTCGTGCGGCGCCAGCTCGGGTTCGGTGGCTATGTCAACGCCTCCTTCGGCGACCAGCATGTAGCTCCAGAAGTCGCCGTAGGCACGAGTCCGGCCCACGTCCCCAACCAAGCGGATGAAGCCCGGCAGCCGTCCCTGGTCTTCCCAGTTAGAAAGCGAGGAATAGGACATCAAAGCCTCGCCCAATTTCTTGGTCTTGGAGACCTTGAGGCGTTCGGCGGAGTCAATGCCGGAGCCTTTGAACGCGCCATAGCCGGCGGCGGCGAACCAGCGCATCCCCAGGGCCGGTGCGGAAACCACGCCTACCGCCGGGCGCCCATCCGCCACCAGGCCTATCAAGGTTGCCCAGACGGGTACGCCGCGGACATAGCTGGCGGTGCCATCGATCGGGTCAAGCACCCATGCGCGCTTGCGGTTGGCCTGAATCTTGAGCAGTTTGGAGGTCTTGTAGTGACCGAATTCCTCGCCCAGCACTTGGTCTTCTGGACGGGTGCGGGCTAGCTGGTCCCGCAGGAATTGTTCGGCCCTTAGGTCAGCGTCGGTGACAGGGGTTTCGTCTTCCTTTTGGTCCACATCCAGGTCTTTGGCCCGGAAGCGGGCCAAAGTGATTTCATCGGCCTGATCCGCCAAGGTAAGTGCGAGCCGCAGGTCAGACAGGTAGGTTTCCGGTTCGACGGGCTCCGCCTGAGCCTGGGCGAGTTGCTCCAGGAAGGCCCGGCGTGACTTGTCCTCCGGGTCCTTTCGCCGTGATTTAGCCAACTTTCGATCCTCTCGCTAGTGTCCCTTGGCGGTGGTAAGAATACGCAGGTAGGAACCGAGGCGCACCTGACGCTCCGGTGAGTTCACGGCCCATTGTCTCAGGGCGCAGCCGGCCGAATCCGGGCCGTGCGGGCAGGCTCGTGGGCAGTGGGCGGCAGCCTCCGCCAAATCCGGGAAGGCCGCCAGCACCCGTCCCGGACGAACGTGACTCAAGCCGAAGGACCGTACCCCGGGCGTGTCGATCACCCAGCCGCCGCCGGCCAGTTCCAGCGCCACCGCCGAACTTGACGTGTGCCGGCCCTTGCCGGTGACCAGGTTGACCGCGCCAGTCGCCCGCCGGGCGCCCGGCACGAGTTCGTTTATGAGCGTCGATTTGCCTACCCCAGAGTGCCCTACCAGCACCGATAGCTGACCCAGGAGCAACTCGCGGACCCGGTCGACGCCGTACAGCCGGCGCTCTTCGCGCCCGGTGGCCACTACTTCGATCCCCAGCGGCTCGTATAGCTGGCGCAAGGGCCACGCAGATGCCAGATCCTCTTTGGTCAGGCAGATGATGGCTCCCATGCCAGCGTCATAGGCGGCGACCAATTGGCGGTCTATCAGGCCGGTTCGGGGTTCTGGATCCGCCAGCGCCGCCACAATCACCATCTGGCTGGCGCCGGCCACGATCACTCGCTCACGGCCCCGGCCTTCTTCAGTGGCCCGCCTTAGCTCAGTGACCCGCGGGCCCACCCGGACAATCCGCGCCAGCGCGTCCCGACTGCCGGAGGTGTCGCCAACCAGGTAGGCCGTGTCTCCCACGACCACCGAGCGGTGGCCCATCTCGCGGGCTTTGACGGCCGTCACGGTGTGCCCCTCCAAGTGCGTCAAATAGCGCCCGCGGTCCACGCCTATAACCATGGCGGGCAGGGCATCCCCATGGGCTGGCCGTTGTTTGGAGCGGGGGCGGGAACGGCGTGGTCGGCCGGGTACGTCGTCGGCCGTGAGGTGGTCCCAGGAGCCCGTCAAGCCGCCATCATCTCCCGCCATAAGCTGGTGAACCCGGGCAGCGTCTTGGCGGTCGCGGCGATGTCCTCGACCTCCACGCCGGGCACGGCCAACCCAATCAAGGCCCCGAAGGTCGCCATTCGATGGTCGCCGTAGGTCCGCACCAGTGCGCCGCGCAGCGGCCGGGGATGGATTTCGAGCCCATCTGACAGTTCGCGTGCGTCGCCCCCAAGCCGGTTGATCTCGCTGGTCAGGGCGGCCAGGCGGTCAGTTTCGTGGCCGCGTAGATGCCCGATGCCGCGCAACCGGCTGGGCGAATCAGCTAACGTTGCCAGGGCCGCCAGGGTGGGAGCCAGTTCGCCTGCGGGGCTCAGATCGAGTCGGACTCCGCTGATCGCACCGCCGGGTGCGCTGACAGACAATTGGCCTACCTCGCCGTCCGGGTGGGCGCCGTCGGGAGCTGCCGGGCCGGCACCGGTGGGCTTCGCCGCCGGCGCGGCCCAAGTGACCTTGGCGCCGAAGGCCTCCAAGTAGCCTCGCAAGAGGTCCCCGGGCTGATCGGTCCGGAGCGGCCAGCCTGCCACCCTGACCGTGCCACCTGCGACTAGCGCCGCGGCCAGGAATGGGCCGGCGTTGGACAAGTCCGGTTCGGCCGCCAGGAGGCGGCCGGTCAGCCCGCCTGGTTCGACCCGCCAGGACCATTCGCTGGTTTGGCGCGCCCGCCCGCCAAAGGCGGCCAGGCAGCGCAAGGTCATGTTGGCGTGGGGACGGCTGGGCAGTTCTGGCGGATCGAGTGTCACTTCGAGTCCGTTGGCGAACCGGGGCGCAGCCAGCAGCAACGCGGACAAGAACTGGCTTGAACCGGATGAATTCAGGCGGACCTGGCCGCCGGCCAGCGAGCCCTGGCCGGTGACGGAGAAGGGCAGTGACGCACCGGGGGGCGGCCGGTCAACGGTCGCGCCCAAGGACTCCAGTGCGTCGAGCAACGGTGTGATCGGCCGCGAGGCGGCGGCCGGATCACCGCTGAACTGGACTTGGCGGGCTCCCACTGCCGCCAGTGGCGGCACGAAACGCATGACGGTGCCGGCCAACCCCACGTCAACGGTGACTGAGGGAAGGCCGGTCGCTGGGCCAACATCACCCTGACCCGCGGCGTGGCCAGGGCGTGCGGCTGGGACTACTACGACGGCATCGGGCGTGGGATGGCTGATTCTGGCGCCCAGAGCCGCCAACGCGTCTTCCATCAGGTCCGAATCGCGGGCTCGCAGCACCCCGTCAATGCGGCTGGGGCCGTCCGCCAAGGCGGCCAGCACCAGGTAGCGGGCTGTCAGCGATTTTGATCCCGGCAGCCGGACCCAGGCGTCAAGGGGGCCCAAGGCCCGTGGAGCCGGCCACGCGGCGGGCGCCGTCACGCTCTTGAGGCTGCCTTGGCGTTCTTGGCCGTCTTGCGACTCCGGTCCTTGCGGCGCTTGTGTCTGCGGGTTGGTCCGGCGAGGACCAACAGGTCGGCGCCGGTCAGTAGTAGATGGAGCCAGAAACCGGCCCGCAGTTGGTCTCTGACGGCCGGATCATCCTTCACCTTCCAGAAGCGGTAACCCAGCAGCAAAGCCGGGACCGTCGCCCCCAGGGAGGCTAGGGCTCCCAAGCGTGGTGCCAACGAGGTGGCAATCAGGCTGCCGCCGGCCAACTGGGCTATGGCGGTAGCGCGCACCGTCACGGTGGCCGGTACGGTCTTCCCGGTGGACTCTTCCAGCCGCTCCAATGTGGCCGCAGCGACCTCCTCGTGGGGTTCGGGGTGGCGCAGCACGGCGACGCCATCGGCGATCGCGGCGGCGCCAATCAAGGCTCGGGCTTTGACGCGAATTAGGCTCATACTAAGTGTCTACCACGTTTCGGGAACAACCCCAGCCGGGTTGGCGTTGTGATTCATATGAGTTTTAGCGTCCGAAGTGAACACATCGAAGCGCTTTGCCGTGCGGCAACGACTGTTCTGCCGGTAGGCTCAGTGTCCGTGACAGCAGACGAGGCGGCCCATGACCCGCGTCCAACCGAGACCCCCGTTGAGCGGGCCGACCGGTTTGAGCGCGACGCCATGGAGTACCTAGACCAGCTATACGCCGCCGCGATGCGCATGACCCGCAACCCAGCGGACGCCGAGGACTTGGTTCAAGAGACCTATGCCAAGGCGTTCTCAAGCTTTCACCAATACCGGCCAGGCACCAACCTCAAAGCCTGGCTCCACCGCATATTGACCAACACCTACATCAACGACTACCGCAAGAAGCAGCGGTCCCCGCAGCAGTCCAACGCTGATGAGATTGAAGATTGGCAGATCATGCGGGCCTCCGAACACGAATCGGTGGGCCTGCGTTCGGCCGAACTCGAAGTCTTGGACCACCTGCCGGACTCGCGTGTCAAACAAGCCCTAGCCGATCTGCGGGCAGACTATCGCATGGTGGTCTACTACGCTGACGTTGAAGGGTATTCTTACAAGGAGATTGCCGAAATCATGGACACGCCGATTGGAACGGTCATGTCGCGGTTGCACCGCGGCCGGGCCCAGTTGCGCGAGGCCTTGACCGGCCAGGGATTTGAACCTGCCTCTGTTGATCAGAGCGGGGGGTGAGGGCTAATGGAAACGTTATTTCAGCAGTTTGGCTGCGAGGAAGCGCTGCCGCGCTTGTATCGGTTCATCGACGAGGAGCTAGATGAACATGAACTGGAGGCCATGCGCGACCATCTGGACGGCTGCGACAACTGCGCCTACGAACACGAAGTCCGTACCAAACTCAAGTCGGTCATCCGCGAAGCCTGCCTCGATGCGGCTCCGCCGTCGTTGCGGGCCAAAGTGGTGGACCGCCTGACCGAGTTGCGTGCGGGTGGAGCCCAACCAGCCTGACATTTGGGTACGGCTGGTAGCGGCCTCAGAGGCCGGTATGGCGCTGGTGTGGCGCGGTCTAGGGGAGCTTGTTGATCGACAGGCTCCTCCAGACCGCGCCGCACCTTCGGTTAACGGCTCAGGCGTTGGGCCGGTGGCCGTGGTTGGCGGATGATTTCTTACGCGTGCGGCGCTTGCGGGCGCGCTTCGACATGGTTTCTCCTGATCATTGTGGTTGACTGCTACGGGCCATCTTAGCCTGACGGCGTGTCAGCGCGGGCCGGTGGCTGGGCCGGGTTACGCTGGCTGGGCCCAGCATTATGAACGAAACGAGCTATCCGGGTACTCAGTGATTACATTCGAAAACGTAACCAAGATCTACGCCCGCGGAGCCAGGCCGGCGCTTGACGGCGTCAGCTTGGAAATCCTGCGGGGACAATTCTGCTTCCTGGTCGGAGCCTCTGGTTCGGGCAAGTCGACCCTGTTGGCGCTGGTCCTAAGGGAAGAGCACATCACCTCGGGACGTGCGTTCGTGCTGGGGCAGGACATCGCCGAGATGCCGCAGCGGCGGATACCCCGTTTCCGGCGCCAGATTGGATCCGTCTTCCAGGACTTCCGGTTGCTGGAGGGCAAGACGGTTTTTGAGAACGTCGCGTTCGCTATGCAAGTGATTGGCCGGCCCCGGCACGCCATCATGCGGACAGTCCCGGACGTGTTGGAACTGGTTGGGCTGGCTGGCAAGGAGAAACGGACACCACACGAACTATCCGGCGGCGAACAGCAGCGGGTGGCGATAGCCCGGGCGGTGGTGAACCGGCCGCAGATTCTGTTGGCGGACGAGCCGACCGGAAACCTAGATCCGCGTACCTCAGAAGGAATCATGGCGGTGCTGGAAAGGGTCAACCAGACCGGCACCACCGTGGTTATGGCCACTCACGACGTGGGCCTGGTGGACCAAGCCCAGCACCGCGTGGTCGAGTTGGTTGAAGGACAGATAGTCCGCGACGAGGCCTTCGGCTACTACGGCGGGGGTCTGTAATGCGGCTGCGTTTCGTTCTGACTGAGATTCTCCACGGATTCCGCCGCAACGCCTCAATGATCGGTGCTGTGATCCTGGTGACGTTCGTCTCCTTGACCGCCGTAGGCGCGGCGCTGATGATGCAAATCCAGGTCGACCGGATCAAGGGCGCCTGGTATGACCGGGTTGAAGTATCGATCTACCTGTGCCCTCAGGATGCTCAAGACCAAGGCAACTGTTCTGGCGGTGCGGTAAGTGATGACCAGCAACGGGCCATCAAGGACCGTCTGCAATCCGCTGAGTTGGCCCAATACGTCGAAGAGGTCTTCGATCAGTCGGGGCAATCGGTGTTCGAGGAATACCAAGAACGGTTTGGTGGTTCTTACATATCAAACGAAGTCACCGCTGAGGCGTTTGGGCCAGTCATCCACGTCAAGCTGAAAGACCCGGACATGTTCGCGGTGGTGACGGACGCCGTGGGCACCATGCCGGGAGTTCTTCAAGCCGTCGATCAATCTGACCTCTTCGATCAGCTCTTCGACCTGTTGTCCAAGGTACGGCTGGCGGCTTTGGCGGTCGCCGGAGTGCTCGGCTTGGCGGCCATCTTGTTGATCGCTACGACTATCCGGCTATCGGCGCTGTCGCGCCAACGCGAGACCGGGATCATGCGCCTAGTTGGCGCCTCGAACCTGTTTATCCAGTTGCCGTTCATGCTGGAAGGCGCCGTCGCGGCGCTTTTGGGGTCGGTACTGGCCGTTGGGACGCTCTGGTCAGTGTCGGAGTTTTGGCTGTCGAAGTGGGTGGAGGAGAACTTCGCCGTGGTGATGGGCAGCGTTAACCCGTACGATGCCATCGCCGTCGCGCCATGGCTAGTGATCGCGGCGGTGGTCCTGGCCGGAGTCAGCTCCGCGTTGACGTTGCGACGGTTTACCCGGGTCTGACCGGCGCGTCTGCGCTAAATTGGATAGGAAGCGAACGCGAATATGAGGAGATGCGACATTGGCTTCGGCTCGTTTTAGATCCAGGTTGACGGGACTCGTGATGGCCGCTTTGGCGGCCGTCGCTTTGGTACTGGGCATGGCGTCGGCGCCGGTCCAGGCCGCCAAAGGACGCGATGACCTCGAAAAACAGCGGGCATCCAACCAGAAGCAATTGGACCAACTCCGGACTGATCTGGAGGGCACGTCGAAGGCGCTTCAGGAGGCCTATCTTAAGCTTGAGACCGCCAACAAGGAGCTGCCGGTGGCGGAGTCGGCGTTGTCGGTGGCCCAGAGCGAATACGCCGCCGCTAAGCAGGAATACCAAGAGACGGTCGCTTCCCTGGAGCAAGCCGAGACACAACGTCAGGATGTGACTCAACAGCTATCCCAGGACGTGGCCTTGGTTGAGGAATCACGCCAGTCCCTTGGCTCGATGGCGCGCGACGCGATGATGGGCAACGCTGCCGCTAGCTCCGATCTGATGGTGTTGATGGGGGCGACGTCAATCGACTCCGCGGCTCAAGACTTGATCGCCGCGGGCGCGGCTGCCCGCACCCGCGAGGCTGTGATGGCCAAGTCGCAGCAATCGGCGGCCGCCAACAAGAACCGCAAGGCCCGGCTTGAGATCGTCACCGAAGAGATCGCTGGCCTCAAGGTCAAAGCCGAGGCGGCACTGACCAAAGCGGAAACGGCCAAGGCGGCCGCTGAGGAGGCCAAGAAGGTCCTGGATGACCTCAAGTCATCAATGGAAGCCTTAGCCGCCAATCTTGAGAGTGAGAAAGCGTCCGCCCAGGCGGAAGAGGCCGCCCTTGAGGCGGAGAACCAGGCCGTCCAAAAGCAGCTAGATGAGATTCTTGCGGAGGAGGCCCGCAGACTTGGCTTAAGCGATGGCGGCGGCGGAGCGCCGCCAGCCACCCCTGGTTTCTTTGGCCGTCCTTTGACGTCAGTGTCGGTGTCTTCGCCGTTTGGCTGGCGGGTTCACCCGATTTCCGGTAGCCAGCGCCACCACGACGGGGTAGACCTCAAAGCTGGTTGCGGCGCGTCGATCTTCGCTAGCGCCGCGGGCACCGTTGTCTCCACCGGTTGGGGCGGCGGTTATGGGAACCGGACGGTCATCAGCCACGGCAACGTCAACGGCCGGCTGATGTTCTCCACCTACAATCACCAGCAGGATGGGGGCATCTTGGTCTCGACGGGCCAGAAAGTGTCGAAGGGCCAGAAGATTGGCCTGGTCGGTACCACCGGTGCCTCGACCGGCTGCCACTTGCACTTTGAGATTGGGGTTGGCGCCGCCACCGGCGTGGTCAACCCAATGAACTACATCTCCTAGTTGGCTCCGCAAAACCTCCTCCCTACAGTCGGATCTTTTGCGGGGACCCCGGAACCACCCCACAAAACCTCCTCCCTACAGTCGGATCTTTTGCGGGGACCCCGGGGTGGGTCGGGGCGAGCATCAGGGCGCGGTTGTGGCCAGCGGAGACTCCCCGCCTCTGGCCCGGTCGCGTTAGACTGTCCGTCTTGTGACTAGACAGCCCGGTGAGCAAGCGGTGGCGACCAACCGCAAGGCGCGCCACGAGTACCACATTGATGCCACCCTTGAAGCTGGATTGGTCTTGATGGGAACCGAGGTCAAGGCACTGCGGGCGGGAATGGCGTCATTGGCGGATGGTTGGGTCTCATTCAGCGGCGGTCAGGCATATCTGGAAGGCGTTCATATACCGGAGTACGTTCAGGGCAGTTGGACCAACCATGCCCCCCGGCGCAAACGCAAATTGCTGTTGCACAAGGACCAGATCCGAAAATGGGCTGCCAAGACTGGTGAGGCGGGCTTCACGGTGGTGCCTTTGCGGCTGTACTTCGTGGGTGGACGGGCCAAAGTAGAGATTGCGCTGGCCCGTGGTAAGCGCGACTGGGACAAACGCCAGGCGCTGCGTGAACGTCAAGACAATCTGGAGGCCCGCCGGGCGATGCGGTCGCGCACCTTTCGTTGACTTCGGGCCGCCGACCAGCCGACGGCCCGGCAGCGTCAATTGGGGAAGGTCAGATGTACTAGAACGCGGCGGGCAACCCGCGGCCGGTTGGCATTCTTATCAGCTAAGCCTGCCGCCGCAATTACCACAGAACTTGGTGCCTGGTGGATTAGTTGTCCGGCAGGCGGCGCAGACGGCTGCGGCCTGAGCCGCCTGAGCGCCGCCAGCTTGTTGCAAGTTGTGCCCGCAGTTATTGCAAAAGTGGACTTTCTGGGCGTTGGAGAAACCGCAAGCAGGGCACTTGAGCAACGACATGTCGGCCCCGCAACTATTGCAGAACTTGCCCGTTCCAGCCGGTTTGCCGCACTGGCCGCACATTGTGGTCCTGGCCGCGATCGCACCAGACCATTCCACGCCACCGGCGGCCGCTTTGTCGATGGCAGTAGTGAGCGCCCTGGCGTGGGCTTTGGCGACATAGACCTCTTGGCGCGGGGCGCACTTGGTACATAGCCCGGCGTCCTCGTTCAGGCAGGGGTCGCAGACCCAACCGTTGCAGTTGGGACACCGGTTGAAGTGTGGTTTAGCTTCCTCTTGGCTGCGTTCAAAGGAGTGCTGGTGTTCCTTTTGCCACTGGGGAGAACGGCCTTCGAACCGATGTGAAAGGTGGTTTGAGACCCTGTCCGCGCCGTACCCCAAAGTGCGCCCCTGACCGCCAACCAGTGAGCCGAGGACGGCAGCGCCTTCTCCAAAGCCGCGCATGAAGCCGGACTTCTTGTAGGTTGAACTCTCCGTGAACGACGACTTGTAGCCGTCTCTGCAAACGTCACAATAGAAGGTGAATTGGAACCCGGCCTCGGTCGAGTTGTCCTGGTAGTTGCGGGTAAAGCTCTGGAGCATCGGGGTATCTCCTGGGTTAGTCGTCGTGTGGTCTGCGGGGAACGCCCGCAGCGGTGGGCCAGCGCCGCAACGGCCAACATACCGGTTTCATGGTGCGGAGGCAAGACGCAGCCTGACGGCCCTGATTCTCGTGTCCCGCGTGAAAGGTGCCTGTGCCTCACGGTTTCTTGCCCGCGTAGCGGGGCCTTTTACGTGGCCGTGGCCAGTGCGGCCTGAACGGTCTCTTACCCCCGCGAGCCAGCCTCTCCAGAGCCGCGGCGACCGCCGTCCTCAGCGGCGCGAAGGGAACCGGGTTCAGGCCGCGGCCTGGATAGCGTAGGACTTGGAACCAACGATTAGTCGTCCCCGTCCAGGCGGCTGGGCAGGGACGGAACCGCCGGATAGGCCCAACGGGGATCCGGTGTTGGCGCCGGGCCCAAAGGCGGCCGCCGGACCGCGGCCGCCGGGACCCAGGAGAAGGCCCAGCGGATTGGCGTGGAAGAGCTGTGTGGGCGGCCGCAGGGCCGCTGCCGTGGTGGTGGTGTAAGACGCTATTAGCGTGCCCTTGGGCGGCAGTGCCGAAGGCGGCGGCCCGCTGACCGATTCCAGGTCATCCGCCAAGACCACCTGGCCGGCCGCCAAGGCGTCAATGATCTCCGGCCAGCGGCGTTGGCCGCCGCATCCGGGCATGGTGACTGGATGGCCGGCCGCTTCGAGGCGTTGGCGCCAGGTCGCCAGGATGGTGGACCGGCCAGAGCCCGGAGGCCCAATCACGGCGATGGGCTGGGCTTGCCGCAGCGGCAGGCCCAGGGCGGTACCGTAGTGGCCGCCCAGACCAACCCAGATGATTCCGGGAGCGTCCGGAGGAAGCTCGGCTGAACAGACTTGGTCTGGCAGTTCGAGCACCCGCTTCGGGGTCTGAAGGTTGCTGCGACCGGGGTCTTGGGGGTAGACCGGGCCGCTGTACCCGCGCTGTCCCTCGGAGCGGGTCCGGGTACCTGCTGGCCGGGCGGCTCCGGCCGCCGCTGTTGTCAGGGCGATCTGTGCCATGGCCGCCGAATCGCCGCCCAAGTAACAGGCGCGCCCGGGAATCCGGGCGCCCCCAGCCAACTCGCGCGGGATACCCAGGGTGAGGGCGTCCGTCAAGTCACTGACGGGCAGTATCAGGCGGTGGGGGCATAGGCTGAGCCAGCGAGCTGGTTTAGCTGCGGCGGTCACCACCACCGCCGCCCCTGGTGCCAACGCTCCTTGGACAATCGCTTCGATCAGTGGGCGTGCCAACGCCCCAATCACGCAAGCTTCCAACTCGGCCGGCGCATCCAGAACCACCGCCACCGGTTCGCGGCCCAACCGCCCCAGAAGCTCCGCGATCAGATCAGACGCGCGCCCATCCACCACCGAACCGAGCCGGGCCATTCCCAGCAGGCCACGGAAGGCATCCGGCCGGTGGGTTATGACATGGGTGTCCCAGCCGGCCGCAGCCAGGCCGGCCGCCGCCGTCACGGCTGCGGTGGTGCGGCCCGAACGCGGCGGTCCCAAGATGGCTAGGTGCCCGGTGGCTGGATCCCAGACCAGTGATTCTTGAATCTGGAGCGCCGGACGGTCAACGAGCCCCAGAAGTACGCCGTTGAAAAGGCTGCCGGTGTTCTCGCGGCCCTCACCGTCGCCGCCAGCGACTTTGGCGCCGTGACTGCCCGTGCGGCCGCCAGCCTTTCCAGGCCAGATGAGGGAAGCAACGGGCAATTCGGTGGGCAAAGGGGGCCGCCAAGGCGCGGCCGGTGCCTTGGCGCCAGCCGCGGCGGCGGCCCGCTGAATGGCGTTGACCAGACTGGCCGGATCAGCCGGCGCCGCCGGTGGCGGCGCCCACTGGGCAGGCCATGACACTTCTGTCGCGGGGCGGCGCGGCGGCGGTGGCACCATTCGGACCCGCAAGGCGATAGGCGGACGCCCAGCGCTGGCGATTACGCAACTGCCGGGTTTGGCTGGGTCGATCCCGGCGGCATCGGCTGAACCAAGGACGTCCAAAGAATCAGCTTCGGTGGCGACCCGGAAACAGATCCGGAGCGCCAGGTTGGCGCGCAATTGGGCGCTGACCGCGCCCGCCGGGCGCTGGGTGGCCAGAATCAGCCCCATCCCCAGCGAACGGCCCTGGGCAGCCAACCGCTCCAACCTTCCGGCCGCCTCCGGCAAAGCGTCCAACAGGGTGCGGAATTCGTCCACGACCACCAGCAGTCGTGGCGGCCGTGCCGCAGCCGGGAGCTCGCGCCAGGCGGTGACCGCGTGGCGTTCGAGCAAGCGTTCGCGGCCGGCCAGCTCAGCCTCGAGTGAGGTCAGAACCCGGCTGGTGCCGGCCGCGTCCAGATCGGTGGCCACGCCAACCACGTGAGGCAAATGCTCAAGGTCGCGGAAGGTGGCGCCGCCCTTGTGGTCCACCCCCACTATGGTCAGCCGGTCCGGCGGCGTGGCGACGCATTCTGAGAGCATCAGAGCCCGCAAGAATTCTGATTTGCCGGAGCCGGATGTACCCGCCACCAGGGCGTGGGGACCGTCCCGGGTGAGGTCTAGCCGCAGGCCCAGGCCATCTGGGCCCGGACCTATGGCCGGCCGGGTGGCGGGCCCGCGCCAGTTCGCGGCGACTTGCTGGGCGGTCAGGGGAAACGGTTCTTCCACGCCCGGTATTGGGTTTCTCGTGGCCAATTGGCGGATTTGGCCTTCCAAGGCGGCGGCACCCAGGCCGGCGGCTCGGAACGGTTGGCGGCCAGGGGCTCGGGCCGCCAACAGGCCCAGGCCAGCGTCTTTGACTATCCACCGAGTGACCGCGTCGTGATGGACCGGTCCGCCCAATCCGCCTAGCGGGCCGTATCCGGTGGCCGGACCGCGACTCCGCGCCTCCGGTGCCGTCAAGTCCGGCGGTCGGGGCCAGGATGGCCCCGGCGTCAACCGCAGTCCGCCCGGGATGAGTTCAACTCGCAGGGCAGCCTCGGACGGAGCGGCGAATGCCCCAGAATCTGGCGCGCCTGCTCCATGGAGAAGGCCACCGCTGTGGTCCGGTCCAGCGAACCTGGCCCACGCCCAGGGCGGTTCGAGTGGCACATCAAGGACCGGCAACCGGGCGCATGCCTCCAAGCCTTGGGAGATCGCCCGGCGCGCCAGCGCCGCCACCGGCCCTGGCGATCCGATCAATTCAGCCGGGCCGTCCAGCGGAACCGGATAGGTCGAGGCCGGCGTCAACCCGGCCACCGAGTCCGGCCAGGGAGGGCGCCGCCGGTGCAGGATGACCGGCAAGATGGTCGCCACAACCCCCGCCAAGGGCATGGCTGCCCAGATCGGGTTGCGGGTTACGAAGAACATCACCACTGCCATGATCAGCCCAGTAGCGGCGGCCGAAGCGGCGGCCGCCCAATTTCGTTTGTCCGTCGCGGCCTGGGTGGCGGTGCCAACCGGTTCTTGAACCAAGGCCCAGACTTCGCCGCTGGCTGTCCGCAAGACCGTTCCCGCCCCGCAGCGCCTTCGCCAACGCAGGCGGCGCCAGTGTACGGTCAAGCGGCCTCGACGCGACTGACGGACTCGCCCCAGCCACAGCGGCTGCAGGCCGGTCCGCGGCCCAGCGGACCTGGGGCGGCGCTGGCGGCTCAATAGGACCTTGCCGCGCCTGGTGGTCCCGGCTCGCACCGGTGCCGCCGGTGAACGCAGAGGCACGGATTCGCCGGCCAAGGCTGAGCCCAGCCGGATCAGGCGCCAACCGCCCGGCCGAACGTCCGCGGACTGGCCGGCCGCACCGTCCATCCCGGTGTCGGTCCCGACTTGTACCAGTGCCCCGTGGCACAGCGGCCTGCCGGGGGCCGCTGTGCCGCTACCGGTACCGCCGGCCACCTCCAAGTGAACGTCCAAACCCGAGCCCACGTCGAAGCCGAAGCCCGAGCCGCGATCACACCCGGCCCGCGGGGCCAGTTCCGCCAGGACCTCTGTCAAGGTGGATCCGTCCTCGGCCCAGCAGTCGCGGCGGCCCGCGGCCGTCTCTAGGGTGAAATACACGCACCGAGCTTGCCGGCCTTAAGGCCGGCCCGGCCGCGGGTCAGCCAGAGCTTGTGGATCGGTGGAATCACTCAGCGGCGGCCAGTGCCTCCGCCGGCGCGGTGCGCGCCGCCCGCCGTCCCGGCAGGATGGAGGCCAGTAAACCGGAGGCCAGGGTCAGGCCCATCACGACGGCGAGGCCAGCCCCGGGGAAGACCAGGACCAGCCCCACCGACTCATAAACCAACAGCGCGGAGGCGATGAAGCCGTACATGGTGCCGAAGGCTATTCCCATCAGTCCAGCGACTCCGGAAATCACCAGGGCCTCGACGGCCATCATCCACCGGGTCTGTCCGCGTGATAGCCCCAGGGCCCGCAGCAAGGCATTCTCATGGCGCCGTTCAATGACAGACAGTGACAGCGTATTGCCCACACCCGCCAACGCCACCAACACCGATACGGTCAGAAGGGCCACGCCAATCAGCAGCATGATGTTGATGGTCTTGCGGGCCTCAGCCTTTTCCACCGCCGCGCCTTGGACATCGTAGAGATAGGCGTCAGCGGGGGAGGACTCGATGACCAGATCCAGCACTCGGTCGCGGACCGCCACTGGGTCAGCGTTACGGGCCACCCTGAACAGTGCGGCCACAGTTCGCGTAGAGCCCAGGGTTTCCAGAGTTGTCTGTTCGGCCAGCATTGAGCCGGCCCAGCCGTAATCGAGTTCAGGCGCGTAGACGAAAGTGATCTTATGCGTCTCACCGGCCGCGTCGGTGACCAAGCGGACGGAACCGGAGACTGGCTTAGGGCTTGGCTCGGTCCATTCCTCGCCGTCCTCGGATGCATCGTCCGCCAAACTCATCTGGGTTAGTTGGTCGTTTAGATGGGAGTCGACCAGAACGACATTCGGCTTGAGCCGGTTGGCGAGCGTCGGGTCCGCCAGGGTCTGGCGTAGCTGGTCTGGCTCGGCTCCGTTGACCGCGTAGATGTACGGGACCCCGAAGTCGTCATCGATCACTATCTCTGCCGCCGAAATGGGTGCTGTTCCGGTGACGCCATCAACTTCTTCAATTCGCTCAATCACGGCCTGCTCGACGGCCTCTCCGGACAGCGGTGGTGAGTCGGGGGCCCCGGCCGCGGCCGGCCAATAGCCCTGTTTGGCGTGCCCTAGTTGGAGGTCCACCGGCGCCCGAGCTTCGACCGACTTTTCGAGGGCTCGGCTGAGGCTGGCCGCCGCCACCAACATTGAACTGACCAGCGTTACCGCGATCATCAGCGCGGTGGCGCTGGCCGCCGTCCGGCGCGGATTGCGGACTACGTTGGACGCCGCGATCTGGGCGCCACCAGGGCGTTTGGCGATCCATCCGGCGATCCGCGCTACCACTTTCGGAAGCCAGAAGACGGTGCCCAGGATGATTCCGGCCGCCAGAAGGCCGCCGCCGACCACGCCCAGCCCAGCGCCAATCACCAAACCTTGATCGCCGACGTACCGGTCCAAGACTCCAGATGTGGCCACGAACAGGCCCAGCGCCGTTATCGCGACCCCGCCGGTGGCCATAACGATGGACCACCACATGCGGGTCCGGCCGGCCGGTGCGGTGAGGCTGGGCGCTTCCTGGGGCCGCAAAGCCTCAATCGGGGCGACTCCGGTGGCGAGCCGAGAAGGCACCAGCGACGCCAAGACGGTAGCGGTCGCGCCGGCGGCCACGGCCATGACCACTGCCATGGGCGGCATGCCGACGCTAGTGGGCATGGGTATGGACGGGTAGAGGTTGGTGGAGATCGCCAGGGCCAGGCGGATCAGGCCCCAGCCGGCCAGCACGCCAAGGCCGGAGGCGACCAGGCCGGTGAAGAATGCCTCCAATATTACGGAGCGGCGGATTTGGCCGCGGGTTGCGCCGACGGCCCGCAATAGGGCCAGGGTCCGCGCCCGTCCGGCGATCATCACCTGGAAGGTGTTGGCTATGACCATAGTTCCGGTCATTAGTGAAACCAGCCCAAAGACTAGGGCCACTGCTTTGATCGCGTCGCCGCCGGTGAAGCGGCTTAGCCGCATGGTCGCGGCCTGGTCCGGACTCATCACCAGCACTGAACAGGCCGAATCGCCGTCGTGCGGGACCTCGCTGGGAGTTAGCGCGATGGAGTGAGAACCGGCGCAGACATCTACCCATTCGGTCGTGGACCAGGCGGCGGTGGTCGCGTCGGCGATTTCCTGGCGGACGGCGGGCGTATCTTGGGCGCCATCCGCCAAGGTTATGAGTAGCGATTTGGTGGAGAATCCCGAGGGAACGCCGTCCAGTACGCCGAGTTGTTCGATTGTCGCCGTTGGCGTCTGAATTTGTGGCCGGGAGGCGAACGAGGGCAGCGAATCATCGAAGATCCCTGTCACTGTCAGCGCAGTGGTACGCGATACGGACTCGGGAGGATCTTCCCCAGAGTCCCCCGGCGACTCCTGGGCGGTTTGGTCCGCTTGAGTTCCCAATTCGGCCGATGCCGCCGGGCTGGGTTGGCCGGTCTTGTCCGGAAAGGCCGTGTGGGCGTCAGGCTGGTCAACTCCGATCACATCAGCGGACGAATCCGTCACAACGGTCACGGCCAGGTTGATTTGGTCGCCAGGGCTGGCGCCCAGGCGCCGTGCCAGGCCCTTGGCGATGGACGCCTCGCCGGCCCTGGTGGGTTCTGTGCCTTCTTCGGACGGGTAACGGCCTAAGGCCAATCCGGGTGAGATGGTCCGTAGAGCGACCCATTCGTTGCGGTCACCCAGGATCGCTTCGGCGCCCAGCTCAATCGGGGAGAAAGCCTCGGCCACGGCGGCGGTCGCTTTGACTTCATCGGCCCCCACGTGCGGTAACGACATGTAATCGGGGAAATCTCCGCGGGCGACTACCAGATCGGCCTGGGTATAGGGCTCCCGGAGGATGTTGACCATGGTGCCGTCCATGACAGCGGCGCCGGCCATGGTGGCGGCTATGAACGCCGTCGCCACCACGATGGCGACCGCTCCGCCCGCCAGATGGCGCAGTGATGCCCGCAACTGGAGCAGGGTGAAACGGAACATGAGTGTCCTCTAGGCCGCCACCACTGTGGTCAGCTCATCAAGGGCGGACAGCACGGAGTCTTTGGTGGGGTGAAGAATCTCCCCGGCTAGGCGGCCATCGGCCAAGAGGACCACCCGTTGGGCGTAGGCGGCGGCAGCCGGGTCGTGGGTCACCATGACCACGGATTGATTGAGTTCACGGACCGATTGACGCAGGAAGCTCAGCACTTCGAAACCAGAGCGCGTGTCCAGATTGCCGGTTGGCTCATCGGCGAAGATCACGTCGGGACGGGTGATCAGCCCGCGAGCCAGGGCCACCCGCTGGCGCTGACCGCCGGACATTTCGCTGGGACGGTGGCTCAGGCGGTCGCCCAGGCCCAGTGTGCCTACCACTTCATCCCACCATTCGGGGTCAACCCGGTCGCCGGCCAGGTCGAGTGGCAAACGGATGTTTTGCTCCGCCGTGAGCATGGGCAGCAAGTTGAAGGCTTGGAACACGAAGCCCACGTGGGTGCGCCGCCAGGCAGTGAGTTCGTTGTCGCTCATGCCGGCTAGTTCTTTGCCGCCCAATTGGACTGATCCGGCGGTTGGCGTGTCAAGGCCAGCCATCAGGTTGAGCAGAGTTGACTTGCCGGAACCAGACGGCCCCATGATGGCCGTGAAGCGGGCCGCGGCGAAGTCGACTGAAACGTCCGCCAAGGCTGTAACTTGGGCTTCGCCCATGCCATAAACCCTGGTTAGCCCGCGCGCGGCAACAGCTGGTTTTCCCGAATCCATATCCCGAACGCTACTCGCCGGGCCGGATTGGCGAGTCCTGCTACGGTCGCGGCTCTAGGTACTTCCCAAGAAGGACGGGGTGGCCGGAGAGTCAAGAGACACCCGCCGCGGACCGCCATTGGCGCCTATGAATAGCGCTGGACCAGGCCGCCCCGGTAAGCGGCGACCACCGCTTGGACCCGGTCGCGGGCCTCCAGCTTCATCAGGATTCTGCCGACATGGGTCTTGACGGTCGTTTCCGCGACATGCAGTGTGGCGGCGATTTCCTGGTTGGACAATCCTTGCGCCATCTGCACTAGGACCTCAATTTCGCGTTCGGTCAGATCATCGAAAGCGGCTATGTCGCGCGGATCTGGGGGAGTGGCTGCTGCCACTGAAGCGATTAGGCGCTTGGTCGGTGCTGGAGCGATCACGCCGTCCCCGGCATGGACGGTGCGGATAGCCGTCAGCATGTCATCTGGCGGAGTGTCCTTGAGCAAGAACCCGCTAGCCCCGGCGCGGATGGCTGCCATCAGGTATTCATCAAGGTCAAAGGTGGTCAGGATGATCACCTTGGGCGGAGGTTTGACCAATTGAATGATCTGTTCGGTGGCGGCGATCCCGTCCATGCCCGGCATACGCACGTCCATCAGAACGATGTCAGTGTGGTTGTCAAGTGCTGTCCGCAGGGCACCGTGGCCATCGCCCGCTTGCCCAACGACTGCCATGTCAGCCTGAGAATCGATCACCATGGCGAAACCGGAACGGACTAGCTCTTGGTCATCTACCACCAACACTCTGATCGGATCCATGGTCATCAGTTTCCTCCTTGGGGCCGGATTGAGTCTGCTGCTCTAGTAGGACGGGGCCGGACCGGCTGAGTTTTCGGTGTGGCGACGGCCGGCAACTCTTGGGTCGTAACGGAACGAGACGGCGAAGGCAATGGCACCGCCACTTTGACGGTGAAGCCGCCGGTTGGTCCTGGCCCGGCCTGGAAAGTGCCCCCCAGCATCTCAGCTCTTTCGCGCATCCCAACCAAGCCATGTCCACCACTGTCGGTCTGAGCGGCGGCCCCACGGCCGTCATCGGACACCGTAATGGTGATGAGGGCGTCATCCCACCGCTCGGTGACCGTTACCGCGACACCGGGGCCGGCGTGTTTGAGTGCGTTGGTCAGCGCTTCTTGGCAAACCCGGTAGAGAGTGGCACCCACACCCGGCGGCAGATAGCGCGGTGTGCCGACCCGCACCAGTGTCACGTCCAGGCCAGTGCGGCGGGTTTCGGTCACTAGTTGTTCAATGTCCTTGACGTGAGCTGTCGGCTTGAGTTGGACTGTCTCATCCTCGGGGCCTTCCCGCAGGACCCGTACTATTCCGCGCATGTCTGACAACGCGTCCCGGCCAGTTTGGGCTATCGCCTCCAGAGCGCGTACCGCCGCGTCAGGGTTGTTAGCGGCAGCGTAACGGCCGCCGTCCGCTTGGGCGATCATGACCGACAGCGAATGACCAACTATGTCATGCATCTCGCGTGAAATCCTGGCTCGCTCCTCCGCCAGGGCGTTCATGGTATCTAGGGCTTCGGTGCGGGCCTGGCTGGCTCGCCAAGCATCGCGGGAGCGTTGCGACGTTTCCATCCCACGGGTCAGCAGACCCATGCCTTCGAATAAGGCGGCCACCAACCAGATGGGGAAGGCCAAGAGCAAAGCATCAGACCACGAATCAACGTTCAAGGTGAAGCCCCAGGGCCGGAACAGGCCAACCAGCACGCGGACATCGAACGGTCCGGATAGGGAATAGGCGGCGGCGAGCAGGCCACCAACGGCGGCGGCGACCGTGGCCACGGCGGTCCAGCGCGGCGCCGAATACCGAGCGACAGCCCACAACGGCACTCCTACCAGGAGAAAGACCGGCAAATCGATTCCCCAGCCGCCGGTCAAGGACCAAGCGCAGGCCAGCCAGGCGATCACCGCGCTGGTCACCGGCAAGGATGCTGCCCCCACGGTCGCAGCGGACATGATCAGGCCAAAGATCGGCGCTGGGGTAGACCACCCGCCGGCCAGCGACAGGATCGCCCCGATCGAACCCAGCGCTACGAAGGCCGGGGTGGGGGAGCGAAGCCTGTGACCGCGGAGGGCGGCCGGTTGGGGCAGTTGACGCGGCGGTGCCCCGCCGGGTCGGGGGCGCCGCGAAGGGGGCGGAGGTGGCAGGCGGCGCGGGGGAGGTGCCGGTTGCATCCGGTGATTCGGCCGCTTGCTCACTAGATCACTCTATTGCGCCGTGGGTTTCATCCCGGTCAGTCGCCGGACCATAGGCCGCCGGAGAGGCCGGCGGTGGACCAATTTGTCCGGGTTCCGCCGGCTTAAGTCACAGTTGGTGGGAGCGGAAGTGGGCACGTCCTACGATGGAAGCTATGGCCACCGAAGATATCGCGGCTGAATTGCGCGCGCTCAGCCACACGTTCGAGTCGATCACGCAGGTCAGTGACCCGGATGAGATCAAGGCGCGGATCGCACGCCTGTCCAGCGAAGTGGCCGAACCAGGGTTGTGGGATAACCCCGCTGAGGCCCAGAAAAAGACCTCGCTCCTTTCGCACGCTCAGGGTGAGCTAGAGAAGCTTGAGCTAATGGGCTCGCGGATCGATGACCTGACTGTTTTGTACGAAATGGCGACCGAGGTCGATGACCCTGAGGCCCTTGAGGAAGTCCGCCAGGACCTGGCCGCCGTGGGAGCATCCTTGGCGGATATGGAAATCCGGACTCTCCTTAATGGCCACTACGATGAGCGGTTCGCGGTGGTAACGATCCGCTCCGGGGCGGGTGGCGTTGACGCAGCGGACTTCGCCGAGATGCTCTTGCGCATGTATTTGCGTTGGGCGGAGCGTCATGCCTACACGGTCAAGGTCCTGGACACCTCCTACGCCGAAGAAGCTGGGTTGAAATCGGTCACGTTTGAGGTTTCGGCGCCTTATGCCTACGGCAACTTGTCCGTTGAGGGGGGCACCCACCGGCTGGTGCGCATCTCGCCGTTCGACAATCAGGGCCGGCGGCACACATCCTTCGCCGCGGTTGAAGTGATCCCGTTGATTGAAGACACCGACCACATCGACATCCCCGAATCGGACATCAAAGTGGATGTCTTCCGTTCGTCTGGGCCAGGTGGCCAGTCCGTTAACACGACCGATTCGGCGGTCCGCATGACCCACTTGCCAACGGGCATAGTCGTCTCAATGCAGGATGAGAAGTCGCAGATCCAGAACCGCGCCGCAGCCTACCGCGTCCTACAGTCCCGGCTGTTGGTGCTCCGGCGGGCGGAGGAAGCGGCCAAGAAGAAGGAACTGGCCGGAGATATCAAGGCTTCTTGGGGAGACCAGATGCGCTCCTATGTGCTTCATCCCTACCAGATGGTCAAGGACCTGCGTACGGATCACGAAGTCGGCAATACGGCGGGGGTGTTCGATGGCGACATCGACGGATTCATCGACGCCGGCATCCGTTGGCGCAGGCGGCAAGACAAAGCGGAATCAGTCGGTTAGGGCGCGAGCGCGACTTGAGCCTCGACTTCCACCGCCCAGCCGGCCGGCAGCGCCGCGACGCCAAAGGCGACCCGGGCGTGGCGCCCGGCCTCGCCGAATACCTCAATGAATAAATCCGAGGCACCGTTGGCGACGGCCGGATGGTCCGTAAATTCCGGTGTCGAGGCGACCATTACCGCGACCCGCTGAAATTCCCGCACCCGTTCCAGCGAACCCAACGCTCCCGCTAGCGCGGCTAAAACATTGATGGCGGCCAAGCGGGCGGCATCGGCCCCTTGGCTGATGGTGAGGTCCGCGCCCAGACGCCCGGTGTAAAGGCTGATGCCGTCCCGGGTGGGCCCCTGACCAGACACCCAAGCGGTGTCCGGCGAGACGCGGACCGGAACGTAAGCGGCCAACGGGGTAGCCGGGCTGGGTAACGTAATCCCAAGCCGGACCAGGCTCGCGGTGGGGCTCACAGTCATGATTCAAGTGTGCCAGCCGGCCGGGACCGGGCCGGCACACGCCCTTTACAGGCGACCAATGGGAGCAAATATCGCTCCGGTTAGGTCACTCAGGTCGCGTGGCCTGAGCCGGACGTCCATGCCGCGGCCGCCGGCGGACACCACCACAGCGTCCAAAGCTTCGGCCGAAGAATCGATCGCGGTTGGGTGCCTGGTCCGTTGGGCTAGGGGCGAAATGGCGCCTACCACATAACCCGTCGCCCGTTCGGCCTCAGTCACCGCGGCCATGGCCGCCCGCTTTCCACCGGCGGCGCGGGCCAAGGCTTTGAAGTCGAGGTGATGGCTGACCGGAATGACGGTGCACCATAACTCGTCGTCAATCTTGACCATCAGGGTCTTGAAAACTGTCTCCGGGTCAGCGCCCAGAGCTCGCGCCGCCGCCAATCCGTACCCTTCGCCGAGGGCTGCGGGAACGTTGTCCGGTTCGAATGTCTCCAACTCGTAGTCAACGCCCGCTTGTTCCAACAGCACCAATGCTGGTGTCGCTCTCCTGGCGGTCCGATAGTCCATCAATGGCGTTCAACTCCTCCCATTCTTCGATCAAACTTGAATCTACGCCCCGGATAGTATCCCCCAACCAGGCGGCGATCTCGCTTAGGCGCTCGCGGGCCTGGGGCGGGGCGGACCGGGTCAAAGCGCGGTATGCGTCGGTGAGGTACCGTAACAGGACTCCCTCCGCATTGGCCAAACCGTATCGCGATATGAACTCCGCGAATGTCTGGCCGTGCTCAAGCATTTGGCGGACCACCGACTTGGGCGTCAAGTCTGAATCCTCCACCCAGGGGTGGTCTCGCCGGTAGATGGCCAAGGCGGCGGTTAGGAGTTCTTCCAGCGGTCTTGGGTAAGTTACCGCGTCGAGGGCGTTCATGCGGTCAAAATAATCCCAGCCTTCGGCCTTCATCCGGGCCATGGCCTCCGTTTTAGCGGCCTTCTCCTGGGCGGTCAGCACCGCCTTGGGTGGTTCCAGCGTGGCTTCGAACACGGACACCAAGTCGAGTTCGTAGCTGTCCGAATCTTGGCTGAGCAACTCGCAGGCCGCCAGAGCGAAGGGCGTTAGCGGCTGATTGAGAGCGAAATCGTCTGGCAAGTCCACCGCCAGGCGCACCATGCCGGGAGTGTGGACCACCATCCCAGCCGCCTTGAGCGAGTGGTAGATCCGGCAGGCCCGCCGGATCAGAAGGTTGCGGGGCCGGATTGGTTGATGGTTGCTGGTTAGTAGGCGGTAGGCCGCCGCTATCGGGTCGTCGCGGCCCAACAGTTCCAGGATCATGGTGTGGGTGACCCGCAGGCGGGGCGTCAGTGTTTCCGGCTGGCTGGTGGCCAGCTTCGTGAAAGTGTCCTTGGACCAGGAGACCTTGCCCTTCTCCGCGCTCTTGACCGGCCGTGGCTTCTTGCCCGCCGCCACCCGGGCTTGAGCTTGGGCCTCGGCCTTGGCCCGTTCGATTGCGTCCGGCGGGGCTTGGACCAGCACGTGGCCTTGGTCATCGAAGCCGGCCCGCCCAGCCCGGCCAGCGATTTGATGGAACTCTCGGGCGTTGATCCGCCGGATCCGGCGGCCGTCAAACTTGACCAATGAAGTCAGGACCACCGTCTTGATTGGCAGATTGATGCCCACACCCAAGGTGTCAGTGCCGGATATGACGGCCAGGAGGCCCTCGGCGGCGAGCCGTTCAACCAAGCGTCGGTACTTTGGGAGCATTCCGGCGTGGTGGACGCCAATTCCTCGTCGGACCAGCTTGGACAGAGTGGCGCCAAAGCCGGGGCCAAATTTGAAGTCACCAATCGCGGCGCGTATGTCCGCTTGGCGCTCGCGGCCAGCCACCGGCAACGATGCCGCCAGCCCGGCCAATTCGACGGCCTCACGTTGGGTGAATTGGACTACGTAGGCGGGGGTTAGAGCACCCTGGATCAGGCCGGTAATGAGGTTTGGTAGCGGCACCAGTTCGTAGGAGAATTCCAGCGGTACTGGCCGGGGAGCATCGGTGATGGTAGTGACCGCGCGCCCGGTCCGGCGCTCCAAGTCGCGGGACAGCCAGCCAACCTCGCCGAGGGTGGCGCTCATGAGCAAGAAGCGGGCTCGTGGTAACTCAAGCAACGGCACTTGCCAGGCCCAACCGCGTTCCGGATCGCCGTAGAAATGGAACTCGTCCATCACGACAGTGGCGAATGGCGTGGCAGCGCCTTGTCGCAGGGCCTGGTTGGCGAGTACCTCAGCGGTGCAGCAGATAATTGGCGCGTCCACGTTAATGGCCGCGTCGCCGGTCGCCAGCCCCACGTTGGCCGCTCCAAACAGCCCGATCAAGTCGAAGAATTTCTCTGACACCAGGGCCTTGATGGGGGCGGTGTAGACAGCTCGCTCGCCCGCGGCAAACGCCAGTTCCAACGCTCCTGCCGCCACCAGTGACTTGCCGGATCCGGTGGGCGTTCCCAGAATGACGTGATCGCCGCAGGCCAAGGCCAGCAACGCCCCTTCTTGGTGCGCATAGAGTTCGAGGCCCTGACTGGCGGTCCAAGTGGTAAAGGCGTCGAAGGCCTCTTCGGCGGTGGCTCTGACCGGGCCGCCTGGACCGTTCAAATGATCGATCAGCACATCCTCAACCATAGATACTCCCGGTGCTGGCTGGTTTCGCGGGCGGCACCGGGGCCGGACGGCGCGCGGGCCGGGCGTGTTGACCCCAGCGCCGGCGGGTGGCGTTGGGACGACTACCATCGACGCTATGAGCGAATACATCCACGGCCACGGTCCCGCCGCTGCCAGGGCGCACGCTTTGCGCAATGCCGTCAACTCGGCTGGTCATTTGGTGGGCCTGCTGGAACCGGGCCTGCGGGTGCTTGATCTGGGGTCGGCATCGGGCGCGCTGACCAAAGACTTGGCGGCCCGGGTGGCGCCCGGTGAGGTACTTGGCGTGGACGTCTCGCCCGATGCCGTGCGCCAGGCCCAGGATGACCCGGACCGTCCCGCGAACCTCAACTATGAGACGGGCGATGTCTACAGCCTGCGGTTCGCGGATCAGAGCTTCGATGTGGTCCACGTCCACCAAGTGCTCCATCACTTGACGGATCCGGTGGCGGCGATCATGGCCTTGGCGCGCTTGGTGCGGCCGGGTGGGTACTTGGCGTTGCGGGAGGGCGATTATGGATCAGTCTTTTGGTATCCCGAGGCGGCGGCTTGGCGGTCCTGGCAGGAGACTTACCAATTGGTGGCGCGTGGTGGCGGCACCGAGGTGGACGCTGGGCGGCGGCTGGTTCATTGGCTGAACGAGGCGGGCCTGGCGGACAAGGCCTCCATCAGTGGGTCGGTGTGGACTTTCCCGGGCTATGAGCCGGTTCGGGACATGGCCGCTAGCTGGGCGGACCGGCTGACTGAACGCCACTTCGTTGGTCTGGCGGAGGAGCTTGGCGTCAGCGATGAGACCTCATTGGTGCGGACCGCGGCCGGCTTGATCGAGTGGGCGAATCGGCCGGATGCTTTCTTGGCCATGCCGCACATTGAAGCCATAGTGCGGCTGTAACTGGCGGCCGGCGCTGGCGCCAGGCGGTCATTGGGGGTGGGACGCGTCCAGGACTCCAACCATTGTTGTCCAACATGTGGACGGCGGGGCAGCGGTGTGGTGGTGGCGGCCATGGCCTGCGGCCTGCGGATTCGCACGCAGCAGGACTTATTGGGCTGCTTGGCGCCGTTGTGGTGGTGAGACAAACTGGCTCTCAGGATGTTGTCAAGGGGAGACCGTTCTAAACTTCGGTGGCGTAGCCTACGCTGGCGTAGGTTAGTCCGAATCAACCAAGAAGGAGACGCCGATGCCGACCGCTACCGTGACAGCCAAAAGCCCGTCACCAGCGCCAGCTACGGGGCCCGTAACCTCAACCGAGGCGGTGACCGGAACCACCGGCGCCTTACGGGACCCGTCCGCCGAACACCGTCCGGACCCGTCCATCCGCCGGTCGATGTACTGGGACATGGTCTTAACCAGGGCCTTTGACAAGGCCGCTACGGCCCTACAACGCCAAGGTGAACTGGCGCTCTGGGCGCCGTCGCTGGGGCAGGAGGCCGCTCAAGTCGGTTCGGCCCACGCCGTTGGAGCCGATGACTGGATTTTCCCGTCCTACCGTGAGCACGGCGTACTGCGGAGCCGGGGCGTGGACCTGAGGCAATTGCTGGGATTGTTCCGAGGCGCGGATCACGGCGGCTGGGACACTTCCGCAGCGCGCGTCCATCTGTACACCCTGGTGGTTGGCGCCCAAGCGTTGCCGGCGGTGGGTTACGCCACGGGCATGGCCATGGACGGGATACCGGGAGCGGTGATTGTCTATCTGGGCGATGGCGCCACCTCCCAAGGTGAGGTCAACGAGGCGCTGGTGTGGGCCGCCTCCTACCAGGCGCCAGTGTTATTCCTGATCCAGAACAACGGGTGGGCAATCTCAACTCCATCCGGCACCCAAGCGAGAGTCGACCTGGCCCGCCGTGGCGAGGGATTCGGCATTCCAGGACAGCGTGTAGATGGCAATGACGTGGACGCCTGCTTCACCGCCACGGCCGGTGCTCTTGACCGCATCCGCGCTGGCCAGGGGCCAGAACTGATCGAGGCGCTGACTTACCGCCTGGGCCCGCACACGACCTCCGATGATCCGTCGCGTTACCGCGACCAGCAAGAGGAGGCGGCCTGGAAAGAACGCGATCCGCTGCTGCGCGCGCGGCACAGCCTTGAGGCTGAGGGCCTGGCGGACGAGGAGTTCTTCGCCGCCGCCGATTCAGCCGCCGCGGCCTTCGCCTCCCAAGTGCGGGAGTATTGCCTGGCCATTGAGCCGCCACGGCTGCCGGATCTACTGAGCCAGGTTTACGCCACGCCACATTCACTGATTGAGGAGGAACTGGCGTCGTTAGGGGCGGAACGTTGACCGCCGTTATGGCGCAGGCCCCAATCGCTTTGGGCCAAGCCGTCAACCGGGCCCTGGAAACGGCCATGGAAGCGGATCCCAAAGTGATCGTGATGGGCGAAGATGTGGGCGCGCTGGGCGGGGTTTTCCGAGTAACCGCCGAGCTGAAGGACCGTTTTGGGGCGGACCGCGTACGCGACACGCCGCTTGGGGAGGCAGGCATAATCGGTACCGCCATTGGGCTGGCCTTGCGGGGTTACCGGCCGGTCTGCGAAATTCAGTTTGACGGGTTCGTCTTTCCGGCCTTCAACCAGATCACCACCCAGTTGGCCAAACTGCGTTCGCGTTCGCACGGCGGCTTGACGCTGTCGGTGACGATCCGCATTCCCTACGGCGGCCGGATTGGCGCTATTGAACACCATTCCGAGTCCCCGGAAGCGCTATTCGCGCACACTGCGGGGTTACGGCTGGTAAGCCCCTCGGATCCGCAAGACGCGTATGACATGACCCTGGCGGCGGTGGCTTGCCCCGACCCAGTGATCGTTTTCGAGCCCAAATCGCTTTACTGGTCCAAGGGGACCGTAAACCAAGCTGAGGCGGACCCGGGGCGGGCCTCGGAAGTCCTCAACCGGGCGCGGGTGCTCAGACGGGGAGACCAGGTCACCCTGGCCGCCTACGGGCCATCAGTGCCTCAGGCGCTGCGAGCGGCGGAACAGCTAGCCCAAACGGGAACCGCGGCGGAGGTCCTGGACTTGCGGTCGATCAGCCCAATCGACTTCGCCGCCATTGAAGAATCGGTCGCCCGCACTGGCCGCCTGGTGGTCATCCATGAGGCGCCGGTGTTCTTTGGCGCCGGGGCGGAGATCGCGGCCCGAATTACTGAGCGCTGCTTCTACCTGCTGGAGGCGCCGGTCTTGCGGGTGGGCGGCTACCACCTGCCCTATCCGCCGGCCTTGATTGAGCATGACCACCTTCCTGGGCCAGACCGGATCGCCGATGCCGTCCGCCGGACTTTGGAGTTCTGACATGAGTACGGGGGCCAAGGACACTATGAGCGGTACGTTGTTGACCTTTCATCTGCCTGATCCAGGTGAAGGCTTGACTGAAGCGGAGATTGTCCGCTGGCTGGTCGCCCCCGGCGATCAAGTGACGGTCAACCAGGTTGTGGTTGAAATCGAAACGGCCAAGTCGGTGGTCGAATTGCCGTCGCCTTTCGAAGGGACCGTTGAGTCGATCACTGCCAGCGAGGGGATGGTGGTGCCAGTGGGCGACCCGATCCTGGTGGTCCGCCCAGCCGATACGTTAGCCGATACACCCGCGGAAGCCCCAGTTGGTGAGCCCTGCGATGCGTCGGCCGGGGAGTCCGCTGGTCAGCGGCCGGATCCAGTACTGGTGGGCTACGGGCCCGGTGGCGGGCCTTCGTCCGCCGAACCGGCCGCGCCCAAGCCAGCCGCTCCCGCGCCGGCCGCGTCGGGCCGGGACAAGAGCCCGGCCGCGCCAAGGCCATCTCAGGGGCAACCCTCTGGCCGGCCCAAGGCCAAGCCGCCAGTCCGGGCGCTGGCCCGCCAACTCGGCATTGGCCTGGACAGCGTTACGCCATCCGGTCCCGGGCAGACTGTCACCCGAGCGGATGTAGAACGAGCGGCGGAGAGTTCCCCAGCGGCGCCGCACGCTGCGGGCGGCGACCGGATCACCCGCCAACCAATCCGGTCAGTTCGGCGCGCGACCGCGGCCGCCATGACCGAATCCGCCTTCACCGCTCCGCACGCCAGCGTGTTCGTGGACGTAGACGCCACTCGCGGTGTCAAATTCGCCCGCCGGACCGGCCTGCCGGTCTTGGCTCTGGCGGCCCTCGCCCTAGTCAGAGCGGCCAAGCGGCATCCGGTCATAAACGCTCGGTGGGACCAGGCGGCTGGGGAGATCGTCTTCCATGATTACGTCCACCTAGGCCTGGCGGTCGCCTCTGGACGCGGTCTGCTGGTGCCATGCGTGCGCGGGGCCGACTCCATGACCTTGACCCGTCTAGCGGAGGCGATCACGGAGACCATCACCGCCGTGCGGAGCGGCGGAGCCGGCCCAGAACGGATGGTGGGTGGGACCATCACCCTGACGAACGTTGGGCCCCTCGGGATTGACGGTGGCAGCCCAATCCTGGTGCCGGGCCAGGCGGCGATCCTGGCCGTGGGCGCCATCCGGCCGCGGCCGTCGGTACACAAAGGCGAGATCAAAGTGCGCTCAGTTGGACGCTTGACGCTGACCTTTGACCACCGGTTGATTGACGGGGCTGATGCTGCCGGCGCGCTCGGAGACATCGCCGCCGTCCTGGAACGGCCCGATTCCGCCTTAACCTAGTCACATGCGTATTGCCCGGTTCACACTTGACCAAGATCCCCGCTACGGCGTTGTTGAAGGTGAGGAAGGAGACGAGGTCATCCACGTGATCGGCGGCGACCCGCTGTATATGGAAGTCACGCCAACGGGCAAGACCTATCCGGTTGACGATGTGCGGCTGCTGGCTCCCGTCATCCCACGCTCCAAAGTGATCGGCGTGGCCGGAAACTATCTTGGGGAGGAGAGCGGCACGGCCCCCGTCTGGTTCGCCAAGCCCAACACTTCGGTGTGCGCGCCCGGTGACCCGATAGTGCTCGCCCTGGGCGTGGACGCGCCAGCTTTCCACGAAGCCGAACTGGCGGTGGTGATTGGCCGGGTAGCCAAGGACGTGCCGGTGGCCGATGCCGCCAAGGTCATTTTGGGTTATACCGTCGCCAATGACGTGGGCTACCGCTACCCGCCCGACGACGGCGGGACCAGCCCTGATCCCAGGGGCTTCTTCGGTAAGTTCCGTGACTCGTTCACGCCGCTCGGCCCATGGATCGAAACTGACCTGGATCCGGCGGCCGGCCTGGCGGTGCGGTCCTGGGTGGAGGGCCAGCCGCGCCAAGACGGCTCCACCAAAGACTTACGGATGGGGATTTGGGAACTGGTGGCGACGGCATCGGCGGTATGCACTTTGTTACCAGGTGACGTGATCCTGACTGGAACGCCAGATGGGGCTTCGCCAATCGAACCAGGCCAGCGGGTCACCTGCGAGGTCGCGGGGCTGGGAACAATCACTAATCCGGTTGTCAAGCGATAGGTTGGGGACACTATGAGTTCGACCATGCGTTTGCGTTTCTGTCCTTCCCCCACCGGCACTCCTCACGTCGGAATGCTCCGGACGGCCCTGTTCAATTGGGCTTACGCCCGCCATACCGGCGCTGCCTTTGTCTTCCGGATCGAGGATACGGACCCGGCACGGGACTCCGAGGAGTCCTATCTGCAGCTACTTGACGCCCTGCGTTGGCTGGGCCTCGACTGGGACGAAGGCGTCGAAGTGGGCGGTCCATACGGGCCATACCGCCAATCGGAGCGGATGGACATCTACCGGACCGTGGCGCGCCAACTAGTTGAGGGCGGCTTCGCCTACGAATCGTTCTCCACTCCGGAGGAGATCGAAGCCCGCCACATCGCCGCTGGGCGCCCACCCAAACTAGGTTATGACGGGTTTGACCGTGACCTGACCGAAGCCCAACGCCGGGCCTACCTGGGCCAAGGACGCCGGCCAGTCCTGCGCGTCCGCATGCCGGATGAAGACATCACCTTTATCGACCTGGTGCGCGGACCCGTCACCTTCCGGGCCGGTTCGGTCCCAGACTTCGCCATCGTGCGAGCCGGCGGACATCCGCTCTACACCCTCACCAACCCGGTCGATGACGCCATGATGCGGATCAGCCACGTCCTGCGCGGCGAAGACCTGCTGTCCTCGACACCCCGGCAAATAGTTCTCCACCGGGCCCTGATGGAACTGGGGCTGGCCAGTGCGATACCGGAGTTTGGGCATCTGCCCTACGTGATGGGGGAAGGGAACAAGAAGCTCTCCAAGAGGGACCCCGAATCAAACCTTTTCCACCACCGCGACAGGGGCTTCCTGCCCGAAGGGCTGGTCAACTACCTGGCCCTGCTGGGCTGGTCCATAGCCCCCGACCGCGACATCTTCTCCGCGGCGGAACTGATCGCCGCTTTTGACATTGGTGACGTCAACCCCAACCCCGCCCGCTTCGACCTGAAGAAAGCCGAGGCCATCAACGCCGCTCACATGCGCTTGCTGGCGGTTGATGAATTCGCTCGCCGTCTGGTGCCTTACCTGCACCTAGCCGGGCTAGTCTCCGCTGCGGACTGGGATTCGTTGCACGGCGACGAACGATCCCTGCTGACCGCTGCCGCGCCACTGGTCCAAGAACGGATGACACTCCTCGGAGAAGCGCCCGGCATGCTCGGCTTCTTCTTCGTGGCGGACGACTCGGTGGTGATTGAGCCGGAGGCGCTGGCCCGGCTGACACCCGATTCACGTGGGCTGTTGGAAGCCTCCCTGGCCGCCCTGCGGGGACTTGGTGAATGGCGTGCCGAGGGCATCCACCAGGTCCTCAACGTGGCCCTCGTGGAGGGCCTAGGGGTCAAGCCACGGGACGCTTTCACGCCTCTGCGGGTAGCGGTCACGGGGCGTCGGGTGTCCCCGCCGCTGTTCGAAACGATGGAGATTCTGGGCCGCGAAAGCTCGTTGGCGCGGATCGAGCGGCTACGGCTTTTGCCTGAACTGAGTTGATTCGGTAGCCTTGCAGGTCGGCCCACTCGTTGAGGGCGGTCCGGAAAACCCTTGGGGTATGGTGTAATTGGCAGCACGAGTGATTCTGGTTCACTTAGTCTAGGTTCGAGTCCTGGTACCCCAGCGCATGATCCGCTCTGGCTGATCAGCCATTTGGCTCCGTTGTGTAGTGGCCTAGCACGCCGCCCTCTCAAGGCGGTAGCGCCGGTTCGAATCCGGTCGGAGCTACTTGAAGAAACCGCTGGTGGGCGGCGGTTTTTCTTTTGTCTCGTGGGCGTACGTGTGTTCGGTGCGGGCAGTCCGTCCCGTATTCGTCCCGTCCCAGCGTGCCAAGAGTCGACCGGCATCCCGTGTCAGGTGTATCGCGCGGTCGTTGACGATTGGGGTCAAGCGTCGATGAGCCCGTCAAACATGGCTTCCAAGAGGCTGTTGTCGCGGGCGTAGGCGTATGCGGAGGCCTTGATGTTCTCTGCGGGGTCCATTCGGTCCCAGGCGATTACGACGCCGCGAGATTGGAACGCTAGCAGGCTGAGCAGCGTGCGTATGGCTCTCCCATTGCCCTCGCGGAAAGGGTGAAGAACGTTCAGGTCGGCGTAGTAGTGGGCGATACGTGAAATGAACGCTTGCCGGTCAAGGTCGCGCAACCAGTCTTCGCTGGCCAAACGGGCGAAGATGTCTCTGCCGATGCTGGCGAGGTAGTCGCTGAACGCGAAGCGGGTGTTGCCCTTGCTGATCTCGATGGTGCGCAGCTCACCCGCCCAGTCGTAGATTCGGCTGAAGAGGACGCGGTGGATCTCCAGCAGCGTGTCAAAGTCGATCTGCTCCGCTGCCCACGGCTGTTCCGCGAGCAGCGCAGTGGTCGCTGCGAAGCTGATGTCTTGTTCGGCTGCCACCAGTTCATCAGCTGTGGTGATGCAAGGCACATTGCGCAGGAGTCCAGAACTCGGGTCGACGTAGGGGTCGCGGTCGAGTTGGTCGTCCTTGCCGGTCACTTGGCGGGTTCTTGCTGGTGCAGAGCCGCCACGGCCGCGACCGCTTGTCCGGGGGTTAGAGTTCCGGCGATCATCTGTCCAACGAGCGCCCTCGCGGCGTCGGTCGGGGCCGGCCCCTCGGCTCGCACAGAACCGACCGCCGAGGCCTCCAGTTGTTCCAGGGTCGACTGGTCGCTCACCATGGAACCAATTCTACCGGTCCTGCAGCGAGGAGCTGGCCTGGGCCGGTCTTGACGGAACTCAACGACGGCAAGGGTGTGCAGGGGCGGTCACATGCTCAGCGATGGCCGCTGGGACCTGACTGGTGGGGGAGTCTGATACGCGAACGGCTGGCCGCCGGGTTGCTCTGGGTGTAGGGCCGCGATGAGCCTGTTGACGCGGTTTCGGTCGCGCTGTTGGGCTTGGTTGGTGGGGTGGTGGCCGAGAGGTTTGGGGTCAGTGACGCCGTAACGGTCGCGGTAGGCCGCGACGGCAAGGACTGTTCTGTGCCAGGCAGCGGCTTCCCGTGAACCGGCAGGTGCGCGTCCGATGGCCTCCAGCCACGGGGAGTGCTCCCGCTGAGCGCGTTCGACCAGTTGAATCGCCCTGTCGGTGATGAGTTTCGCCCTCGTTTCCAGGGCCTGGGCCATGTCTACGCTCATCGGCACGGGCGGGACTGGCAGCATGCCCGCAACCAACCCCTGTTGGCTCCTACGCACGGGACGCCCTGCGGACTGTGCACTGGCGCGTATGACAGCCGCCCGCAGTGCGGCGACGAGATCAGGCTGCTCGGGGTCGGGCCGGAACAGGCGGGGCAAGACCGTCTTCGCGTCAATGCCCTGCCTCGCGAGATCGGTGATCGACGTGACCAAATGGGAGTAGCCGGGTCTTTCGCGTATCTGCGCCACTTGTTCGCCGGTCAGGCCTACTGCTGTCAGCACCGTGTCGCAATGCTCCTGCAGGACGGCTTGCGTGATGGTCTCGTATTCGGCTGCCCACTGGGCAGTGGATTCCCAGTGCTCGGCTTCCTCTCGCCCCGCTTGGTGGGCGGACGGCTCCGCGCCGCTGGTTTGGATCACCTTCGACAGAACTGTGGCCGCATTGTCAGCGGGGCCGGCGTGACCGATCCGGTCTGCTTCGCTCCTTGCGTCGGTGGCGCCGGTCACCACATAGGCGTGATTGGCCTCCCTGCCTCTGGTCATCGCAACATACAGGCTCTCGCGGGAGGTGGCCTCGGTGACAACCAGGTGAGCCGTGTCAACGGTCACACCTTGCGCCCTGTAAGCCGTTACCGCATATCCCAAATCCAGCGATTCGGCTGCATAGGCGGCGGGCAGCACCACTGAAGCGCCGTAACGGCGGTGGGCACGTCGCACCGTGATGGCGCCATCAGAGTGCACCTTGGTCACGGTCCACCTGTCGCCGTTGCGCACCCAACCGGTCTTCCCGGCTATCAAGCGCCGGTCATTTCGACGGGTTATCACCAGGTCGCCCACCGATGCCTGGTTGTCTTCCGCCAGTCGCACGCTCTTGGCCGGATCGACCTGGCCGGATTCAATGCGGTCCAATCTGGCACGGGAGTTCAACGCCCTGACCGTGGTGCCGTCTTCGGCGATCAACACCGAGGCCAACCCGCCCGCTTGGTCGGACTGCCACGCTTGGTACGCGGCATCGGCCATCGTGTCTGCGTCTCCGCCGTGCAGCCTGCCGTGCCGCTGGTAGGCGGCGAGGACTGCCGGGTCGCCGTGGCGCAGATCAAGGCTGGCCTGTTTCTCCCAGGAGTGGCGGAACCGGTGCAGGTCGAACAGTTCAGGCGCGTCATCGCGCGCGCCGGCCAGGAGGGTGAACAGCCCGCCTGCCTCGACCGCCTGCAGCTGCGCCCAGTCGCCCACCAGCACAACTTTCGCTCCCGCCGAAGCGGCCAGCGCCGTGATCCGGTCCAGGGACAGGGTGCCGCACATTGATGCCTCGTCAATCAGCACTAATTCATCCCTGCAGAACTTGGTCCTCCCGGCATCGAATTCGGCCAGCCACTTGGCGGTGTTCTCGCTGGCTATGCCCAGGTCTTCCGCGAGGACCGCCGCGGCGGTGGCCGATGGCGCCAACCCAGTCACCGAACTTGTCCCGTGTTCCGCTTCCCAAGCTTGACGCAGCGCCGCCAACGCTGTGGTCTTTCCGGCTCCGGCGGGTCCCACCAGGAGATCGACCACTCTGCCGCTGGTTGAGATAGCGACTACTGCCTCAGCCTGGTCCATGGACAGAACCGGCCCAAGCGCATCCTCGCGTGCAATGATGCGCTGGACTGCGCCTGCGCTCACTGTTGAACCATCGGTTCGCTCGGCCAGGTCCAGGACTCGTTGTTCGGCGGCGAACACCGCTTCCGAAGTGAACACCGCATGGTGCCTCGGTCTGAACTGACTGGTGCCATCCGCCCGTGTGAAGACCTCAGGTGTGGGAGCGCGCTGGTCCGGAGTCAGGCGGAGCGAATGGTCTTGCGCGGCGCGAGTGATCGCTTCGGAGATGATCTCTCGGTCCAACGCGGTGGCGAACCGCCATCCCATGGTCGACCTGACGGCCTCGGCGTACAGATTCCACCGCCGCCAGGTCGCTCGTCGGTCGCTTACCGTCTGGACCACCGCCTGACCGAGTTGGCCTACCAGGTCGAGCGGCACGTCATCGGCCCTCAACAACGCCTGGACGCCCGAACCGGCGGCGACGTTCACAGCCCAAGCGGCGGCATCTTGACCTAGGAGCCCCGAGGCGCGGTCACGCCAGGCCGTCGTCAGTTCGGCCAACGAATGTACCTGCTTGTCGGGGCGGGTTGCCAAGGTGGCTTGCTGGCGCAATCTGATGATCGTTTCCCGGCCCGGCGCGCGCCCGTGGTGTTCGGTGAACTCGCTTATCAGGCGGTCTGCTTCGGACTCGATAGCGCGCGACCGGGCCGAGAACATGGCGATCAGGGCGGGCGGGACGACGGCCAATTCCCAGGAAGGATTGCGGCCCCGGCCTCGGTCCCTGGTTTCCCATGCCAGGCCCAGGTCACGGGTTATCAGGTCGGCGAGTACGGCGTTGTAGAGCTCAGACATGGCTACTGCGGCCTGATGGAATCCGCGCCCGTCGAGTGAGCGCCATTTCCCGTCGCTGGCGGTCTGGACTTTGTTTGAGACGACTACGTGGCTGTGGAGCAGAGGATCGCCAAGGCGAGAGTCGTAATGGTCGAATGCCGCGGCGATCAGTCCGGTCACTTCAGCCTGAACCACAGCGCCGGCCGAAGCTGACCCGGAGGACGGTCTGGTCGCCCCGATCCGTGTGGCGGCTATCTGCTGCTCGATCAGGTTCATGGTGTGGGCGATGGCCTGTAGGTGGCAGTTTGCGATGATCTGCTGGGTGCCGGCATCGGCCAGGCCCCACAACACCGATACGGACTTGGGAACGGTGAAAGTGTGATCAAAGCCGGCCACGGCCCGGCGCGTGCCTGCGGCGGTACTGGCCGCCCGTGTCCCGGCAGGTGACTCAGAGACGCCGCTTCGTCTTTGGTAGGCGCGGCCCAGCTTCGCGCCGGTGACTGGATCATGTCCGTAACCAAGAAGCAGTTCTAGCTCTTGCTCGGTCACCTGTTGGCCGGTGGCGATCCTCTCCGCCGCGTCCCCAAGTCTGTTCAGCCCGCTGCCGAACCAGCGGCCCGGTGGGTTGCCTTTCTCCGCGTAGTACCGTGTCAATGGCGTCGCAAGGTCGCGGTCGCCATCGCCCGCCGCGACTGTCCGTGTCAGGTACCGATAGCCGTCCCCGGCGTGCATCGGTTTGAGGGTCATGACCACGGCGCGTCACCTCCGGGGAGGTGTGGCGCTGCCCGGCTGGGCACGGTGGCGGCCTTGAGCGGCGCTCTGCAAGAGGTGTAGACGAATTGGAGTTGGTTGACGGCAACATCCATGCTGCAGGCCTGATTGCACGTTCGCCGTGTGGACTGGCGTGCTGCAGACCGGGCTGCATGGCACCGCTCGGATTCGGCAAGCCGCAGAGGGCGCTGCATCAGGCTGCTTTGCGGCGGTCAGCCTCGTAGTGCTCTTGGAGCCACGCCTCTACATCCTGGCGTCGGTACAAGACTTTGCGGCCGAGCTTGAAGCCTCTGGGTCCCTTCCCCACATGGCGCCAGTAGCGGACCGTCTCCTGCGATGTGCGGCACAGCACGGCGACTTCCTGGGTGGTCAGATGGTCCATGTTTGGTGCCCTTCCTTCGGCGAGCGTGATTGATGCCCGAAATTGTGGTTGACAAGCTGATCTCAACACAAGTACGTTGGTTCTCACATAGGGAAGGCGAGTGATGTCAAGACCAAACCAGCCGCGCAGCACCACTGCAGAGGTCAACCTGGCGCGCAGGATCAAGTTCGAACGCGAGCAACGGGACTGGTCTCCGGCCCAGTTGGCCGAGCAGATGACTGCCATCGGCTGTTCCATTCAGACCTCCGCCATCTACCGAATCGAGGCTCGTGAGAACCGCCGGCGCATCTCCGTGGACGAGTTGGTCACATTTGCCCGCGTGTTTGACACCTCCGTAGACGACCTGTTGAGGCCGTTCGACTTCGTGCTCGTTGAACGCCTCCAGAAGGTGGAGGTTGACTATCTGGAAGCGGTCGAGTCATTGGCAGACGCCGCCGATGCCGTATTGCGCAAAGGCGTTGACCTGATCGAGTTCATGACTGCCGATAACCGGGCGGCCTACAGCGAGGCGGACGCTCGCTTCGAAGGCGCCGCCCATGAACGCCGAAATGCCGGTGCGTCCCCCGACCCGTCACAAATGCTTCCCGGCGTCCGGCCCCGGCCGCAGCGATGGGCCTACTCGTTTGAGCAGGTGGCGGATAAGGCGCTAGAACTGGAGACACTGCTGTTCTTCACCGCGCTTGACGTGTGCCGAGCCGACCGAGGCCTGGACCCGCTGCCTGTGAGCGACGAAGGCAGCGACGAGCCGCCGATTCGGGAGGGAGTGGACTGACGATGGCGCACATCCAGAAACGGCTCCGCGGCGGCAAGGCCCGATGGGTCCTGCGCTACACCGATCCCGCCGGCAAGGAGAGATCGAAATCCTTCCGTCGCAAGGTTGATGCCAACCGTTACCGGCAGTCCGTCGAGTCCGCCATCGCCACCGGCTCCTACGTCGATCCCAACCGCGGGAAGTTGGCCACCGACGTGTGGGCACAGACTTGGCTGGACGGCAAGACGAATCTGACGCCCAAGTCGCGGCAGCGCTACCAGGAAGCCCTAGACAAGCACGTCAAGACTCGCTGGAAGGGCGTTCCCCTAGATCGAGTGACGCACGCCGATGTTCAGAAGTGGTTGGCTGAATTGGGCCAAGGCCGCGCGGCTGGCACTGTTCGCAAGCATGCCAACATCATGCGTCAGATAATGGGCCTTGCCGTCAAAGACGGTCGCCTGGTCCGGAACCCGGCAGAGGGCCTCGACCTGCCCAAGCCGTCGAAGACGCGCAAGCGATACCTCACTCACCGGCAGGTCCAAGACTTAGCCGATGCCGTGGGCGACCAGTGGTCGTTGATTGTTCGGTTCCTGGCCTACACCGGACTGCGCTGGGGCGAATCCGCCGCTCTCCGAGTTGGAAACCTCGATCTACTCCACAAGCGAGCCATCATTGAACGTTCGGTCACGCCAGTGAAGGGCGTCATGGTCTTTGGCGACACCAAGGGTCACCGTTTCCGCGAGGTTCCAGTTCCCCCATTTCTTGCCGCTGAACTGGAGACACTGATCAGCCAAGACAAAGGACCGGACGACCTGTTGTTCACTGGCCCGCGTGGAGCGGTGCTGCGCAGTCAAACCTTCCAGCGCGCCGCCCTTGATAAGGCCTCCAAGGAGCTGTCGCCAGCGCATCGCGCGGACCCGCCCGAGGGATGCCGTTGCTTCCGCTGCCATCCGCTGACGCCGCATGAGCTCCGCCATACTGCCGCCTCCTTGGCCATCGCCGCTGGCGCTGACGTGAAAGTGGTCCAACAGATGCTCGGCCACAAATCTGCAACGATGACCCTGGATCTTTATGGCCACCTATTCCCAGACCGCCTCAGCACCGTCGCGGATGCCATGGCGGCCGCTCGCGCCGTGGCGCTAGGTGATGTCTAGGCAGCAAATCAGGTGTTGGCGGCAGGCGTCGAATGAGGAGGACAGCTTACGCGGAGAGCCGAGAATGCTGAGAACCGCTGCGCCGATGCGGGATACTTGCCGATGCTGCGGTGATTACTGGTTTGAGGCGCTTCGAGGGCGCGCTGCCCGGCGCGCATCGATGGAGTGTCTGAGCAAGGTTGTAGGCTGCTCCATTCGCTTGATTCGGGAAGGAGGAACTGGTGGCCGAGGTCACTCTTGACGCGCTGAAGCCCGGCGTGCGTGTCCATGGGCTGGTCCCTAACCGGATCGCCACCATAATCTCCGCCGAGTCTTTGGATGAGGACGTCCTGCATGTTGTGTTCCGCGACGATGAAGGCCAACTCGCCGAGCGATATGTGTCCGCGGAACAGGCTACGTCCTTGACGCTGGTGACGGTCGCGGGACCGAGGTTTGATGGAGACGCGGATCAGTTCCGCCTCGCGGCCGAGGCGTTGCGAATCAAGTACGCGGCCCTCTATGACCCAATGGCGGCCGTCAACTCTTCGGATGTGCAGCCTTTGCCGCACCAGATTAGGGCGGTCTACTCAGAGCTTCTGCCAAAGGTGCCGTTGCGGTATCTGTTGGCTGACGATCCGGGCGCGGGCAAGACGATCATGGCGGGCTTGTACTTGAAGGAACTGATGCTCCGTTCCGATTGCGAGCGGGCGATCATCGTGGCCCCGGGCGGCTTGGTGGAGCAGTGGCGGGAGGAGCTGGCATCCAAATTCGACCTCCGGTTCGAGGTCTTCTTCCGCCACATGGTCGATGACGCAGTTGGGCGGAATGTGTTCTTGGAACATCCGTACCTGATCGTCAGGATGGACCAGTTGTCCCGTGATGAGGACCTCCAAGAGCAGCTTCGGGATGTGACCTGGGATCTCGCTGTTGTAGATGAGGCCCACCGGATGTCGGCCCACTATTGGGGACAAGAACTGAAGGAGACCAGGCGCTTCCAGTTGGGCAGGGTGCTGTCTGACACGGCCCAGAACTTCTTGTTGATGACGGCCACACCGCACGCGGGCAAGGAAGAAGACTTCCAGCTATTCATGTCGCTGTTGGACCCGGACCGCTTCGACGGGCAATTCCGCGAAGGTGTCCACCGGACAGACACTGCCGGCTTGATGATTCGCCGCACCAAGGAAGAGATGCTGACCTTTGAGGGCAAGCCGCTGTTCCCGGAACGCAGGGCTTACACCGTCGCCTACGAGTTGTCCGCTGCCGAGCATGAGCTTTACGAGCAGGTCACGGAGTATGTGCGAACCGAGATGGGTAAGGCTGACCAGATCACGGCTTCGGGCGAGAAGAAGCGCGGCAACAACATCGGCTTCGCTCTGACTGTTCTGCAACGCCGGTTGGCCTCCAGCCCGGAGGCGATTCTGCGCTCGCTGGAACGCCGCCAAGCGCGGCTCCAGGACCGCCTCAAGGAAATGCGGCGCGCCGCGGACCGGGCCGCCATCACCGGGACAAGTTTCGCCGGCCAGGACAACCCGGCCATGCCCAGCTTTGACCCAGACGATTTCGACGACCTCTATGACGACACGGCCGAAGACGACCAGGCCCGCCTGGAGGACCAAGTCGAGCAAGTAATCGACTTGGCCACGGCAGCCCGAACGGTCGAGGAACTGCGCATAGAAATCGGCGTGCTCGACGGCCTTATCGCCACGGCCCGCCAGGTCCGGAACAATGACACCGACGAGAAATGGGTGCAGCTCCGGGCCATCCTCCAAGACGAGGTTCTAACAAGCGGCGCCACCAGCAGTCCGCGCAAGATCATCATCTTCACCGAGCATCGCGACACGCTCAACTACCTGTATCAGAGGATCGGAGCGGTAGTCGGGCAGCACGGCATCGTGACCATCCACGGCGGGACTGGCCGGGAAGACCGGAAACTGGCGCGCGAGCAGTTCACGGACAACCCGAACACCATTGTGTTGCTCGCCACTGACGCCGCCGGAGAAGGCTTGAACCTGCAGCGCGCGCATCTGATGGTGAACTATGACCTGCCGTGGAATCCGAACCGGATCGAGCAGCGTTTCGGACGCATCCACCGCATAGGTCAGCGGGAGGTCTGCCAGCTTTGGAACCTCGTCGCCGAGGACACCCGCGAGGGCGCGGTCTTGGGGCGGCTACTGGACAAGATCACCGAGCAGGGGAAGGCGTACAACGGCAACCTATTCAATGTGCTGGGCGACCGCGACGCCTTCCGGGGGAGGTCGCTCAAGGACTTGGTGATCGAGGCGATCCGGTACGGGGACCAGCCTGAGGTCCGCGCCCGTCTCAGCCAGACCATCGACGCCAGCTACGCCGACGGCGTGGAAGAGATTCTGCGGGAACGCGCTTTGCACCCCGAGATGTTCCCCGGCCTGGACCTGGAAGAGGTGCGCCGCCAGATGGAGAAGGCGCGCGAGCGCAAACTCCAGCCTGGCTACATCCGGGGCCTCTTCATCCCTGCCTTTCGCCGCCTTGGGGGGATGATCCGCCAGCGTGAGACCGGTCGCTATCAGATTAGCCGTGTCCCCAAGCGCGTCCAGGACCAGGCCCGCCGCGCCAACCGTTGGCAGCCCCTGCCGGACGAGTACGAGCGGGTCACGTTCGAGACCAAGCACATCCGCCCTTTAGAGACCGATAGCTGGGCGTATCCGGCAGACGCGACCCTGTTGGCTCCGGGCCACCCGCTACTGCAGGCCGTCATCGACCTGACCATTGAGGACCTGGCCGGGGCCTTGTCGAAGGGCACGGTATTCGTGGATCGCCGCGAAACCCAAACCAGGCAGCCGTCTATGCTGTTCGCTCTTGACCAGCGGATAGAGACGCCCGGGCATCTCACAGTGTCGCACCACTTCGACTACGTGGAGTTGGACCCGGACGGCCACGCCGCTGTCACGCTCGCCCCGCCGTACCTTGACTACGACGCTCCCCTGGAGGGTGAAGGGCCGGCCATCACCGAGGTCCTGGCCGATCCCTGGGTCAGGGCGGAGAACGATGCCGTCATCAAGCGTTGGGCGTACCGCCACGGCCTCCAGCCGCGCAAGCAAGAGTTGGTCACGCGGATCGCGGCCGATGCCGCGCGGGTCCGCGCCCAGGTGGTCCAACGGCTCAACTCCGAGGTCAACTACTGGGACGGCGAGTACAACCGGCTGGCCGAACTTCAGCGTCAGGGTAAGCAACTGAGGATGAGCCCTGAGATGGCCCCGGCCAAAGCGCGAGAACGCGAACTGCGTCTGGAGCGCCGCTTGGCAGAACTGGACCAGGCCACCCAGTTGGTCGAACTGCCCGCTCGCGTCCAGGGCCAAGCCCTGGTCATCCCAAGCCGCCTGCTGGCGGAACTCTCATCGGCGCGGCTCCCGGAGCCCGGCGAACAGACCCCGCCTCCTGGCGCAGAACATGATGACATTCGCGAGACGGAGGAGTCGGAACGCCGCGGCGTTGATCTGGTGATGGCCGCCGAGCGTGCGTTGGGGCGGGCCCCGGAGGAGATGGACCACTACAACCCCGGCTACGACATCCGCTCCACCGACCCGGCCGGCGGGGTCTTCTACATAGAGGTCAAGGGCTACCTGAAGGGCGCCCGCGAGTTCGAGATCCCGAACCGCGAGGTCGCCACGGCCCAGAACCAGGGCGACCGCCACCGACTAGCGCTGGTGGCGGTTGACCCTGACGGCCCTGCCAAGGACGTGGTGCGCTACGTCATCGGCAGCCTCACCCACCTGCCCGCCGACCTCACCACCACAAGGTTCATGGAGAAATGGGCCGCCCACT
>JAIRXP010000071.1 GCA_031268215.1 Bifidobacteriaceae bacterium | reverse complement strand
ATGCGCTGACCTGGGATAACGCTGAGAGGTCAGTGGGCGGCATCGGGCACCAGGGGGTCTAACTGACGCGAACTGAGCGGCGGGCCATCTTGACGTCAATTTGACCCCCTAACCAGGCCGCCAACGCTGGCCACCCGGCCGGCTTGACTTTGCTTTGACCGCGTGATTACATCAACGTGTCGTCCTTCCCCCAGGAGGCGTACTCAAGGAGAAGATCACAATCCCGAAGGGGGGACGCAGACTATGCGTGTATTGAAGAGAATTGGAATGATTGCGGCAGGAGCGTGCTTGGTTCTGTCTGTGCCTGTGGCGGCCTGGGCAACAACTGCCACGACGACTGGGGCTAAGGCGGAGACAGTCGGTCAGTACAAGGTGAAGGTCACGGACACTGCAGCCGATAACCATGCGGCTTGGGCCTACTTCTACACCAACCAGCTAGCCCCGCAGACCCAGTACAACGTGGTCACGCACGACGGCAACGGAAGCTCCAAGTCGAGCGGGACGATGGCGAACACGATCGAGAGAATCTCGGCTTGTGCGAAGAACAACAACCCGTTCGACGCGAACAAATGCAGTTCGTACGTCAACACTGGTTTCCCCAGAAAATAGGATTGGGAGCGAGTATCTATGTCGTCGCTGGCTGAGGGCGGCATAGGTGCGCTCGCTTCTGGGGACCCGCTTCCGCGGGGCGAGTTGGCGGGGCCGGCCATGGACTGTGACGGACTGGACTGTCCGGCGGCCGTAACTCTGGACGGCGTGGCCTTCCGATTTGGCCGCCGGGAGATACTGGACGGCGTTGACCTTCGGGTCCGAGCTGGGGAATCAGTGGCGGTGATGGGGACCTCCGGTTCGGGCAAGAGCACGTTGTTATCGCTGGTGGTTGGCTTGCTCCGGCCGGTTAGCGGCTCGGTCCAGGTGCTGGACGCGGACCTGGCCGGGCTGAGGGCGAGCCGATTGGCGCGGTTCCGGCGCCGCCACCTCGGGGTGGTGTTCCAATCCGGGGAACTCCTACCGGCTTTGACCGCTGTCGAGAATACGGCGATGCCGTTGTTGTTGGACGGTGCCTCGTGGCCTGTCGCGAGCCGGACGGCCACGGAGCTGTTGGACGAACTAGGAATCGCCCAAGATTCGCAGTCAATCCCGGCGGCTGACTTATCCGGCGGCGAGCGGCAAAGGACCGCGCTCGCCCGCGCTATAGTCACCGGCGCCGAACTGATCCTGGCAGACGAGCCGACCGGCGCTCTGGACGGCGCCGCGCGTGACAATGTGGCCGATTTGTTGTTCGGTCTGCCGCTGGACCGCGGTTGTGCGCTGCTCGTGGTCACTCACGACCCGGCTATCGCCGCCAGGGCCGGCCGGGTCCTGGCGCTGGCTGGCGGCGCCCTCCGGCCGGTCGCGCTGGCGCAGTGACCACAGTCCCGCGGGCCGTCAGGCGGCCCTTGCGCGAACCCGGTTCCGCCGGAGCGGCCTGGCGCTGGGCGTTGGGCGTCGCGGCGGCGGTGGCCACCGCGGTGGCTTGCCTTTTCCCTCTTGTCGACGCCACCTATGAGGCGCGCCTGAACCAGGACGCGGCCCGGATGCCACACCAGATCGCGCAGACAAACGACAGCGGTGCGCGGCCGTCCGCCCAGGCTATCGCCTATTACGATCAGAGCTTCGAATACCTCGACAATTATGAGCATGTCGAGATCGGCTGGTTCATGAACATCAAACCGGACGCGGCCCCGCCTCCAGGGGCGGATCGGTGGCCGGGCCCCGGCCAAGTCATCGCGTCTCCCGGCCTGCTCGGAGCAGAAGGCGGCCCGGAGTTCGCACGTCGGTACGGTGAAGTGGTCAGCGAAATTGGGGCCGCCGGTCTGGTCAACCCGCGCGAGAAAGTGCTCTATGTGGGCATCGAGCCGGCGGTCTCGGACGGCAACCAGGCCGTGATCGACGGCTTCGGGGTGCCGCGCCTGACGAAGCTCGACGCGGAAGGCGCGCCAACGGCATCGGACGAGGGATACGCCGGCGACGTGCTGTACCAGTGGAACCGGACCAGCGCATGGACCACACTGACTCTGTTCGGCGTCGCCCCGGCCCTTCTCTTGGTGGGTGTCGCGGCGCGTCTTGGGGGCGAACGCCGGGACCAACACATCGCCTGGCTGGTTGTTATGGGCGCTTCGCCGGGCGCGATCCGCCGGTTCCTGGCCCGCGAATCGCTGCTACCCGCCGGACTGGGCACACTGGCCGGGTTTGGACTGGCCGGATTGGCCACGGCAGGGAACTGGGTTGTCCCCGGCCTGGGGGCCGTCATAGTGGGCTCCTACCTGCGGCCCGCGCTACCCTGGTGTCTCGCGGCGGCGGCCCTCGCCTTCCTGGCCGTGATGCTAGTCGTGTTCGCGGCTAACCGCGGACGCCGTGTCAAACGTCCACAGGTACGCCCGGCGGCGGCCGGCGGACGGCCCAGGTCGTGGCTGGTGATACTTCCAATCGGGTTAATTGCGGCGCAGTCCTGGACGTACATGCTCATCTACCCGAATAACCCCGGGGCAGCCGCCACGATCAGCGCGTTGACCAGCGCGGCCGTCATAGTGCTGTTAGCTCCAACTGGGGGAGTCTTCATGGCGTTGGCCGCCGCGGCGGTATTGCGCGCGGCGCGGTGGCGGGGTTCCCCGGCGGGGCTGGTCGCCGGCCGGGAACTGGCGGCGCTGCCGCGCCCCGCCCTGCGGATCGCGGCCATCATAGCCGGGGCTGTGATCATCACCGTCCAAGCGGTGCTCCTTCTGGCGGGCCCCACACACCAAGAGACCACTGCCCGGGCCGCGGTCGCGGCTGACCCCAAACTAGCCATATCCATCCAGCAAGAAGCCTCAGCCACGCAATTGGCTAAGACCGCTGATCGGCTACCCGGCCACTTGGCAGCGGTCCTGGTCGAAACCGATTCAGACGACTCGAGCCGAGTGACCACGCTGACAACGACCTGCCTGCAGCTAGAGCGCTTCGGGGCACCGTGCGGGGCCAGCGGTCTGACCTTCGCGGAAGTGATCGCCGCTCTGCCAGCCGAAGCCCGTGACGGACTGGTCTGGACAATCCCGCCGTTCACGCCAGTCATCGAAGCCCGCCGTCTTTCGGGTCAACCCGGGAGCCTCGTCATAGTCTCGGTGGACGGGAGCCGAATTGACCGGGCCGGTTTGACGGCCACCCTCGGGAAGCTCGTGTCTCCGGTGCCTACACTCACTGACGAATCCGGTGCCTGGCTGGCCGGAGCGACCGTCTCACTGCACAACGCCCGTTGGCTGCTGGCAGCGGGCGGGATGACAGCTACGATCCTGTTCGCCGCTGCCGTCTTCGCGCTCTGGTTCGAGGTAGAACGGGTCGCACGTCGAATAGCGGCATTGACCATGATGATCAGCTCCAAGCGAACCACCAACGCGCTCGGGATTGGACTGGTCGGCCTGCCAATCGCCGTGGCTACCGCGATCGGCGTCCTAGCCGCCGCCGGCTTCGCCGCCGCTCCGGTCTCCGTGGCGGGCAGTGTCTTGTCTATGCCGTGGGGATTCTTTGGGCTGATCATCTTGATCGGTGTGCTGTTCGCGCTGAGCGCTGGCCTCGCTGCGGCTGGCGCGATTCGCCGACACGGAACAAGATGGATACCGGCCAGTACCGAGGTTTGAATCGAATGGCCCAAGGCGCGAAGGCCCTTTTAGCGGTCCCCCAGGGTGGTCAGTTTCAGCGGCACGGTGCGTTTGCGGGAAACGTCCGCGAAGAAGTCGTTGCCTTTGTCGTCTACCACGATGAATGCGGGGAAATCCACCACGTCGATTTTCCAGATCGCTTCCATCCCCAGTTCGGGGTACTCCAGCAGTTCGACTGACTTTATGCAGTCTTGGGCCAGGCGGGCCGCCGGCCCGCCAATGGATCCCAGGTAAAACCCGCCGTGAGCTGCGCAAGCGTCCGTAACCGCTTGAGAGCGGTTGCCCTTCGCCACCATGATCATGGAGCCGCCAGCGGCCTGGAAGCGATCCACATAGGAGTCCATCCGACCGGCCGTAGTGGGCCCGAATGAGCCGGAGGGCAGGCCGGGAGGAGTCTTAGCGGGACCGGCGTAGTAGACGGGATGGTCCTTGAAGTATTGCGGCAAGTCTTCGCCCGCGTCCAGGCGGTCACGCAGTTTGGCGTGGGCTATATCTCGCGCGACGATCATAGTGCCGGTCAATGATAAGCGCGAGCGGATTGGGTGTTGGGCCAATGCAGCCAGGATCTCTGGCATGGGCCGTGACAAGTCGACTTCGATTGCGGCATCAGGCTCTCCGGCTGCCAAAGCGTCCGGTTCGGTTTCGGCGACGGCTGGCAGGTACAACGCCGGGTCGCGTTCCAAGTCTTCGATGAAGACCCCTTGGGGGGTGATCTTGGCGAGGCACTGGCGGTCAGCTGAACAGGATACGGACACCGCGACCGGTAGCGAAGCGCCATGGCGGGGCAAGCGGATGACGCGCACGTCGTGGCAGAAGTATTTCCCGCCAAACTGAGCGCCAATGCCCATTTCGCGGGTCAACTGGAGCACCTGCTCTTCAAGCTCCAGGTCACGGAAGCCGTGGCCGGCCATGGTCCCGGCGGTGGGCAGTTCATCAAGATATTTCGCGGAGGCGTACTTGGCGACCTTCAAGCAGTATTCGGCCGAGGTTCCGCCAATGACCACCGCCAAGTGATAGGGCGGGCAGGCCGCGGTGCCCAGCGAGCGGATCTTTTCATCCAAGAATTCCATCAGTGAGCCCGGGTTGAGGATCGCCTTGGTCTCCTGGAACAAGTACGACTTGTTGGCCGAACCGCCGCCCTTGGCCATGAACAGGAATTTGTAGGAGAGTTCGTGGCCGGGGGCGGTGTCCGCGTACAGTTCGATCTGGGCAGGCAGATTTGTGCCGGTGTTGGCTTCGTCCCACATGGTCAAGGGCGCGTTCATGGAGTAGCGCAGATTGAGTTTGGAATAGGCCTCGTAGACCCCCCGCGATAGGGGCTGTTCGTCTGGGCCTTCGGTCAAGACGCGTTGGCCGCGCTTGCCCATAACGATGGCGGTGCCGGTGTCCTGACACATTGGCAAGATCCCCCCGGCGGCGATGTTCGCGTTCTTCATTAGGTCCAGCGCTACGAACTTGTCGTTGGCGCTGGCCTCTGGGTCTTGCAGAATGGTGGCCAGTTGCCGTAGGTGGGCTGGTCGTAGGTAGTGGGCGATGTCGTGCATGGCAGCCTCGGACAGCGAGGCCAGTGCCGTAGGGCTCACCTTAAGGAACTGACCGCCGGGCCCTTCGACGGATTCGACGCCATCGCTGGTCAACAGCCGGTAGGGGGTGTGGTCTTCGCCGGTCGGAAGCATGTCGCTGTACAGGAATTCGGCCATTGCCAGGCTCCTTCGATTGGTGATGGTGTTCGGTTCCGCCAAGCCAATTCTTCCATGTCTCCGGGCGGGCGGGACCCAGCCCGGGCGGCGGACCGCCATGGCAAGTGGGACACTGGGTTTATGGCGAAAAGCAGAGCGAAAGTTGTCCTTTGGCATCTGGCGATGGCCGGCGCTGGGTTGGGTGCTTCAGCCGCTTGGCATTGGCAGCGCCGTTGGGGTGCCACGGTCGCTGAACAACGTGCGGTGTTGCCGGGCGACAGCCTGGTGCCGCAGCCGGGATTGCAGGCCACGCGGGCCGTCGGAATTGATGCCCCGCCAAGCGCGGTGTGGCCGTGGCTGGCTCAGATTGGCAAGGACAAGGCGGGCTTCTACTGCGGTGGCCCGTCCCGCCGGGTCCCGCCTTCCGGGGAGGACCAAGCCAGTGTGATTGTGCCGGAATGGCAAGGAGTGGCGCCCGGGGATTCGGTGCGATTGACGGAATCGGTTGAACTGACAGTTGATCTGGTTGAACCGCGGCGTGCTCTGGTGCTTGGCAACCCGGCGCGTGATGGTCACGCGGACGTGGATCCGGCCTTTGACTTCTCATGGGCTTTTGTGCTTGAACCGGAGGGGCCGGCGGGCACCAGACTGGTGGCGCGGGAACGTTATGCCTGGACCAAATGGCCCGTTGGCCTGGCGCTGAAGGCGTTCGCTTGGGTCAGTTTCACCCTGGGGCGGGCCATGCTGGTTGGGGTCAAGCGACTGGCCGAACAGGCCTGGCTGTCCGAATTGTCCGGCACGGCCATTGGCGACCCGATTGGCTCCAGCGCCGCTCCTTCCGCCGCCGCCCCCGCTGGCGCTGGCCCCGCCGCCGCTGGCGGCGGCACCGACACCGGCACCGCCGCCGGTGCCGGCCCGGATGGGGAAGCCGCGTAGTGGGGAAAGTCCTGCTGGCCGCCCCGCGCGGCTACTGCGCTGGAGTGGACCGGGCGGTCGAGACGGTGGCCCAAGCGCTAGAGCTATATGGCGCCCCAATCTACGTCCGCAAAGAGATTGTGCATAATAAACACGTAGTGGACCGGCTGGCTAGCCGGGGAGTGATATTCGTGTCGGAGCTGGATGAGGTACCGAGCGGCGCCCGGGTGGTCTTCTCCGCTCATGGTGTGTCACCAGCGGTCCGCGCCCAGGCCCAGGCCCGCCAACTCCAAGTGCTTGACGCGACCTGTCCCTTGGTCACCAAGGTTCACCGGGAAGTGGGCAAGTTCGCTGGTCGGGGCTATTCAATAGTCCTGATTGGACACCAAGGGCATGAGGAGGTTGAAGGAACGGCCGGGGAGGCACCGGAAGCCATCCAAGTGGTCGGTTCTCCCAGTGAGGTCGATTCCGTCCAGGTGTCGGATCCGTCAAAGGTCGCCTGGTTATCTCAGACCACGCTGTCCGTTGATGAAACCATGGCCACGGTGGCGCGTTTACGTCTGCGTTTTGAAGGGCTGACGGATCCGCCCTCGGATGACATTTGTTATGCCACGCAGAACCGCCAAGGCGCGGTCAAGCAGATCGCCCGCCGCTCAGGGGTAATGATCGTGGTGGGGTCCGCCAATTCGTCGAATTCTGTGCGGCTGGTAGAGGTGGCGCTTCAGCATGGAGCGAAGGCCGCTTACCGGGTCGATTCGGCTGATGAGATTGATCCGGCTTGGTTGGCTGGCGTGTCAACTGTCGGCTTGACATCTGGCGCTTCGGTGCCGGAAGTACTGGTTGAACAGGTGCTTGACCGGCTCGGTGAACTCGGTTTCAAGGACCGCGAAGAGGTGACGGCGGCATCGGGCGCCCTAGCTTTCGCTTTACCGCGCGACTTGCGCAAAGACATGGAAGCGGCCGGTCAGGTGGTCCCGCAACTGCCGCATCGTTCCTGATTGGGCGGGTCAGCCTACAGACCCACCAAGTTGCCAGAACGCCAGGTCTCAATGGTCTGGCGAGCCACGGAATAGTCCATTGGCAAGGTGACTTGGCCAGAAGCGAGGGCGTGGGTCAATTCGGGCCTGGTGAACCAGGCGGCGTGGGTTATCTCCGCGCCGTCAACGGCGATTTCAGTGGCGCTGGCCCAAGCGGCGAATGAGGCCATCAAAGAACCCGGGAATGGCCAGGGCTGGGAGCGGATAAATCGCATTGCGTCCACTTCGATTCCGACTTCTTCGAGGGTTTCGCGGCGGACAGCGTCCTCAAGGGATTCGCCAGCTTCGACAAAGCCAGCTACCAATGTGTACAGGCCATCAGGATGATTGGCGGCGTGGGAGAGCAGCAGCCGGTCAGCGGAATCCAAGATCGCTGTGATCACGCACGGATCGGTGCGGGGGAAGACCGCCCGGTCTTCCCACAGGCACAGATAGCCCTCCTGGCCAGGGCCATCATTTGGGCTTACGTCCCGCTGATGGAGGCGGGCCGGCTCCACCGGGCCGCCACAGGCGGGACAGAAACGCGACTGGTCGCGCCAGTTAGCCACGGCCACCGCCCGCAAAGCGGTGGGTTGAGTCTGCGGCGGCAGAGCCGGAAGAGCCGAGCGTGCTGGTATCCAAGCAGCACCGGGTGGGGCGGGAGCCCCGGGTTTGGCCAATACAACGCTGATTCCGTCCCCAACCGGATCCGGGCGGGTGGCTGGTAGGAGGCGAGCGGCATCGGCCAATTGGTGTCCGGACATGAGCAGGAACGGGGCCACCCCGGGGATAACTCCGATCACATGTTTCATGTCCCCAAACTTAGCCCCGCGGGCCGCCGAGGACCGGCCGGTGGCCCCAAGTTGTCACCAGGTGGTGTCGTGGCGGGTGACCACGTCGGTGCCTCCGTCGACGAAGATGACTTGACCGCAAAGGTGGGTGTTCTCTTCAGACGCCAGCCAAGCTAGCAACCGGGCTGGAGCGGATGGTGGTGCGGCCGGCCCGTTGAGCGGCATCGGCGTTGACCTGAAGGCGATTTCGCGGCCCTCCGGCGTGGACAGCAATTCCCTGGTCATGGGCGTCTCTATGACGCCTGGTGCGATCGCGTTCAGCGGGATAGACCGGCCGGCCCAGCGGTCGAGCGCGGCCGAACGCCTGACCCAGCGGGCGAAAGCCTCTTTCGATGATGAGTAAATGAGGAATCCGTACCGGGGATCCGCCTCAAGCTCTTTGGCGCGGGCCAACGCGGCGGGTTCGTCGCCGGCCAGCATCATGTCCACCAGGGCTGGGTCCGTCGGCTGCAGGCTGGCTGTCGAGGACACACCCACCGCCCGTGGCGCTGACGAGTCGCTGAGGAAGGGCCGCAGCCCTTCCAGCGTGGCCACCATCCCGAAATAGTTGACCGATGCCGTCGCCGCGGTTGGCGCCGAACTCCCGGCCACCGCTATGATCGCGTCGAGCTGGCCCCCAGACAGCTCGCTGGTTCGGTCGACCAGCTCCATGCGGCCGTCGGCTGTGGTCAGGTCGCATTCGATGTCGGTTCCCTTAAGGTCAGCTCCAATCGCGCGGTAGCCGCGTTCCTTGAGCAATTCGGCCGTGGCTTGCCCGATCCCTGAGGCCGCCCCGGTCACCAGGTACGTCCGCATGTTCTTTCCCCCGATCTGTCGGCGCGGTCAGCGCTGACCGCTACATCCATTGTGCGTCGCGGATGGGGAAACCCCCAAACCGGCCGTCTGGCTCGCCGCCGGCGCCGCATTTGGCTGCCTGATCAGGCGAGCGGTTCCCAGAGCGCGGCGATCGGCATGGCTCGGCGCCGAGGGCCGAAAGGTACCGTCTGCGTGCCCGTGTAGAGAACCAGGCCAGCTATCAGGTCGTTGCCTAGCCGGTCTTCAAGATGGGCGATGCCGCGGAAATCGTCCGCGCGGACCGTTGAGGCTCCCTTGACGTCGATGGCGACGGTCCGGCCGGCTAAGCCTTTCCGCGGTTTGACCTAGCTGGGACGCGGCGATGCCTGAGTCGACGAAGGCGCTCTTGGCGGTGCCGGTGGCCCGCGGTGAGAGGTTACGTGACCAGGCGGGGATCCGCTTAGTCAGAAACACTTCTTCCAACAAGTCTAGGTAGCGGCGAACGGTGGTAACTGGCAGGCCAACTCGGGTGGACAGGACCTGGGGGACAAGGAGCTGGCCGGATTGGGCAGCCATTAGGCGGATGAGTTGACGCATCTCGCGTGCCCGTTCAATGTGGGCGACTTGAATGACGTCACGGTTAACCAGATTCGCTGTATAGGAATCGAGGAACGTTTCGCGGCGGCTGGCACACTCCGAAGTCCCAGCAAGCGGGCCGACCCGGTTAGAAGAAACCGGCCTGGTCGCGGGTGAGCGGTCGTTTGGTCGCTGGGTCTGTGGTCGTCTGGTCGGAGGACTGGCGGGAGTTCGCCGTCCGGCCTGAAGGAATATGCTTGACACCCAATGCGTCCGTACTTAGATCTGTTCAAAATCCCAGGCGCGGCCGCCTTTTGCGGGGCGGCGTTGATGGCCCGTGCCGGCGGGGCCATGACCGGGATTGGGCTGGTCGTCATGGTCTCCGAGCAGTACGGGAAGTACGGCCTGGCAGGCGCCATCTCCGCCTCCAACGTGATCGCCTGGGCCATAGGCACAGCGGTCTTGGCTAACCTTGTTGACCGGTACGGGCAGCGCCGCGTGATGCTGCCCATGGCCATGACCTCCGCGGCGGCACTGGCCGTCGTGGTGGTCCTGGGCACAATCAAAGCGCCCATTTGGACCCTGTTCGCTCCGGCCGCGATTTGCGGGTTGACCGGTGGGGCGCCAGGTGCGCTGGTCCGGGCTCGTTGGAATCTGGTGGTGTCTGGCCCTCGGCAATTGCACACTGCGTTCTCCCTTGAATCGACTCTTGACGAGTTGTGGTTCGTAATTGGGCCGGTGATGGCCACGCTCCTGGGCACACAGGTCGCGCCGAGTGCCGGACTGGTGGCGCCAGTCGTTCTAGGCGTAGCCGGATCACTCTGGTTCTACTCGCTGCGCGCCAGTGAACCGCCGGTCACGCTGGCCAAGCCCGGGACCGGCACAGGGCCGAGCACAATCGCCGGGAAGTTCATCGCCGTGCTGCGGGAACTGATCCTGCTGATACCTGGCGTGGCGGTGGTAGCACTGGTAACGGCGATGATTGGGCTGCTCTTTGGCGCCAGCGACTTGACGGTGGTGGCGGCCACGGACGAATGGGGGGTCAAACACCTCTCGGGGGTGGTGTTGGGGGCCATGTCACTGGGTTCCGCCGCCGGTGGACTGGCTTATGGCTCACGTAACTGGGTGTCATCACTAGTGCGCCGATGGGTGGTTTGCCTGGGGCTGTTGGCAGGGGCGTGTGTCACACTGCTGTTCGCCCAGGGAGTGGTGTTTCTCTCCGTGGCAGGGCTGGCGGCCGGCTTGGCGATAGCGCCAACACTGATCAACCTAAACACTCTGATGCAGTCGTTGGTTCCGCCTGGGCGCCTGACGGAGGGCCTGGCCTGGGTGGGTACTTCGCTTGGAGTTGGTGTGTCGATTGGCTCAAGTGTGTCCGGCGGTTTGATCGATTGGGCTGGCTACCGGGCCGGTTTCGTGGCGGTTGTCATAGCGGCTTTCATCGCCGCCGCATTGTCTCTGGTCAGCGCTCGGTCAGTAGCGCGGTTCGTGCGTCTTGCTGCTCGGGACCGTTGAGGGTGCTCGCTGCCACCCCGGCCAATCGGCGGCTTCGCTCCGCGGTGTGCCGTCTTGCTGGGCCCGTCTCCCAATCAGACCCTTCTGCGTCAAGCTGTGATTCGCGTCAGGTGGCGGTAGAGCTGGCGGGTGATGCCTCGTGTGATGTAGCAGCGGCCCGCTCCGGGGGTCTCCTCGTTGAGTTTGGCTAGTGCGCGAGCCACCGTCGACTTGCCGACTTCGAGCACGGATGCGATGTGCATGATGGTCTTTCCCTCGGCCCGCATATGCGCGGCTGCCGTGACTCGCTTGGGTGTCATCACTGAGGGTCGGCCGCCGACCCGGCCCTGCGCGCGTGCCTGCTCCAAACCGCGCCGGGTGTTCTCTCTGATCGTGTCGACGCGGAGTTGAGCGAAAATGGCGACGATGCCGAACAGGGCTCCGCCCATCGGCGTTGTCGTGTCGATGTCGGGCTCGGTCAAACTCCGAATGTTCACGCCACGTTCGGCTAGGTTGCTGATCGCCTCGATGGCCATCCTCTCGCTGCCGGCGATGCGATCCAGCCGGCGCACCACGAGGGTGTCACCGGGGCGCAGATAGTCGAGGCAGGCGAGCCACTGTGGCCGGTCTTTGACGCGGCTGGACTCGCCCTGCTCGACGAACACGCGCGTCGCTCCGGCAGCGCGCAGCTCGTCCTCCTGGGCTTCGGGATTCTGCTCGCGGGTACTCACCCGCGCATATCCGACGACATTACTCATCGCCCTACCTCCGGGGTGTTACCGCCGGGCCCTGTGTAGCTCTGCCCGGGCATGTGCATGGTTCGCGCCGGCGCGTGCGCTGGGCCGCCCTGGGGCCGTTGCACTTCCACTCAGAACTCAGGATTGGAACTCGGAGCGGACCGTTGTCCTAGACTGGTCCAGGTAGCCCTGAAAGGGGACCCGGTAGGGGGCGTGAGGTCTGGCGGAAACTGAAGCGCACGGCATCGTGCCCCTGAAGAGTGACTACTGAAGACCAACCGAAGACCAAGAAAGGCCAAACCGAATCGTGTCTAGCCTCAATACCCGCATTCCTGAGTTCACTGCCACCGCCTTCGTTGACGGCGGCTTCCGCGAAGTCACCGATCAGCACCTGCTGGGCACCTGGTCAGCGGTCTTCTTCTATCCGGCCGATTTCTCCTTCGTGTGTCCTACCGAACTGGCCGACCTGGCCTCGCTGTATGACGAATTCAAAGCCCTGCAGACCGAGGTCTACTCGGTTTCAACTGACACGCACTTCTCTCACAAGGCCTGGCATGACACGTCGGATGCCGTCAAGGACATCAAATTCCCCATGTTGGGAGACCCATCCGGCCAGGTCACACGCGGTTTTGGTGTCATGATCGAGGCAACCGGCCTAGCGGAACGCGCCACCTTCCTGATCAACCCAGAAGGCACCATCAAAGCCATTGAGGTTTCCGACGGAGCCGTTGGCCGCGATGCCCGCGACCTACTGCGTAAGGTCAAGGCAGCGCAATGGGTGGCCTCCAACCCGGAAGATGTCTGCCCCGCCCGTTGGGTGCTAGGCGCTGACACTCTCCGCCCGTCAGCGGAATTGGTTGGCCAAATCTGACCTGAGGCCATTCCGGGGCGGCTCCGCGAAGGTTGACCGGGGCCTCTGGCACAATTGGCGATGACCGCAATCGATCACGATTGCACCGTTCGAAGGGTGTTTCCCGTGTTGCTACGTCATTCCGGCTCATGGTTCCGTGCTCATCGTGATTCGGCGGGGCACCGGTCCAGCGCCGCCCTCGCGGCCGTCGCGGCGGGCCTCCTGGTGTTCGCGCTAGGTGGCTGCGGCGAAGACTCCAAGAGCGAGTTCGAAGAAGGGGTGACTGGTAAAGACAAGGTCGCCGCTGGAGTCGGTGCCGCGGTGCGAGGCGAACTGGAAGTCGTGGCGAATGAGGTCGCGTCCTGGTACACGGCTGGCGAACCGGGCGACCCAAAGGTCGTGGTTAGCGGCGGCAGTTACTACATTTGTTCCGCTGGCGAATCCGACTGCGCCGCTGCTGGTCAACTGATCAGCTCCGCCTCAACTGGAATCCAGATGACCATGGCCCGCGTCGGCAAGGGTAACTGGTGTTTGCAAGCCACTACTGGGTCGAACGAGTATCACGCTGGTCCGGGCGGTTCAACCGAGGAAGGACCGTGTTGACGGGATTCAGGAGTTTGCGGCACCAGCGGGTGTGGCCTGGCGGCAAGCCGGTCGCACCAGGCGTGCCCCGGTAAGTCAGCCGTCACATACCCCGGGCTGGCCCGGAGACTGGGTCCACTCCAGTCCCCGAGCCAGCCTGGCTCTGTAAATCCTTGGCACTGAACACGCAGTACCCAACTTGTGTTAGTGCTGGCCTGGACTCTTGGAACGCTTGCGTCCCCGCCAGGCCTTCGCTTTATCGCCGGTGAGAAAATTCTCCCGGACGATTCGCACCGACGCCCGGGCTGGTGGTCCCAAATCCGATAAAGAACCCGATCAGGAGCTAGCGAGGCCGGTGCCGAACCTGTTACAGGCCCAACAAGGCGCGGATCTGGTCCAGGATGCTTCCTCCGGAGGTTGCCGCCGCTGCCCATTGGGCGTGGAGGGTGGTGTCGTTGTTGATGGTGGTGGTGGTTGTGATTTGGGTGCCGTTGGTGGGTGTGGTGTACCAGCCTTTGAAGATGTAGCCGGTGCGGGTTGGGGTGGGTAGTGGTCCGGCTGGTAGGCCGTGGG
>JAIRXP010000066.1 GCA_031268215.1 Bifidobacteriaceae bacterium | reverse complement strand
TACCTGGGACGCGCCGGGATGATCGAGATCGATGGGCTGAAGATCGCGTTCCTATCCGGCATCTACGGGGAGCGAGCCTTCCGCGAGGCCGGCGAAGGCAAGCGCCGCCCAGCCCAGGGCAAACGCGCCGGGCACTACACACCCGCCGAGCTTGCGAAGACGCGCGAAGCTCTGGCTCAGGGAGCCCACGTTCTGGTCACCCACGACTGGCCAACAGGGGTTTTAGAGGTCAGCCGCTTCGGAGTGACCGGCGACAAGAACGTCCGCGACCTGATTGACCGGTACCAGCCGCTGCTGTCGCTGCACGGCCACATGCACCGCCCCGAAGCGACGGCCTTCGGGAACACGCAAGTGGAATGCCTGGCCGTAGTGGGTTACCGTTCCGGCGACCCGCTGGCGCCCGTGGGCATATGGGACATCGACACCGACCGGGGAACGGTCAGGAGATTAGGACGGTGACCTGAACATCTGCCAGGGCCGTCTCGCTGCGGTATGCTCGCCACACCCTCGCATCTGGCAAAACCATATGATTATGGTATGGTTTTGACATGCGAGGCGAAGTGGTGACCTACCTGGACCGGCTGCGAGAGGTCGCCATCGACCAACACGGATTCGTCACGCTCGCCCAGGCCTTGGAGGCGGGCGTGCCGCAGCCCCAAGTTGCACAGATGACTGCCCGTGGCAGGTTGGAACGCGTGGCACACGGTGTCTATCGGGTCCCGCAAGTTCCAGCTACCCAATGGGACAACTGGGCGTTGGCCGTGTTGTGGACCGGGGCGCCGGAGGCGTGCCTGAGCCATGAGACAGCCTTGGCGGCGTGGGACATCAGCGACATCAACCCAGGCGAGATACATGTCAACGTCGCGAAGACCAGGCGTCTGAGAAGAAGCGGTGGAGAGGATTACGTGATTCACCATCACGACCTCCGTCCCGAGCAGCGGACTTGGTTTGAACAGATTCCTATCACCAAGGTGCCCACCACCATCGACAACTGCATTGACTGGGGGGTGCCCACCTATCTGATCAAGCAAGCGCTGGAGCGTGCTGGGCGTACGAGCTTGTTGCCCGCCCCGAAGCGGGAGCGTCTGGCCAAGAAGTTGGAGGACCGTGATTATGGAATCAGGTAGTCCCTACAACCTTGGGGCGGCATTGAGCGGCCTGAAAGCAAAGGATAAGGCACCCCGGTCGGCCACAGTGTTGAACAACTGGATAGCGCAGGCCGAGAAGGGCCTCCATTCCGGCGGCGGCCGCCTCGGATGGCTCATCGCCACCACGGTTGTGGCAGCGGTTCTGCAACAAGCTACAGATCGGCAGGAGCGTCCTCGGTTCCTGCTCAAGGGTGGCACTTTGTTACAGCACAAATTGCCTGGTCAAACCCGCACCACAACCGACCTGGACGGCTTGGTCACCGGTGATCTGGACGACTTCATAGCGGCGCTTGATCCGGTCCTGGACGGCCGGTGGGGACCGCTGGAGCTCGCTCGCGGTCCTGTGGAGATCATCGACGTGCCCTACAAGGTCGTCAAGCCGCGGCGCTTTGACGTCGTCGTGAAGCTCAACGGAGTGACCTGGAGGCGCATCCAGGTCGAAATCTCGCCCGCAGAGGGTTCGGCGGGCGACGCGGCGGAGATGGTACTTCCCCCGTCGCTGGCTGGTTTTGGCTTGCTGACCCCGGATCGCCTCGCCGCGCTCCAACTGCGATACCAGATTGCCCAGAAGGTCCACGCCGCCACCGACCCGCATAACCCGCCTGATTACGTCAATGACCGGGCGCACGATGTTGTGGACCTGGTACTCATCCTCCGCCTGGCGAAGGCCGCCGGCGAACCGACCGCTACGGCGATCAGGGGCGCGCTTGTGGATATCTTCACGGTTCGCGCCGACGAAGCGTCTCAATTGGGCCGCGCGCCTCGCCCGTGGCCTGACCGCCTCGTGCCCTATCCCCACTGGACGGCGAGTTTCAACAAGGCCGCCGGCCAAGCGGGACTCACGATGGGCCTGGATGAGGCCATCACCCTTGTCAACGCATGGCTCGATGAGATCCACACGGCCTGACTGTCGCGTACCGCCAGGCAGCGTCGTGCTCTGGCAGAGGCGGCTATCACAGGGCCATCTCCGCTCACGTCACTGCTAGACCGCCGTCCCCAGTTTGTCCAGTACGTCGGTCGCCCGCAGTGGCGGTCTCCAGGTGTGGCAGGCTAGTAAGGGTGAGCCCACAGCCTAAGTTCCGCCGTCCGGCCATGCTTGATCCACGTGACGCAGACAAACTGGTTGGGGGGATTGACCCCGCCGTGCAGGCCGAATTGGCTCATGCGTCGGCTCAGAGTCTGGTGGCCAGAGCCCGTGACCAGGCCCCGGATGACCCGGATCTGGCGCTGCGTTTGATCACGTTGGTGGAAAACGAGGGCATTGAGACCCTGGCCCAATTGTGGTCGCAGGCACCGTCAGATTCGTTGCCCGGTGCCTTATGGAGGGTTTACGCCTTGCGGGAGTGGGTGCGGCGGGATCCACTCACGGTGGCGGACCGGTACAAACTTGGCGAACAACGTCAGCAGGTGGCGCAAGTGGTGGCCGGAGCGGCCCAGCCGCCTGGGCCGGAAGAGATGCTGGCATTGGCGGACGCGGTGTTGTCAGGCGTCTTCACCGGCGAGTTGGATGTGGCTTTGGAGCGGGCGGCGGCGTTCGCTCGCATTTTGTCCACCGGCTCAGCGTTGGACGCGGATTGGCTTGATGAAACACGGCCGCGTGAAGCCACCGCAGTAACCCGGCGGGCGGAGGGCCTGCTCACAACAGCGGAGGCCTTGGAGCGGGCGGCTGCTTCGTGGCGCCAAGGCAAACTGGAATAGTGAAGCGGGGGAGACATGAAGGCAGTTGAATACGAGGCTTTGCATCAGATAGTGGGGCCGTTGGAGGTGGTTGTGCGCCACCAGGTCCTTGACCTGGTCCGCCAGGTGCGTGAATTCGATGGCATCGAAGCGATCAGTGAAGCACCATTGATGGCGTTGACAGATGGCGATCCATCGGTGACGCACATCTTGGCCTGGAAGAACGGCGAGCTGGCCGGATACTGCCAACGCGATGCGGAGGGGGTCTCCGCGGAACTCGCCGTCGCGCCCGGGGCCCGGCGGTTTGGGCTGGCCAAAGCCATTGTGCATGCGTTGACAGTTGATACTCCAAAGGTCCGGTTATGGGCCCACGGCGACCTTGGGGCGGCGCGAATCGTGGCTGAATCAGTGGGATTACGGGCTGTTCGCGAGCTTTGGGAAATGTCCTCTGACCGAGCCGGCCATCAGATCCTGCCCTCGGAAACCGGGACCAGCGATTCAGCGGGCACCTACAAGGTGCGGTCATTCGACCCTCGCACTGACCGCGGTACCTGGATTGAGTTGAACGCCGCCGCCTTCGACACCCACCCCGAACAAGGCAAACTGACCGTCGCTGACTTGGACCGGCGGATGGGTGAAGGCTGGTTTGATCCGGCCGGCCTGTTATTCGCCTCGCCGGTCCTGGCAGACGGGAAGATCGGCTCACCGCTTGGTTACGTCTGGACCAAGATTGTGGATGGCGTCGGTGAAATCTATGCCATCGGTGTGCATCCGAGCGCCCAAGGACGCCGGCTCGGAACCAAGCTGCTAGAGATTGGTCTGGGTCACCTAGAACGGCAAGGCGTGGCAGAAGTCCGCTTGTTTGTAGAGGCGGATAACGCGCCGGCCATCGCCGCCTACCACCGCCAGGGTTTCACGCTCACCAGGCGGGATGTTCAGTACGCCTTCGATAGCTGATGGCCTGCCCAGGGACAGTGTCAGAGTACTCACCCCGGCCGTATTCGGCGGTCAGCACAGCCAGGCGATCAGAGAAAGCACGCGGTGGACGGGCGGACTGTGAGAGCCAGCAGCGGCGACCAGGGCTATGTTGCCCCCAACATAACCTTCACGGGATCAACAGGAACTGGGTTTTGTCAGAAACTACGCCCAGAACCTTGACGACTGCCACATAGCTGGCGTCCTTGTTACGGAAGGGCTTCTCCGCGATTTCCCGGCAACCTTGCTGAGAACGTGTGGCATCCCAGAGAACCGGAATGGTCGCCGTTTGGCCCGCCTTTATGACGATCACATCTCCGGAGTCTTGGGGGACCTTGGCGGCGCAGTCGGAGGAATCGAAGATCCGGTCGGATCCGGAAGCGACGTTAAGGGAGACATTGTGAGCGTTATTGCGCAGCGAACAGTCTTTGGCGCTGATGTTCTTGACCAGCGCGGTTAGCGCTACGGATTCGCCGGCCGGATAGGCGTCTTTTTCATGGGTCAGCAAGATGTCAGCATCCAGGGCGAGCTTGCCGCCCGCGAGTTGTTCCTTGGTGCAGGCCGGGGCATTGGCGCCGGCGTCCCCGGCGGCCTGAGTAGCGGCCGGCTTGGACGGCGATGGCGTTGTGTTGGCTGAAGATGAACCGCCGCTGGCGAGGGCTTTGATGATCATCACCGCCACAACGATCACGATTACCGCGCCCACTAGGAGGGCGGCCCGGCGCCGCCAGTAGACGGCGGCCGGCTCAGGACCCACTGGGTGGATAAGCCGATTCACACCAAAAGTCTATGGTCGCGCTGGCGGGGCCGGTGACAGGCACGCCGTTCAAGGGCAGGTAAAGGTCGGGCTAGGAGGCCCTTTTTGGTCGCCGGCGACCTACCCGCCGCCGCTCAAATGGAGCAACATGCGTGTGTTACCCAAAGTGTTGGGTTTGACACGCGCCAGGTCTAGGAATTCGGCCACGCCGTCATCGTGCGACTGCCTTAGCTGTTCGAAGACCTCATGGGATACGGGAATGCCATCAATCGGCTCAAACCCGTGGGCTGCGAAGAAGCTGACCTCAAAGGTTAGGCAGAAGAGTCTCTCTAGGCCCAATTCGCGCGCCCGGTCGATGAGCGCCTCGACCAAGCGATGCCCTACGCCCCTTCCCCGCCAGGGACCGGCCGCCGCAAGCGTGCGGAGTTCGCCTAGTCCCCGCCAGATCACGTGGACGGCGCCACAGCCAATGATCTGGCCGCGACCATCATCTGCCACCACGAACTCCGGCAGTGACTCGTAGTAACTGACAGGGGCCTTGGCCACCAAGAGCCCTTGATCCACATATGGTGCGGTCAGGTCCCGGATGCCCAGGACATCCTGGGAGCGGGCCGGGCGCACCGTGAAATCGCGTGACATTCCCACAATCCTGCCACTACTCAGCGCTGAGGGCCTGTCCATTCTCCGCCTGCACCACTGGAAGTCCCGGAGGATCAGGCCGCGGAGTGGCACCATGGAAGTGGTGGTCGCTTAGCCGAGGAAACGCAAGGAGCGTCAACAGATGGATCATTCGGCACTCTCCCTTCCCGCGCGCGCTACCGCCCTGAAGGCCATGGCGGATGGGGAACTGGACGTACTAGTAATTGGAGGCGGCGTCACCGGCGCCGGCATAGCGGTAGACGCGGTGACCCGCGGTCTGACCACAGGGATCGTGGAGGCCCAGGATTGGGCCGCCGGCACATCCTCCCGCTCAAGCAAACTGGCCCACGGTGGTCTGCGCTATCTGCTCATGCTTGATTTCAAGCTTGTTCACGAGGCCCTGACCGAGCGCGACCGACTGCTCTCCACCACGGCTCCGCACCTGGTCAAGGCGGTGCCGTTCATCTATCCCCTGACTCACCGCTTGTGGGAACGGCCTTACGTGGCGACCGGCGTGGGAATGTATGACTTGTTGGCCCATACGCCCGGACGGCGGCGGGCCCTGCCTATCCAGAAACACTTCTTCGCCAAGGAACTGCGGCGGGTTTTCCCGGACCTGAGGGCCTCAGCGGCCGTTGGCGCGGTCCGCTACTTCGATTCGGAGGTCGATGACGCCCGCCTGACTCTGACGCTGGTCCGGACGGCGGCGGCCTATGGTGCGCACGCGGCATCGCGCGCCGAAGTAGTCAAGATCACCAGCGACGGATCCGGCCAAGTGGATGGCGCTCTGGTCAAAGACCTGCTGACAGGTGACGTCATCAAAGTGCGGGCCAAGAACGTGATTGGCGCGACCGGTGTGTGGACGGAGCAGACCGAGGCCCTGGCGGGACGAAATGGCGGGCTGAAGGTCTTGGCGGCCAAGGGTTCGCACATCGTGGTGCCAAGGGACAGAATCAATGGCCAGATGGGAATCATTTCGCGGACCGCGAAATCGGTCTTGTTCATCATCCCTTGGGACTATTACTGGCTGATCGGTACCACCGACACGCCGTGGCATGAGCCCACACTGGAGCACCCGGTCGCAACATCAACTGATGTCGATTACCTGCTTGAACAGGCCAACAAGCTGCTGGCCCGTCCGCTCGCCAAGACCGACGTCATTGGCTTTTACGCTGGACTTCGGCCGTTGTTGCAGCCGGGAACTAAGGAGGGCACCAGCTCGGCCAAGATCTCCCGTGAGCACACGGTCGCATCGCCGCTGCCGGGGTTGGTGATGATCGCTGGTGGCAAGCTCACCACCTACCGCGTCATGGCAGAGGACGCTGTTGACTTCGCTCTTGGAGGTGCGGCCCGGGCCAAGCCGTCAATCACCAAGGACTTGCCGCTGCTGGGCGCGGAGGGGTTCGATGCCGTCCGCAACAATGCCCCCAAACTGGCGCGAGCCTATGGTTGGTCGCGCCAGCGGACGCTCCATTTGCTGGGGCGGTACGGCTCGCGGGTCAGTGAGATCACAGATCTGATTGACTCCGATCCGGCCCTCGGCGAACCGATCACGGGTGGCGAGCACTATCTGAAGGCGGAGGCGGTTTACGCGGCTACCCATGAGGGTGTTATCCATCTGGATGACGTGATGATGAGCCGGACCCGGCTCAACCATGAGGTGCCCGATGCCGGCCGGGCGGCTTCGGTAGTTATAGCCCAGTTGATCGCTCCTCACCTTGGGTGGAATAAGGCCAGAGTCAAGGCTGAGGTGGACGGCTACGCCGCTCGAGTCGAAGCGGAAGGGGCTGCCGCGGAGTTGCCGACCGACCGCGAAGCGGAAGCGGTCCGCCTGAAGGCCCAGGGCCTGACGCCCATGGAAGACCTTGGTCCAATCGTGGGCGCGGTGGACGGTGAAGTGGGCGGTCAAGACAAGTGACCCGCTTTGTGCTGGCGATTGACCAGGGCACTACTTCGACGCGCGCCATCATCTTTGACCATGCGGGCCTGGTGGTGTCGGTGGGGCAAATGGAACACCGCCAGATCTGTCCCCGGGCAGGCTGGGTGGAGCATGATCCGGTTGAGATCTGGGACAACACCCGCCAGGTCATCGCTGTAGCGCTGGCCAAAGCCGAATTGTCGGCTAGAGACATCGCCGGGATTGGCATCACCAACCAGCGTGAAACGACGGTGGTCTGGGACAAGGCCACCGGTGTTCCCGTCTACAACGCGATCGTCTGGCAGGATGCGCGCACGGTGGACTACGTTGAGGCTCTAGCCGGGGATGCCGGAATGGAAAGGTTCCGTGCGGTCACTGGATTGCCACTGAATCCCTACTTTTCGGGCACCAAGATCGCCTGGATATTGGACCATGTGCCGGGAGCGCGGCAGCGCGCCGAAGACGGTGAACTGCTCTTTGGCACCACTGATTCCTGGGTGTTGTGGAACTTGACTGGCGGAGCTAATGGCGGTCAGCACCGGACTGATGTCACTAACGCCTCGCGAACTAATCTGATGGATCTGCGGACCTTGGAATGGGACCGGGAGATAACCGCGGCCTATGGCGTGCCGCCCGCTGTTCTGCCGCAAATCCGGCCGTCGGTCGGTGAATTCGGTGAAGTGTCGGTTGAGGGTCTCTTGGCCGGTGTGCCGGTGCTGGGCATTCTGGGGGATCAACAAGCGGCCACGTTTGGCCAATGCGCGTTCACCCCAGGCGATGCCAAGAACACCTACGGTACGGGTTGCTTCCTGCTGGTAAACACTGGCCCGAAGGTGGTGTTCTCCAAGGCTGGTTTGCTGACCACGGTGGCATACCAACTAGCTGGCCACCGGCCGCGTTACGCGCTGGAGGGCTCGATCGCCGTCACCGGGTCATTGGTCCAATGGCTGCGCGACAATCTGGGCTTGATCAAGACCGCTCCGGAGGTCGAAACCTTGGCCCTTACGGTTGAGGACAACGGCGGAGCGTACGTGGTGCCGGCCTTCTCGGGTCTGTTTGCCCCTTATTGGCGGACCGATGCCCGCGGTGTAATCACCGGGTTGACCAGGTATGTCAATAAGGGACACATAGCCCGGGCGGCGCTTGAAGCCACCGCTTACCAAACCCGTGACGTGCTGGACGCGGCCGCCGCAGACGGCGCCGCGCTGAACGAACTCCGGGTCGACGGCGGTATGGTTGGCAACGCCCTGCTGATGCAGTTCCAAGCCGACATCCTGGGGGTTGATGTGGTCCGCCCGCAGGTCGCGGAAACCACCGCGCTGGGCGCTGCTTACGCGGCCGGCTTGGCCGCGGGCTATTGGGATTCGCCAGACCAACTGCGGGCCAACTGGCATGAAGGCGGCCGCTGGCCTCCCTCAATGCCAGCCAGCGAACGCGAATACCTCTACTCGCAGTGGCAAAAGGCCGTGCGGCGCTCGCTCGACTGGGCCTGAAGGTCAGCCCGACTGATTGATGGTCAAGACTTCGGCGACGGCACCGCCTATCTTCACCGTCACCGTGGCTGAACGGGCTGCCTTTGATGTGTTCTTAGTCACGTTCACTTTGATTGAGGCGTTGCCCTTCCCTGACCCGGGCGTGACCGTCACCCATTCGGCGGAGGCAGCGGCCGTCCAATCAAGGGAAGTTGACCAGTTGAGGGTACCCGGCGAACTCCAGCCCGCCGCGCCCGCCGTCCAGGTGGTGGCGACAGGTGGGGGAGCGGCCGACTGGTTGATAGTAATCACGTCAGTCGTGACCCCCGCGATCTTCACCGTCACCGTCGCCGACCGCGGTGCGGTGGATGGATTCGGCGCGGGATTCACCTTGATGGAGGCGTTGCCGGTACCGGACCCCGGCGAGACCGCGACCCACGGCGCTGACGCCGTGACAGTCCAGGCTTTGGTGGTGGTGACAGGGATCGTGGCTGGTGAAGTCCAGCCGTACGGGCCCACAGTCCAAACGTCCTCCTGCTCGGCTTGCGCGCCGGCCTGGGTGACGTTGACAACCCAGATGGTTGCCCCGCTATTGGCCTTGACTGTTACGGTCGCCGTGCGGGCCGCCGCATCAGTGTTGGCCGCGATAGTTAGCTTGATCGCGGTCGCCGCTCCGGTCCCAGTGGAAGGAGTGGTTGTCACCCACGGCTCTGACGAGCTTGCCGTCCAAGCGGCGTTCGGTGTGCCCGTGATCGTATGGGTTCCGCCGCTAGCCCCAGGCGTTAGCGAGAGCGCGCTGGCCGTCGTCGAGGAGGCGGCGCCCTGGGTTATGTTGACGACCCACAGCGGGACACCGTAAGCCTTGACCGTTGCCGTCGCTGTGCGCGGCGACGTGGCGGTGTTTGGCGTGGCGGTGAGCGCGAGCATGGTGGCAGCTCCGGTTCCGCTGGACGGGCTGGCTGTGACCCACGGCGCGGACAATTCCGCCGTCCAAGCGGCGTTCGGCGTGCCCTTGAGCGTATAAGTTCCGCCTCCGCTTCCGGGCGTCCATGAGAACGTCGAGGCTTTGATTGGCGGCTGAGTGATCACGATCTGGTGTTCTTGCCAGTAGCCTTCGTAGCGGATGGTGATGGTCGCGGTGCGCGTAGCGCCGGTCGTGTTGGGGGTGGTCGTGGCACTCAGTTTGAACGAGTATGTCCCCGTGCCCTGGCCGGAAGTCTTGTCCAGGGTGGCCCA